>NZ_CP070356.1:2533750-2885625 GCF_016919445.1 Pseudomonas sp. PDNC002 | reverse complement strand
GGCATGGGTCACGTCGAAGAACACCGGGTACTCGAACTGCTTCATGATGCCGAAGCCGAGCATGTCCACCACCAGGTTGTTGTACCCGAAGGAGGAGCCACGCTCGCAAAGGATCAGCTGGTCGTTACCCGCCTCCTCGCACTTGCGCAGGATGTGTTTCATCTCCTGCGGCGCGAGGAACTGGGCTTTCTTGATGTTGATCACCGCTTTGGTCTGGGCCATGGCCACGACCAAGTCGGTCTGCCGGGACAGGAAGGCCGGCAGCTGGATGATGTCGCAGACCTCGGCCACCGGGGCGGCCTGGTAGGGCTCGTGCACGTCGGTGATGACCGGCACCTTGAAGGTCTTCTTGATCTCTTCGAAGATCTTCAGCCCCTCTTCCATGCCCGGACCACGGAACGAGGTGATCGAGGAACGGTTGGCCTTGTCGAAGCTGGCCTTGAACACGTAGGGGATGCCGAGCTTCTCGGTCACCTTCACGTACTCTTCGCAGACCTGCATCGCCAGGTCGCGCGACTCCAGTACGTTCATGCCACCAAAGAGCACGAACGGCAGGTCGTTGCCGATCTGGATGTCGCCGACGCGGATGATCTTCTGGCTCATGCTCAGGCTTTCCCGGCTTGTTTCAGGGCGGCGTTGACGAAGCCGCTGAACAGCGGGTGGCCATCACGCGGGGTGGAAGTGAATTCCGGGTGGAACTGGCAGGCGACGAACCACGGATGATCCGGAGCCTCGACCACTTCGACCAGCGCGCCGTCGCCGGAGCGACCGGAAATCTTCAGGCCGGCGGCTTCCAGTTGCGGACGCAGGTTGTTGTTCACTTCGTAGCGGTGACGGTGACGCTCGACGATCACGTCCTTGCCGTAGCAGTCGTGCACCAGGGTACCGGCGGACAGCAGGCACTCCTGGGCGCCCAGGCGCATGGTGCCGCCCAGGTCGGAAGTCTCGGTGCGCACTTCAGTGGCGCCGGTGGCGTCCTGCCATTCGGTGATCAGGCCGACGACCGGGTGGCCGCTGGACTTGTCGAACTCGGTGGAGTTGGCATCGGTCCAGCCCAGCACGTTACGGGCGTACTCGATGACGGCCACCTGCATGCCCAGGCAGATGCCCAGGTACGGAACCTTGTTCTCACGGGCGTACTGCACGGCGGTGATCTTGCCCTCCACGCCGCGCAGGCCGAAGCCGCCCGGAACCAGGATGGCGTCGGCGCCTTCGAGCAGGCTGGTGCCCTGCTGCTCGATATCCTCGGAGTCGATGTAGCGCAGGTTGACCTTGGTGCGGCTCTGGATGCCGGCGTGGGTCATGGCTTCGATCAGCGACTTGTAGGCGTCGAGCAGTTCCATGTACTTGCCGACCATGGCGATGGTGACTTCACGCTCGGGGTTGAGCTTGGCGTCGACCACGCGGTCCCACTCGGACAGGTCGGCCGGGCCGCACTCCAGGCCGAAGCGCTCGACGACCAGGTCGTCCACGCCCTGGGCATGCAGCACCGACGGAATACGATAGATGGTGTCGACGTCTTCCAGCGAAATGACCGCGCGCTCTTCCACGTTGGTGAACAGGGCGATCTTGCGGCGGGAAGACACGTCCACCGGATGGTCGGAACGGCAGATCAGGATGTCCGGCTGCAGGCCGATGGAGCGCAGTTCCTTGACCGAGTGCTGGGTCGGCTTGGTCTTGGTCTCGCCAGCGGTGGCGATGTACGGGACCAGCGTCAGGTGCATGAGCATCGCGCGCTTGGCGCCGATTTCCACACGCAGCTGGCGAATAGCCTCGAGGAAGGGTTGCGACTCGATGTCACCCACGGTACCGCCGATCTCTACCAGGGCCACGTCGGCATCGCCGGCGCCCTTGATGATACGACGCTTGATCTCGTCGGTGATATGCGGGATCACCTGCACGGTGGCGCCGAGGTAGTCACCGCGACGCTCCTTGCGCAGCACGTCCATGTAGACGCGGCCGGTGGTGAAGTTGTTGTTCTGGGTGACGGTGGTACGAACGAAGCGTTCGTAGTGGCCCAGGTCAAGATCGGTCTCGGCGCCGTCGTGGGTGACGAACACCTCACCGTGCTGGAACGGGCTCATGGTGCCCGGATCTACGTTGATGTAGGGGTCCAGCTTGAGCATCGTGATCTTCAGGCCACGCGCTTCCAGAATGGCAGCCAAGGAAGCCGAGGCGATGCCTTTCCCCAATGAAGAAACAACACCACCCGTGACGAAGATGTAGCGCGTCATGAAAAGCCCTGAATGTCAGCGTTTAGGCGGCTCGGCCGCCGGGGAAGCGAAGGTGTCGGGCCGCGGCCCAACTCACGACTTCGTCGTGATCAATAGCGAACTCCCGCTGGTTCGGAGGGGAATCAACGGGAGCGGTACAAGACGGGAGCGTAGTCTACCGGAAAGCGGCTTTCAGCTCAAACCCGAGTCATTCGTCGGCGCTGTCCAGCGCAGCGTCCAGGGCTGACCGGGCTCCACACGCAGATCGGGCAGCAGTGCGACGCCCAGCAGCTCGTCGCCTCGCCAGAGCAGTGGCAAACGGCCACGCAGGAAAGCCGGCACAGCGGCTTCGTTGAGCAGCCGCTTCAGGTCGCGCCGACCACGCCCGGCCACCGCCATCACTTCTCCGCCTTGACGGTAACGGATCTCAAGCGGACCAACCGGCGGCTCACCCTCGAAGCGCAGCGAACCATTGCCCGGCAACACCAGGGATTGCGCGGACACCGCCCAGGAGTACGCTTCCGGCACGAAGCCAAGCCAGGGACTGGCCAGCCACCAGAGGCGGCCCTGGGCACGGCGCAGCTCGCCATCCGCAAGACGCCAGACCGGCTCGGCGTCGTCGCGCGCATCGCGAAGGTCTCGCCACCCCGCCCAATGCGCGCTGTCCGGCAGCCGTGCCAGAGGAGCCAGCCAATGCCGCAACGCGTTGCGCTGGCGTGGCTCGCTCAATTCGATCAGCGCGGCCAGTGCCAGCGAAGGCAGCTGCATGCCTGCGTACTCGGAACGCTCCCCGGCCAACGACAGGTCGTTCCGCGCCAGTTCGCTCAGCAAGCTTTCGGACTCCGCCAGATGTTCGGCACTTCGGGCAATCGTCTCGCTCGCCGCGGGCCAACGCCGAACGATGAACGGCAGTACCTGGTTACGTAGATAGTTGCGGTCATGGTCGTCGTTGGCGTTGGACGGGTCTTCCACCCAGCCCAGGCCATGGCGCTTCGCATAGCGCTCCAGCTCCAGGCGAGTTGCGCCCAGCAGCGGCCGCAGCAGCGAACCAGCGCCCAGCGGACGCTCGGCAGCCATACCGGCCAGCCCGCGCACCCCGGCGCCACGGAACAGGCGGAACAGCACCGTCTCCGCCTGGTCGTTCTGGTGCTGAGCGGTCAAGAGGCACTCCCCCTCCCCCAACGCCGCTTCGAAGGCGGCATAGCGCGCTTCGCGTGCGGCACGCTCCAGGCTGGCCCGCCCATCGACCCGTACTCGCTCGATCCTCAGCGGCACACCGAGATCGTCACAGGCGCGCTGGCAGTGGCTAGGCCAAGCGTCGGCCGCAGCCTGCAGGCCGTGATGTACATGGATGGCGGTAATCGGCGGCAAGGCTTCGCGATGAGCGAGTTGCGCGAGGAGGTGCAGGAGAACGGTGGAATCCAGGCCGCCGGAAAGCGCCACCCGCCAAGCCGGCGCGTTTCGCCAGGGGGCCAGGAAGGTCAGCAGTCGGGATTCGAGAGACGCGGATTCAAGGGGCATGGCGCAGGTCGACAGGGTCGGGGACGAGGCAAGGATACCTCGTCACCCGCGCTGCGCCGAAGACGTCGATCAGGCGACGCCGTAGCTCATCAGGCGCTCGTAGCGGCGCGCCAGCAGCTCTTCGCTACTCAGTTGCTTGAGGGTATCCAACTGCCCCAGCAGGGATTCGCGAATGGTCGCGGACATGGCTGCCGGATCGCGGTGGGCACTGCCCAGCGGCTCGGGGATGATGTTATCGACGATACCCAGATCCTTCAGGCGATTGGCGGTGATGCCCATGGCCTCGGCGGCTTCCGGCGCCTTTTCGGCGGTACGCCAGAGGATCGAGGCGCAACCTTCGGGGGAAATCACCGCGTAGGTGGAATACTGCAGCATGTTCAGTTGATCGCAGACGCCGATGGCCAGCGCGCCGCCGGAACCGCCCTCGCCAATCACGGTGGCGATGATCGGGGTTTTCAGGCGCGCCATGACACGCAGGTTCCAGGCGATGGCCTCGCTCTGGCCGCGCTCTTCGGCATCGATGCCCGGGTAGGCGCCAGGCGTATCGATGAAGGTCAGGATCGGCATCTTGAAGCGCTCGGCCATTTCCATCAGGCGGCAGGCCTTGCGGTAGCCTTCCGGGCGCGGCATGCCGAAGTTGCGGCGAACCTTCTCGCGCACTTCGCGGCCTTTCTGGTGGCCAATGATCATCACCGGCTGCTCGTCCAGGCGGGCAACGCCGCCGACGATGGCCGCGTCATCGGAGAAATGACGGTCGCCGTGCAGTTCTTCGAATTCGGTGAAGATGTGCTCGATGTAATCCAGGGTGTAGGGGCGACGCGGATGGCGAGCGAGCTGGGCGATCTGCCAGCTGGACAGGTTGCCGAAGATGTTCTCGGTCAGCGCCTTGCTCTTCTCCTGCAGACGGGAGATCTCGTCGGTGATGTTCAGGGCGTTGTCGTTGCCAACCAGGCGCAGCTCTTCGATCTTGGCGTGCAGGTCGGCAATGGGCTGTTCGAAATCGAGAAAATTCGGGTTCATGGGCTATCCGTCGTTCTGTTGGCGGCTGGGCCTGGTCCGTAGGCGCCCTACCTTACGGTATCGGGCGCCGAGGGTCGAGACTGGCAAGCGGGCGGCGTTTGGCCACCGCCGCGCTAGCGGTAGTTCAGGAAGACGTTGTCGCGGCCGAACTGGTCACGCAGCGCTTGAATCAGGTTGTCTGCCGGGTCGATCCGCCACTGCTCACCGAACTGCAGCAACGCGCGCGCGGACTCGCCACTGTAGTCGACGGTGACCGGGCAACTGCCGCGGTGGCGGGTGCACAGATCGGCCAGCCAGCGCAGGCGGTCGCCCTTGAGCGCATCGGCATGGACACGCACGCGCAGGCTCTCGGCCAGCGAAGTACGGGCCTCTTCCAGGCCCATCACGCGCTTGGCGCGCAGGCGCAGGCCGCCGGAGAAATCGTCCTGGCTGACTTCGCCCTCGATCACCACCAGCGCATCAGTCTGCAGCAGCGCCTGGTTGGCGGCGAAGGCCTCGGCAAACAGAGAGGCTTCGATACGGCCGGAGCGGTCGTCCAGGGTCACGAAGCCCATCTTGTCGCCGCGTTTGTTCTTCATCACCCGCAGGTTGACGATCAGACCGGCAACGGTCTGGGTGTCACGGGCAGGTTTCAGCTCGACGATGCGCTGGCGGGCAAAACGTCGCACCTCGCCTTCGTACTCGTCGATCGGGTGACCGGTCAGGTACAGGCCAAGGGTGTCCTTCTCACCTTTCAGGCGCTCCTTGAGGTTGAGCTCCTTGACCTTGCGATGGTTGGCGTAGACGTCCGCCTCGGGCTCGGCGAACACACCGCCGAACAGGTCCATGTGGCCGCTGTCGTGGCTGCGCGAGGTCTGCTCGGCGGCCTTGACGGCCTCTTCCATGGACGCCAGCAACACCGCACGGTTGATGTCGACGTGGGCGTGGTAGGCCTTCTGCTCTTCATGGAAGTGCGGGCCGAGGCGATCCAGCGCACCGGCGCGGATCAGTGCCTCCAGGGTGCGCTTGTTGACGCGCTTGAGGTCGATACGGTCGCAGAAGTCGAACAGGTTCTTGAACGGCCCGCCCTCGTTGCGGCACTCGGTGATGGCTTCCACCGGGCCTTCGCCGACGCCCTTGATCGCGCCGAGGCCGTAGACGATCTGGTCGTCATCATCGACCGTGAAGCGGAACTCGGAGTTGTTCACGTCCGGCGCCAGGATGCGCAACTTCATGTGGCGGCACTCTTCGATGAGAGTCACCACCTTGTCGGTGTTCTGCATATCCGCGGTGAGTACCGCGGCCATGAACGGCGCCTTCCAGTGTGTCTTCAGCCAGGCGGTCTGGTAGGACACCAGGCCGTAGGCGGCCGAGTGCGACTTGTTGAAGCCGTAGCCGGCGAACTTTTCCACCAGGTCGAAGATGTTGCCCGAGAGTTCCTTGTCGATGCCGTTGTTCGAGCAGCCCTCGATGAAGCCGCCGCGCTGCTTGGCCATTTCCTCGGGCTTCTTCTTACCCATTGCCCGGCGCAGCATGTCCGCGCCGCCGAGGGTATAGCCCGCCATCACCTGGGCGATCTGCATCACCTGTTCCTGGTACAGGATGATGCCGTAGGTGGGCTTGAGCACCGGCTCGAGGCCCGCGTACTGGTAATCCGGGTGCGGGTAGGAAACCTCCGCGCGCCCGTGCTTACGGTTGATGAAGTCGTCCACCATGCCCGACTGCAGCGGACCGGGACGGAACAGCGCCACCAGTGCGATGAGGTCTTCCAGGCAGTCTGGCTTGAGCTTCTTGATCAGCTCCTTCATGCCGCGCGATTCAAGCTGGAAGACCGCGGTGGTTTCCGCCTTCTGCAGCAGGTCGTAGGTCTTCTTGTCGTCCAGCGGGATGCGGTCGATGTCGACCAGATTCGGGTCGCCGGCCTTCTGCTGCTTGCGATGGATGATCTCCATCGCCCACTTGATGATGGTCAGGGTGCGCAGGCCAAGGAAGTCGAACTTCACCAGGCCAGCAGCTTCCACGTCGTCCTTGTCGAACTGGGTTACCAGGCCGGCACCCTCTTCGTCACAGGCGATGGGCGCGAAGTCGGTCAGCTTGGTCGGCGCGATCACCACGCCGCCGGCGTGCTTGCCGGTACCGCGGGTGACGCCTTCCAGCTTGAGCGCCATGTCCCAGATTTCCTGGGCTTCCTCGTCGGACTTGAGGAAGTCGCGGAGCATCTCTTCCTGCTCGTAGGCCTTTTCCAGGGTCATACCCACTTCGAAGGGAATCATCTTCGACAGTTTGTCGGCCAGGCCGTAGGACTTGCCCTGCACCCGCGCCACGTCGCGCACCACCGCCTTCGCGGCCATGGAGCCGAAGGTGATGATCTGGCTGACCGCGTTACGACCGTAGGCGCCGGCCACGTAGTCGATCACCCGGTCGCGGCCTTCCATGCAGAAGTCGACGTCGAAGTCGGGCATGGAAATACGTTCGGGGTTGAGGAATCGCTCGAACAGCAAGTCATAGGCAAGCGGGTCGAGGTCGGTGATCTTCAGCACGTAAGCGACCAGCGAGCCGGCACCCGATCCACGGCCGGGGCCCACCGGCACGCCGTTGTTCTTGGCCCATTTGATGAAGTCCATCACGATCAGGAAGTAGCCGGGGAAGCCCATCTGGATGATGGTGCCCAGCTCGAACTCCAGGCGATCGACGTAGATCTGCCGCTTCTCTTCGTAGTTCGGTGTGGTTTCCTTCGGCCAGAGCACCGCCAGGCGCTCCTCCAGGCCCTCATAGGAGACATGGCGCAGGTAGTCGTTGATGTCCATGTCGTCGTAAGGGATCGGAAAGTTGGGCAGGAAGTACTTGCCCAGCTGCACATCGATGTTGCAGCGCTTGGCGATCTCGACGGAGTTTTCCAGTGCCTCGGGAATATCGCTGAACAGCTCGGCCATCTCGGCCGGACTCTTCAGGTACTGCTGGTCGGAATAGGAGCGCGAGCGGCGCGGGTCGTCCAGCGCCCGGCCTTCGCCGATGCATACGCGGGTTTCGTGGGCTTCGAAGTCTTCCGGCTTGATGAAGCGCACGTCGTTGGTCGCCACCAGCGGCGCGCCGCTGCGCTCGGACAAGGCCACGGCAGCGTGTACATGCTCCTCGTCGTTGACCCGGTTGGTGCGCTGGATGTCCAGGTAGAAGCGATCCGGGAAGAGCTCGCACCACTCGGCCAGCAGCGAGTCGGCCAGGGTATTGTCACCTGCCAGCAGCGCCAGGCCGATTTCGCCTTCC
The DNA here is from genome assembly GCF_016919445.1 of Pseudomonas sp. PDNC002. Taxonomy (NCBI): domain Bacteria; kingdom Pseudomonadati; phylum Pseudomonadota; class Gammaproteobacteria; order Pseudomonadales; family Pseudomonadaceae; genus Pseudomonas; species Pseudomonas sp. PDNC002. The sequence continues at coordinate 2,877,628 of NZ_CP070356.1, read as the reverse complement.
TTGGAGCCGGACAGGGCGATCAGGCCCTCGGCCGCCTGCTTGACCCACTCGCGCTCGATGATGATCTCGCCGTTACGCTGGCCGTCCTGCCAGCCGCGGGAAATCAGCTCGGTCAGGTTGCGGTAGCCCTTGGCGTTCATCGCCAGCAGGGTCAGACGGGTCAGCGGGCCGTCCTCGTCGCGGTTGGCCAGCCAGATGTCGGCGCCGCAGATCGGCTTGATGCCACCGCCCATGGCCGTCTTGTAGAACTTCACCAGCGAGCACATGTTGCTCAGGTCGGTCACCGCCACCGCCGGCATACCGGCCCCGCCGACCGCCTTGATCAGCGGCTTGACCCGCACCAGGCCGTCGACCAGGGAGAATTCGGTGTGCAGACGCAGGTGAACGAAGGTGGCGGTCATGGTGGTCCTTGGCAAACGCGAAAAACGGCAAGCCCCGGATTGTACCGGGGCTATCCGTAAAGCTACAGGGATCTATGGGCCAGCCGCCGCACGAGGCGACCCAAGGTGCAGGCACAGCGCTGCCCGGAGGAATTTCAGAGCAATAACAGGGTGTTACAGAATGCCGCCGGCGTTTTCCAGTACCTCACGCACCGGACCGAAGGAGCGCCGGTGAATCGGCGTCGCCCCCAACCGCTTCAGGGCTTCGAGGTGCACCGGCGTCGGATAGCCCTTGTGACCGCCGATGCCGTAGCCCGGGTAGAGCGCTTCCATTTCCTGCATCTCACGGTCGCGGCTGACCTTGGCCAGGATCGAGGCAGCTGCAATGGCCGGCACTTTGGCATCACCCTGCACCACGGGGGCGGACGGCACCTGCAGTTTCGGACAGCGATTGCCGTCGATCAGTGCCAGTTTCGGGGTGACAGCCAAGCCTTCGACGGCCCGCTGCATCGCCAGCATGGTGGCGTGGAGGATATTCAGCTGGTCGATCTCGTGCACGTCAGCACGAGCGATGCACCAGGCGAGGGCCTTCTCGCGAATCTCGTCGAAGAGCTTTTCACGGCGAGCCTCGGTGAGCTTCTTGGAGTCGTTCAGACCGCTGATCGGACGAGCTGGATCGAGAATCACCGCCGCGGTGACCACCGGACCGCACAGCGGTCCGCGACCCACTTCGTCGACACCGGCGACCAGCTCTTCCACCAGGGTGAAATCAAGCCCCATCTGCATCAGCGTTTCTCCACCAGGGCGAGTACCGCTTCGGCGGCCTGCGCGGACGCATCCTGGCGCAAAGCGCGGTGGATGGCGTCGAAGGATTCGGTTTGCACACTGCCGTCATCAAGCAGCGGCAGCAAAGTAGCGGCCAGCGCGTCCGGCGTTGCCGCGTCCTGGATCAGCTCTGGCACCAGCAGGCGACCGGCCAGCAGGTTCGGTAGCGAGATGTAAGGGCTTTTCACCAGACGCTTGAGAATGCGGTAGGTCATCGGCGCCACCTTGTAGGCGACGACCATCGGCCGCTTGTACAGCAGCGCTTCCAGCGTCGCAGTCCCCGAGGCGATCAGCACCGCGTCGCAGGCGGCCAGGGCGTCGTGGGAAGCACCGTCGAGCAACTGCACGGGCAGGTCACGACCGACCAGCATTTCCTCAATCTGCGCACGGCGCTCGGGACTGGCGCAAGGCAGTACGAAGCGCAGCTGCGGGCGAGCCGCCAGCAGGCGTTCGGCAGTATCGAGGAACAAGGCACCGAGCTTGCCGACCTCCCCCCCCCGGCTGCCCGGCAACAGCGCCACGACGCAGGCGTCCTGTGGCAGGCCAAAGCGGTCGCGCGCACCGGTCCGGTCGGCTTCCAGCGGGATGGTATTGGCCAGCGGATGGCCGACGAAGCGCACCGGCACGGCATGCTCTTCGTAGAAGCGCGCCTCGAACGGGAACAGTGCGAGCATCAGGTCGCAGGCTTCCTTGATCTTCAGCACGCGCTTCTGCCGCCAGGCCCATACCGACGGACTGACGTAGTGCACCGTGCGGATGCCCGCACGGCGCAGCTTCAATTCGATGTTGAGGTTGAAGTCCGGCGCATCGATGCCGATGAACACATCCGGCTTGGCCGCGATCAGCATCCGCACCAGATCCTTGCGGCGGCGCAGCAGTTCACGCAGGCGGCCGAGGACCTCGACCAGACCCATGACGGCCAGACGCTCCATTGGGAAATGCGATTGCAGCCCTTCGGCCTGCATGCGCGGACCACCGACACCGATGAACTCGATGTCGGGGTGACGCTGCTTGAGCGCCTGCATCAGGCCGGAGCCGAGGATATCGCCGGACGCCTCGCCCGCGACCAGGGCGACGCGCAGCTTGCGAGCGGTCGGTTGCATGGTCAGCGGGTGATGCCGCGGGTGGAGCTCTGGATGGAGTCGCGGAACACGGCGACTTCCGGGAACTGCGCTGAGACTTCGACCAATTCGGCGAGCGCCTCATCCACGGTCAAGCCCTGGCGGTAGACCACCTTGTAGGCCCGGCGCAGCGCCTGGATCGATTCGGCGCTGAAACCGCGACGGCGCAGGCCTTCGAAGTTCATGCTACGCGCCTCGGCTGGATTGCCGAAGACGGTCACATAGGCCGGAACGTCCTTGCCAATGGTCGTTCCCATGCCGGAGAAGGCGTGGGCGCCAATCCGGCAGAACTGGTGCACCAGGGTATAACCCGACAGGATTGCCCAATCATCGACATGCACGTGACCCGCCAGCGCGGTGTTGTTCACCAGGATGCAATGATTGCCGATCACACTGTCATGACCGACGTGGACGTAGGCCATGAACAGGTTATGGTCGCCGATAGTGGTTTCCGAGCGATCCTGGATGGTGCCGCGGTGGATGGTGACACCCTCGCGGATCACGTTGTGATCGCCAATTACCAGGCGTGTCGGCTCTCCCTTGTACTTCAGGTCGGGAGTGTCCTCACCGACGCTGGAGAACTGGAAAATCCGATTGTGCTTACCGATCTTCGTGGGGCCTTTGACCACCACGTGCGGACCGATCACCGTACCTTCGCCGATCTCCACATCCGGCCCGACGATGGACCAGGGGCCCACTTCTACGTCGTCAGCCAGCTTTGCGCGCGGGTCGATGATGGCGCGAGGATCGATCAAACTCATAGTTTGCGTTCCGCACAGATGATTTCGGCCGAGCATACCGGCTTGCCATCGACGGTGGCATTACAGTCGAACTTCCAGATGCCGCGTTTGACGCTGAGGAACTGGGCGTTGAGCTGCAATTGATCGCCCGGCAGCACTGGCTGGCGGAAGCGCAGCTTGTCGGAGCCGACGAAGTAGTACAGGGTGCCATCGGCCGGCTTCACGTCGAGCATCTTGAAACCGAGAATGCCGGCGGCCTGGGCCATGGCCTCGATGATCAGCACGCCCGGCATGATCGGGTGCTGCGGGAAGTGGCCATTGAAGAACGGCTCGTTGATGCTGACATTCTTGTAGGCGCGAATGCGCTTGCCTTCGATGTCCAGCTCGACCACCCGATCCACCAGCAGGAAAGGGTAGCGATGAGGCAGGTATTCGCGAATCTCGTTGATGTCCATCATGTTCAGGGGAGCCTGTTCAGAAAAGGGAAACGCCAAAAAATGCGTGACTCACGCATCTGATGGAGCGTTGCCACTCGGGGTCACGGCGGCCAGGCGCTTTTCTAGCTGTTGCAGACGACGGGCCATGTCATCCAGCTGACGAATACGCGCGGCGCTCTTCTTCCATTCAGCCGCAGGCTGCATGGCGGTACCGGAGGAATAGGAGCCCGGTTCGGTGATCGAACGGGTGACCATGGTCATACCGGTAACGAAAACGTTGTCGCAGATCTCGATGTGACCGACCAACCCGACACCGCCAGCCAGCATGCAATGCTTGCCGATCTTGGCGCTGCCGGAAATGCCGCAGCAACCGGCCATGGCCGTGTGGTCACCGATCTGCACGTTGTGGGCGATCATGATCTGGTTGTCCAGCTTCACACCGTTACCCACCAGGGTATCGGAGAGCGCGCCACGGTCGATGGTGGTATTGGCGCCGATCTCGACGTCATCACCCAAGGTTACGCCACCGATTTGCGCGATCTTCTGCCAGACACCCTTGTGATTGGCGAAGCCGAAGCCTTCGCCGCCCAGAACGGCCCCCGACTGGATCACCACGCGCTTGCCGATGCGCACATCGTGATAAAGGGTCACGCGCGGAGCCAACCAGCCGCCATCGCCGATCACGCTGCGCGCGCCGACGAAGCAGTGAGCCCCCACGGTGACGCCTGCGCCGATCAGGGCACCGGCTTCGATCACGGCATAGGGACCGATGCTGGCAGTCGCATCGATCTGCGCACCCTCATCGACCACCGCGGTGGGATGAATGCCAACCGGCGCCTTGGGCTTACGGTCGAACTGGTGGGACAGGCCGGCATAGGCCAAGTAGGGATTGGCTACGATCAGCGCATTGCCGGCATAGCCTTCGGCGTCTGCAGCCGTCAGCAGGACGGCGCCTGCCTGGCTGTCGCCGAGGAATTTACGGTACTGCGGATTGGCCAGGAAACTCAGTTGGTCGGCACCGGCGTCCTGCAGGGTAGCCAGTCCGTGAATCACCAGGGCAGGATCGCCACGCAGCTCTGCATCGAGCTGCGCAGCCAGTTCGGCGAGGGTAAAAGACAGCTGGGTCATCATCAACGCAGTTGGTTCATGCGCTCGATGACTTGGCGGGTGATGTCGTATTGCGGCTTCACGTCCACCACGGCGCCACGCTCGACCACGAGGTCATAACCACCTTTCTTGATGGTTTCCTCGACGGCCTGGTCCAGCTTCGGCTTGAGCTTCTTCAGCATGTCGCGATCAGCGACGGCCTTGGCTTCGTTCAGCTCCTTGGACTGGAACTGGAAGTCGCGGGCTTTCTGCTTGAAGTCACCCTCGGCCTTTTCACGCTCGGCATTGGACATCTTGCTGCCGCCATTCACCAGCTTGTCTTGCAGAGCCTTGGCATCGCTCTCCAGGGCCTTGAGCTTGTTCAGCTGGGGGCCGAACTTCTTCTCCGCGTCCACGGCGTACTGCTTGGCCGAATCGGACTCGAGGAGTGCCATCTGATAGTTGAGCACCGCGATCTTCATGTCGGCGAACGCGGGGCTCGCCGCCAGGGCTGCGGTGATCAGGACGAACTGGGTCAACTTACGCACGATGCACTCCTGCACAAAGCATGGTTGTCATTACAACGATACGGCCAATTAGAAGGTCTGTCCCAGGGAGAACTGGAAGATCTGGGTTTCGGCGTTGTCCGGCTTCTTGATCGGAGTTGCCAGGCTGAAGCTCAGCGGACCGAGGGCGGTGATCCAGGTCAGGCCCACACCAGCGGACATCGCCATATCCTGGAACTTGACGCCGTCACACCCTTGGGTGGTGGAGAGCGGGCAATCGGTATCGAACACGTTACCCACGTCCCAGAACAGTACGGTACGCAGCTGGCGCTGGTCCTTCACGAAGGGCAGCGGGAACAGCAGTTCGGCACCGCCGGTGATCATGATGTTACCACCGAAGGCCTGCGGATCCTGGTCCGGGTCCGCCTCGGTATCCTTGTTATGGCCCGTGCTGGGCGTGCTGCGCGGTCCGAGTGTACTGTCCTTGAAGCCACGCACCGAGTTGAAGCCACCAGCGTAGTAGTTCTCGTAGAACGGCAGGCGATCGGTATCACCGTAAGCGCCGCCATAACCGAGTTCGGTGTGGAAGCGCATGGTGTAGTTCTCGGTGAGCGGAGCGAAAATCTGGCCGCGGTAGTCAAGCTTGTAGAACGACAGGTCGCTGCCCGGAATGGTGGATTCCAGCACCAGGCTCTGGGAATGGCCACGGTTCGCCAACACGCCCTTGTTCAGGGTCGATTCGGACCAGCCGATGGACGCCTTGAAGTTGGTGAAGCTGTCGCCTTCCTGCTGGATGAAGTCGAAGATCTCGTCGACGGTGTAGACGCCGGTGTCGATCTCGTCCTTCTGAACGGTCAGGCCGTAGGTCAGGCGCGAGGTCTCGCTGATCGGATAGCCGATGCTGACGCCGGCGCCCAGGCTGTTCACCGAGTAGCTGGCCACATCGACATCGAGATCGCTGTAGTCGGTCTTGCGGTAGAAGGCGTTGTAACCCAGGCTCACGCCGTCGACGGTCCAGTAGGGGTCGACGAAACCGAAGTTGTAACGGGTCTGGTAGTCGGACTTGGTCAGACCGAGGCTGACCTTGTTACCGGTACCTAGGAAGTTGTTCTGGCTGATGGAGCCACCGAGGATCAGACCGGCGCTCTGAGCGAAGCCCACGCTCGCGGTGATCGAGCCGGACGGCTGCTCTTCCACGCTGTAGTTGACGTCCACCTGGTCGTCGGTACCCGGCACGGCCGGCGTCTCGACGTTGACTTCCTTGAAGTAGCCCAGGCGCTCGAGGCGCTGCTTGGACTGGTCGATCAGGTAGGTCGAGGCCCAGCCGCCTTCCATCTGGCGCATTTCACGACGGAGTACTTCGTCCTCGGTCTTGGTGTTGCCACGGAAGTTGATGCGGTTGACGTAGGCGCGCTTGCCCGGATCGACCACGTAGGTGATCGATACGGTCTTGTTCTCGTCGTTCGGCTCGGGCACGCCGTTGACGTTGGCGAAGGTATAGCCCTCGTTACCCAGGCGGCGGGTGATCAGGTCGGACGTGGTGGTCATCACCTTGCGGGAGAACACCTGGCCTTTCTTGACGAGAAGCAACTTCTTCACTTCCTCTTCCGGCACCTTGAGGTCACCGGAGAGTTTCACGTCGCTGACGGTGTACTTCTCGCCTTCGTTGACGTTGACAGTGATGTAGACGTGCTTCTTGTCCGGCGTGATGGAAACCTGGGTGGAGGCGATATCCATGTGGATGTAGCCACGGTCCAGGTAGTAGGAGCGCAAACGCTCCAGGTCGCCGGAGAGCTTTTCGCGGGAATACTTGTCGTCGTTCTTGAAGAAGGACAGCCAGTTGGTGGTCTTCAGCTCGAACAGATCGGTCAGGTCTTCTTCGGAGAAGACGGTGTTGCCCACCACGTTGACATGGGCGATGGCCGCCACGGTGCCTTCGTTGATGTTGATCTTCAGTGCCACGCGGTTGCGCGGCTGCGGGACCACTTCGGTTTCGATCTCCGCGGAGTAACGGCCCTGAGCCACATACTGGCGCTGCAGTTCGTTACGCACGCCCTCGAGAGTCGCGCGCTGGAAGATTTCGCCTTCGGCCAGACCGGACTGCTTCAGACCTTTCATCAGGTCTTCGGTAGTAATGGCCTTGTTACCCTCGATTTCGATGCTGGAAATCGACGGACGCTCGACGACGTTGACGATCAGCACATTGCCATCACGGCTGAGCTGGATGTCTTGGAAGAAACCGGTCTTGAACAGCGAGCGGGTCGCTTCGACCAGGCGGCGATCGTCGATCTGCTCGCCGACGTTCAGCGGCAGTGCCGCGAATACGCTGCCGGCAGACACGCGCTGCAGGCCGTTGACCCGGATATCGGAAACAGTGAAGGACTCGGCGTGAACCTGGGCGATCATCAGCGCGGAAAGGGCCGCGGGAAGCAGAAAGCGTTTCATGGAGTCCTTTTATTCCAACTGACAAATAGAGAATCTGCCGCAAATGGCGGCAGATCCGAAATCCAATGGCGGTTACAGTCGACTCAGATCGTTGACCAGGGCCAACAACATGACCCCGACTACCAGGCTGATGCCAATCTGCATCCCCCAAGCCTGGACCCGCTCCGACAATGGGCGACCTCGCACCCACTCGACCATGTAGAACAGCAGATGCCCGCCATCGAGGACAGGAATCGGCAACAGGTTGAGAACCCCCAAACTGATGCTCAGATAGGCGAGGAAATGCAGAAAATCCCCTACGCCGGACTGGGCTGAAGCGCCCGCCACTTTAGCAATGGTTATCGGCCCGCTCAAGTTTTTTACCGAGAGCTGCCCAAGCACCATTTTCTTTAGAGAATCCAGAGTTAGCAGGCTCATGGACCAGGTTCGGGAGAGCGCCTGACCGACTGCGGCTACCGGTCCGTAGCTCACTTCGCGAAGCATCTCCGCCGGCCACTGCCCCGCCGCGACACCTGCGCCCAGGTAACCGGTGCGGGCCTTGCCCTCCCCCTTGGCCGCAAGGGTCAGAGTGAGCTCTTCACGCTGACTGGCGCGCTCGACGACCAGGTTGACCTTGCCCTCGGGCTTCGCCCGCACCCGCTCCACGAGCTGTTGCCAATCCGTGACCGGCTGACCATCGAGACTGACGATACGGTCACCAATCTGCATGCCCGCAGCCTTGGCCGGCCCCTTGTCGTCCAGCTCGGCGATCACCGGTGCGACAGAGGGTCGCCACGGCTGGATTCCCAGACCACCGATGGGGTCAGGGTTCTCTTCGTTCTTCAGCCAGGAACTGATTCGCACCTGATGCACGGAGGGCGCAGTCGAGCCCTGGTCCATCACCGAAACGCTCAGCTCGCCGGTTTCACCCAGCCGGCGCACCAACTGGAGATTGACGCTACCCCAGCCGTCGACCGCCTCGCCATCCACCGCCACCAGCTCTTGCCCTGCCGCGAGACCGGCCTGAGCCGCGGGACTGTCCGCCACGACGGAACCGATGACCGGCTTGACCTGCTGGCTGCCCAGCATCGCCAGGATCCAGAAGAACAGAATGGCCAGCAGGAAGTTGGCGATGGGGCCGGCAGCGACGATTGCGATGCGCTGGAACACGGTTTTTCGGTTGAAGGCGCGGTCGAGCAGTTCATCGGGGACATCCCCTTCCCGCTCGTCGAGCATTTTCACGTAGCCGCCCAGCGGAATGGCCGCAACGACGAACTCGGTGCCCTGCCGGTCGTGCCAGCGCACCAGCGGCGTGCCAAAGCCCACGGAGAAGCGCAGGACCTTGACCCCGCAGCGACGGGCCACCCAGAAGTGCCCGAATTCGTGGAAAGTGACCAGTACGCCCAGGGCGACTATCAACCCCACCACCATATACATGGCGCTCATCGCTACCTCCTGGGCCTCAAAGCCCGCGTTCCTGCAACCACGCCTGTGCGGCGCCGCGCGCCCGCTGATCGGCCGCCAGCACCGCATCGAGCGATTCGACCGGCGCATGCGCCTCGCGGTTCAGCACCTCGTCGATGATAACCGCGATCTCTGTGAAGCGGATGCGCCGCTCGAGGAATGCCGCTACGGCCACCTCATTCGCGGCGTTGAGCGCGGCCGGCGCGCTTCCTCCCGTCTCCGCCGCCTGGCGCGCCAGGCGCAGACAGGGAAAGCGCTGTTCATCGGGCGCCGTGAAGTCCAGGCGCGCAACGGAGAACAGGTCCAGTGGCGAAACGCCGGATTCGATGCGCTGCGGCCAGGCCAGGGCATGGGCGATAGGCGTGCGCATATCCGGATTACCCAACTGGGCCAATACCGAGCCGTCAATGTAATCCACCAGGGAATGGATCACGCTCTGCGGATGGATCACCACCTCGACTTTCGACGGCGGCGCATCGAACAGCCAGCAGGCCTCGATCAGCTCCAGGCCCTTGTTCATCATGCTGGCCGAGTCGACGGAAATCTTCCGCCCCATCGACCAGTTGGGGTGCGCGCAGGCTTGCTCCGGAGAAACCTGGGCCAACTGCTCCAGCGGCGTCTCGCGGAACGGGCCGCCCGAGGCAGTCAGCAGGATGCGCCGAACGCCCACGGCATCGAGCCCGCGCGCGTAATCCGTTGGCATGCACTGGAAGATCGCGTTGTGCTCGCTGTCGATAGGCAGCAGCACGGCACCACTGGCTCGCACTGCATCCATGAACAGCGCGCCGGACATCACCAGCGCCTCCTTGTTGGCGAGCAGCACGCGCTTGCCTGCCTCGACGGCCGCCAGCGTGGGCTTGAGGCCGGCAGCACCGACAATGGCGGCCATCACCGCATCCACGTCGGGATGGGCGGAAATCTCGCAAAGACCGGCCTCGCCGACCAGCACGCGCGCATCGAGCCCCGCAGAGATCAAGCGATCCTGCAGAGCCCTGGCCTGCTCGACCTCCGGCACCACCACAAAACGTGGCCGATGACGGAGGGACAGTGCCTCCAGTTCCGCCAGGCGGGAGAAACCGCTCAGCGCAAAGACGCGGTAACGATCAGGATGACGCCCAATGACGTCGAGCGTGCTGAGGCCGATCGAACCGGTCGCCCCCAGCACGGTGATCCATTGCGGCCGACTCACGGCGCACCCCAGCCCACGGCCCACAGCAACGCGGTGAACACCGGAATCGCTGCGGTCAGGCTGTCGATACGATCCAGCACGCCACCATGGCCAGGCAGCAGGTTGCTGCTGTCCTTCAGCCCCGATTGGCGCTTGAACATGCTTTCGGTGAGGTCACCGATGACCGACAGGGCCACCACGACGGCGGCGCAGGGCAGTGCCAGCAGCAGCTCGCGAACGGTCCAGTCACGGTAGATCGCCACGCCGACGGTGATCAGCAGGCACAGTGCCATACCACCGAAGAAACCTTCCCAGCTCTTGCCCGGACTGACCTTCGGGGCGAGCTTGCGCTTGCCGAAGGCCTTGCCGGAGAAATAGGCGCCAATATCGGCAGCCCAGACCAGCACCATCACGGCGACGATCAGCCAGTTGGAGAGCGGCCACTGCTTCAGCAGTACGAGGCCCTGCCAGGCCGGCAGCAGGATCAGCAGGCCGATCAGCAGACGGCGCCAACGGCCACCCCAGCTCGACGCGCTGTCCGGATAGGTCAGCACCATGACAGTCGCCAACACCCACCAGAGCAACGCCAGCACCAGCACAGCACCGGCCAGTTGCGGCAGCCAGGCCAGCACCATCATCAGCCCGGCGACCACGGCGGCATAGCCGACGCGGGCAGACTGTTCGTTGTAACCGGCCAGGCGAGCCCATTCCCAGGCGCCAAGGCCGACCACCAGGCCGATGAACAGCGAGAACGCCGCACCGTCGAGCAGGAAGAAACCACCCAGCGCGATCGGCAGGAGGATCAGCGCCGTGATGATTCGTTGTTTCAACATGTCGGGGGGGCCTCGGCCTCGACCTGCTCGCTGGTCTTGCCGAAGCGGCGCTGACGAGAGGCGTAATCCTGCAACGCAGCCTGCATGGCTTCGTGCTTGAAGTCGGGCCAGTAGAGATCGGAGAAATACAGCTCGGCATAGGCCAGCTGCCAGAGAAGGAAGTTGCTGATGCGGTGCTCACCGCCGGTGCGGATGCACAGGTCAGGCAATGGCTGGTCGCCTGTGGAGAGGCAGCCCTGGATCAGTTCCGGGGTGATTTCCTCAGCCGCCAGATGGCCGGCCTGCACCTCGCGGGCAAGGCGCTGCGCCGCCTGGGTGATATCCCACTGGCCGCCATAGTTGGCTGCCACCTGCAACAGCATGCTGCTGCCGTTGGCGGTCAGTGCCTCGGCCTCGCGCATGGCCGCCTGCAACTCAGGTGCGAAGCGGCTGCGGTCACCGATGATGCGCAGGCGGATACCGTTGGCGCTGAGCTTGCGCACCTCGCGGCGCAAGGCCATGAGGAACAGCTCCATCAGCGCGCCGACCTCTTCGGCCGGGCGCTGCCAGTTCTCGCTGGAGAAGGCAAACAGCGTCAGCACTTCGACGCCGGCCTCAGCACAGGTCTTGATCACGGCACGGACGGCATCCACGCCGGCCTTGTGCCCGGCGACGCCAGGCATGAGGCGCTTCTTCGCCCAGCGGTTGTTGCCGTCCATGATGATCGCCACGTGCCGGGGCACGGGCGTCACCTGCTTGGTCTTTTCCATGACGAGAGCCCGGCCGTCAGACGGCCATCAGATCCGCTTCCTTGGCCTCGAGGGCCTTTTCGATGTCAGCGACGAACTTGTCGGTGATCTTCTGGATGTCGTCACCGGCGCGGCGCTCGTCGTCCTCGCTGATCTCCTTCTCTTTCTGCAGGTCCTTCAGTTGGGCCAGCGCATCGCGGCGGATGTTGCGCACGGAAACACGAGCCTGCTCGGCCTCGGCACGAGCCTGCTTGGTGAAGCCCTTGCGGGTTTCCTCGGTCAGGGCCGGCATCGGCACACGGATGGTGGTACCGGCGGTCGCCGGATTCAGGCCCAGGTCGGAGGTCATGATGGCCTTCTCGACCGCCTGGATCATGCTCTTGTCGAACACGCTCAGGGCCAGGGTGCGGGAATCTTCCACGGTCACGTTGGCCACCTGGCGCAGCGGCGTGTCGGAGCCGTAGTAGGACACCATCACGCTATCCAGGATGCTCGGGTGCGCACGGCCGGTACGAATCTTGGCGAAGGCATGACCCAGGGCTTCCAGGGTTTTGCCCATACGATCCTGTGCTTCCTTCTTGATCTCGTTGATCATCTCAATCCTCCTCGATCAGGGTGCCTTCAGCACCACCTACAACAATATTCAGCAGCGCACCGGGCTTGTTCATGTTGAACACGCGCAGCGGCATTTTCTGGTCCCGGCACAGGCAGATGGCCGTCAGGTCCATCACACCCAGCTTGCGATCGAGCACTTCATCGTACGTCAGACGTTCGAATTTCTCGGCATTCGGGTCCTTGAACGGGTCGGCAGTGTACACGCCGTCCACTTTGGTCGCCTTGAGCACTACGTCAGCATCTATTTCGATGGCGCGCAGGCAGGCGGCGGAATCGGTGGTGAAGAAGGGGTTGCCGGTACCGGCGGAGAAGATCACCACTTCGCCACTCTTCAGGTGGCGCATGGCCTTGCGGCGGTCGTAGTGATCGGTCACGCCGACCATGGAGATGGCGGACATGACGATAGCGGTGATATTGGAACGCTCCAGCGCGTCACGCATGGCCAGGCCGTTCATCACGGTGGCGAGCATGCCCATGTGGTCACCGGTGACACGGTCCATGCCCGCTGCGGACAGCGCAGCGCCACGGAACAGGTTGCCACCACCGATAACCAGGCCGACCTGGACACCGATTCCCACGAGCTGGCCGATTTCCAGGGCCATACGATCCAGCACCTTGGGATCGATGCCGAACTCCTCGGAGCCCATCAGGGCTTCGCCGCTCAGTTTTAGAAGAATGCGTTTATAGCGAGGTTGACGAGCGCTCAGCTGCTGAGCCATGACCTATTTCTCCTGCGGCGATTGAATGCTGTGCGCCTTGTGGGCGCTTTGCGGAAAGCTTGGACCAGCCAGCCTTACGGCGCCTTTAAACCCGCCTGGCGGGGTTGCGCCGCGGAAGCCGCCCTTTTGGCTTCCCCAGTTTGGCAAAGAGGCCGCGCGCGTTAGCGGGCAGCCTCTTGCGGGGCGACAGTCGTGAGACTGTCTATTACTGCTTGGAAGCGGCTACTTGAGCAGCAACCTCGGCAGCAAAGTCGGCTTCGACTTTCTCGATGCCTTCGCCTACTTCGTAACGAACGAAGGAAACGATCTCGGCGCCGGCTTTCTTGGCCAGATCACCCACCTTGACTTCCGGATCCTTGACGAAGGCCTGCTCGACCAGGCTGGCTTCGGCCAGGAACTTCGAGATACGGCCTTTGACCATGTTCTCGACGATGTTTTCCGGCTTGCCGGCGATCTTGTCGGCGTTCAGAGCGAGGAAGATTTCCTTCTCTTTGGCAACGGCTTCTTCGGAAACCTGCGACGGATCCAGGAACTGCGGGTTGCTGGCAGCGACGTGCATGGCGATGTCGCGAGCCAGTTCGGCATTGCCGCCCTTCAGGGTAACCAGGACGCCGATGCGGTGGCCGTGCAGGTAGGCACCAACCACGTCACCTTCTACGCGAGCCAGACGACGGATGTTGACGTTCTCGCCACACTTGGCAACCAGGGCTTCACGGGCCGGCTCTTGCTCGGCGATCAGCGGAGCAGCGTCGGTCAGCTTCTGAGCGACAGCTTTGTCCAGGCTGGCAGCCACGAAGTTCTTGAAGTCGTCCTGCAGAGCCAGGAAGTCGGTCTGCGAGTTGACTTCGATGATGGTAGCGGACTTGGCGTCGTCAGCGACTTTGGCGGCGATGGCGCCTTCGGCGGCAATGTTGCCAGCCTTTTTGGCAGCCTTGATGGCGCCCGAAGCGCGCATATCGTCGATGGCTTTTTCGATGTCGCCTTCAGCGGCTACCAGTGCCTTTTTGCACTCCATCATGCCCTGGCCGGTACGCTCACGCAGTTCCTTGACCAGTGCTGCAGTAATTTCTGCCATTTCGAAATCCTCTTGAGTTGCTCTCAAAACCAGATCGCCCGGATGCCCGGGCGGAATTTTCGGGGTGGCAAAAAGGGGGCCTAGCCCCCTTCCTGCTCACCGTAGGACGTCTGGACGTCCTGGAATCAGCCTTCGGCGGATTCGGCCGGTGCTTCTTCGACGAACTCGTCAGCAGTCACGCCACCGGCGTTCTTGCCACGCAGTACGGCTTCAGCCATCGAGCCCAGGTACAGCTGTACGGCGCGGATGGCGTCGTCGTTACCCGGGATAACATAGTCAACGCCTTCCGGGCTGCTGTTGGTATCGACGATGCCGATGACCGGGATGCCCAGCTTGTTGGCTTCGGTGATAGCAATGCGCTCGTGGTCAACGTCGATCACGAACAGAGCGTCCGGCAGGCCGCCCATGTCCTTGATGCCGCCCAGGCTGCGATCCAGTTTTTCCAGATCACGGCTGCGCATCAGGGCTTCTTTCTTGGTCAGCTTGGCGAAAGTACCGTCCTGAGACTGAACTTCCAGCTCGCGCAGACGCTTGATCGACTGACGAATGGTCTTGTAGTTGGTGAGCATGCCGCCCAGCCAACGGTGGTCAACGTAGGGCATGCCGCAACGGGCAGCTTCTTCGCGGACGATCTTGCCAGCGGAACGCTTGGTGCCGACGAACAGGATCTTGTTCTTGCCCTGGGCCAGGCGCTCAACGAAGGTCAGGGCCTCGTTGAACATCGGCAGGGTTTTTTCGAGGTTGATGATGTGGATCTTGTTGCGCGCGCCGAAAATGAACTTGCCCATTTTCGGGTTCCAGTAACGGGTCTGGTGGCCGAAGTGCACACCGGCCTTCAGCATATCGCGCATGTTGACTTGGGACATGATAGTTCCTCGATAAGTCGGGTTAGGCCTCCATGCATCCCAACGGCCAACCCTCCGAACGTGTCGAAAGGCACCCAGGCCATCGTGTCGATGCATGTGTGGGTTAATGCCCCGAAATGACCGTAGCCTCCGGAGCGGGGCGCTTTATACCACAACCTTGACCGTAACGAAACCCGCAGAGGCATCCGTCACCCGTTCGCCCTTAAAAGAAGGGGCGTAAATCTGATAGACTTGCGTATTCCTCTCATTACCCGCGCGTTCGCAGCGCCTGAAGAGCATTCGCATGACCGTCACCATCAAGACGCCCGAAGACATCGAGAAAATGCGCGTCGCCGGCCGTCTGGCCGCCGAAGTGCTGGAAATGATCGGCGAACACGTCAAGCCCGGCGTTACCACCGATGAACTGGATCGTATCTGTCACGACTACATCGTCAACGTGCAGAAGGCCATCCCGGCGCCGCTGAACTACAAGGGCTTCCCCAAGTCCATCTGCACCTCGATCAACCACGTGGTGTGCCACGGCATTCCCAACGAGAAGCCGCTCAAGGAAGGCGACATCGTCAACATCGATGTCACCGTGATCAAGGACGGTTACCACGGCGACACCAGCAAGATGTTCTCGGTCGGCAAGACCCCGGAATGGGCTGACCGCCTCTGCCAGATCACCCAGGAATGCATGTACAAGGGCATTGCGCTGGTCAAGCCGGGCGCGCGCCTGGGCGATGTGGGCGAAGTGATCCAGAAGTACGCCGAGAAGAACGGCTTCTCCGTGGTACGCGAATACTGCGGCCACGGCATCGGCAAGGTGTTCCACGAGGAGCCGCAGGTGCTGCACTACGGCCGCGCCGGCACTGGCCTGGAACTCAAGGAAGGCATGATCTTCACCATCGAGCCGATGATCAACCAGGGCCGCCCGGAAACCCGCCTGCTGGGCGATGGCTGGACCGCCATTACCAAGGACCGCAAGCTGTCCGCGCAGTGGGAGCACACCGTGCTGGTCACCGCCGATGGCTACGAGATCCTGACCCTGCGCAACGACGAAAGCTTCCCGCGTACTTCTGCTGCCTGAGTCGCGGTTTGCAATCTCGCCGACGGCTGGGTAGAACATAGAAATCCCGGCCCGGCACTGTCGTCGGGCCTGGCGCCACGCGCCCAGGTCCGATCACTCTCTTGCCCCTGCCCTCCCTCTATCCCTGAATCAGGAAGGCCGCCATGCCGCAGGTGGATCCCGAGTTGTTCGACCGTGGGCAGTTCCAGGCGGAACTGGCCCTCAAAACCAGCCCTATCGCCGCGTTCAAGAAGGCGATTCGCCAGGCCAATGAAGTGCTCGACACCCGTTTCAGCGGCGGCCGCGACATCCGTCGGCTGATCGAGGACCGCGCCTGGTTCGTCGACCAGATCCTGCAGCAGGCCTGGAACCGCTTCGACTGGGGCGACGACGCCGACATCGCACTGGTCGCCGTGGGTGGCTACGGGCGCGGCGAACTGCACCCGCACTCGGACATTGACCTGCTTATCCTGCTCGACAGCGAGGACCAGGAGGTTTTCCGCGCCCCCATCGAAGGCTTCCTCACCCTGCTCTGGGACATCGGCCTGGAAGTCGGCCAGAGCGTGCGCTCGGTGGCCGAATGCGCCGAAGAGGCGCGCGCCGACCTGACGGTGGTGACCAACCTGATGGAGTGCCGGACCATCTCCGGCCCGGACAGCCTGCGTCAGCGCATGCTCGAAGCCACCAGCGCGAAGCAGATGTGGCCCAGCGGCCAGTTCTACCTCGCCAAGCGCAAGGAGCAGATTCACCGCCACACCAAATACAACGACACCGAATACAACCTCGAACCCAACGTGAAAGGTTCGCCCGGCGGCCTGCGCGACATCCAGACGCTGCTCTGGGTGGCCCGCCGGCATTTCGGCAGCCTCAACCTGCACGCGCTGGTGCGCGAGGGCTTCCTGGTCGAGAGCGAATGCGCGGTACTGGCCTCCAGCCAGGAGTTCCTCTGGAAGGTCCGTTACGCCCTGCACATGCTCGCCGGCCGCGCCGAGGACCGCCTGCTGTTCGACCACCAGCGGCGCATCGCCGGGATGCTCGGCTATGAAGGCAACGATGCCAAGCTGGCGGTCGAGCGCTTCATGCAGAAGTACTACCGCGTCGTCATGGCGGTGTCCGAGCTGAACGACCTGATCACCCAGCACTTCGAGGAGGTGATCCTGCGGGCCGGCGAGAATGGCCAGATCCAGCCGCTCAACAGCCGCTTCCAACTGCGCGACGGCTACCTGGAAGTCACCCACGTCAACGTCTTCAAGCGCACGCCCTTCGCCCTGCTGGAAATCTTCGTACTGCTCGCCCAGCACCCCGAGATAAAAGGCGTGCGGGCCGACACCATCCGTCTGCTGCGCGACAGCCGCCACCTGATCGACGATGACTTCCGCCACGACATCCGCAACACCAGCCTGTTCATCGAGCTGTTCAAGTGCAAGGAAGGCATCCACCGCAACCTGCGGCGGATGAACCGTTACGGCATCCTCGGCCGTTACCTGCCGGAGTTCGGCCTGATCGTCGGGCAGATGCAGCACGACCTGTTCCACATCTATACGGTGGACGCCCACACCCTCAACCTGATCAAGCACCTGCGCAAGCTGCGCCGCCCGGACATGGCGGAGAAGTACCCGCTGGCCAGCAAGATCATGGAGCGCCTGCCCAAGCCCGAGCTGATCTACATCGCCGGCCTCTACCACGACATCGCCAAGGGCCGCGGCGGCGACCACTCGGAACTGGGCGCGGTGGACGCCGAACACTTCTGCCAGCGTCACCAGTTGCCGCCGTGGGACACCAACCTGGTGTCGTGGCTGGTGCAGAACCACCTGATCATGTCGACCACCGCGCAGCGCAAGGACCTGTCCGATCCGCAGGTGATCTACGACTTCGCCCAGTTGATGGGCAACCAGACCTACCTGGACTACCTCTACGTGCTGACCGTGGCCGACATCAACGCCACCAACCCGACACTGTGGAACTCCTGGCGCGCCAGCCTGTTGCGCCAGCTCTACACCGAGACCAAGCGCGCCCTGCGCCGCGGCCTGGAGAACCCGGTGGACCGCGAGGAGCAGATTCGCCAGACGCAGAGCGCGGCCATCGACATCCTGGTGCGCGGTGGCATCGATCAGGACGACGCCGAGCAGCTCTGGAGCCAGCTGGGCGACGACTACTTCCTGCGCCACACCGCCGCCGACGTCGCCTGGCACACCGAGGCCATTCTCCAGCACCCGGACGACGGCACGCCGCTGGTGCTGATCAAGGAAACCGCCCAGCGCGAGTTTGAGGGCGGCACGCAGATCTTCATCTATGCCGCCGACCAGCACGACTTCTTCGCCGTGACCGTGGCGGCGATGGACCAGCTCAACCTGAACATTCAGGATGCGCGGATCATCACCTCCACCAGCCTGTTCACCCTCGACACCTACATAGTGCTCGACGCCGATGGCGGCTCGATTGGCGACAATCCCTCCCGTGTCGCGGAGATTCGCGAAGGGTTGGTCAACGCACTGAAAGATCCGGACGACTACCCGAACATCATCCAGCGCCGCGTTCCACGCCAGCTCAAGCACTTCGCCTTCGCCCCGCAGGTGACCATCTCCACCGACGCGGCGCGCCAGGTCAGCGTGCTGGAAGTCACCGCGCCCGACCGCCCTGGCCTGCTGGCGCGGATCGGTGGGCTGTTCCTCGACTTCGACCTGTCAGTGCAGAACGCCAAGATCGCCACCCTGGGCGAGCGCGTGGAAGACGTGTTCTTCGTCACCGATGCGCACAACCAGCCGCTCTCGGACCCCGAGCTGTGCAAACGCATCCAGACCGCCCTGGTGGACATTCTCTCGGACAGCGGCCAGCAGAGCATGCCGGTGCGCATCAGCATCTAGTCAGTATTTGAAAAGAAAGAGCCTTGCCCATGAATCCTGCCCTCGACTCGCTCCAGCCCTACCCCTTCGAGAAGCTCCGTGCCCTGCTGGCCAGCGCCCAGCCGCCGGCGGACCTCAAGCCGATCGCGCTGTCCATCGGCGAGCCCAAGCACCGCTCGCCGGACTTCGTCGCCAAGGCCCTGGCCGATAGCCTCGACCAACTGGCTGTCTACCCGACCACCCTGGGCATTCCGGCCCTGCGCGAAGCCATCGCCGCCTGGTGCGAGCGCCGCTTCAAGGTGCCGGCCGGCTGGCTGGACGCCGCGCGCCACGTTCTACCGGTGAACGGCACGCGTGAAGCGCTGTTCGCCTTCACCCAGACCGTGGTCGACCGCAACGCCAAGGGCCTGGTAATCAGCCCGAACCCGTTCTACCAGATCTACGAAGGCGCGGCCCTGCTGGCCGGCGCCGAGCCGCACTACCTGCCCTGCCTGGAAGACAATGGCTTCAACCCGGATTTCGACGCCGTCCCGGCGGATATCTGGGCGCGCTGCCAGATCCTCTTCCTCTGCTCGCCAGGCAATCCCACCGGCGCGCTGGTGCCGCTGGAAACCCTGAAGAAGCTGATCGCCCTGGCCGACGAGCACGACTTCGTGATCGCCGCCGACGAGTGCTACAGCGAACTGTACTTCGACGAACAGAACCCGCCGGCCGGCCTGCTGACCGCCTGCGCCGAACTGGACCGCAACGACTTCAAGCGCTGCGTGGTGTTCCACAGCCTGTCCAAGCGCTCCAACCTGCCGGGCCTGCGCTCGGGCTTCGTCGCCGGCGATGCCGAGGTACTGAAGAAATTCCTCCTGTACCGCACCTACCACGGCTGCGCCATGCCGGTTCAGACCCAACTGGCCAGCGTCGCGGCCTGGAAGGACGAAGACCATGTGCGCGCCAACCGCGACCTGTACCGCGAGAAGTTCGACGCCGTGCTGGATATCCTCGGCGGCGTGCTCGACGTGCAGCGCCCGGACGGCAGCTTCTACCTGTGGGCGAAAACCCCGGTGGCCGACACCGAGTTCTGCCGCGGCCTGTTCGACCAGCAGCACGTCACCGTGGTGCCGGGCTCCTACCTGTCCCGCGAAGTGAACGGCGAGAACCCCGGCGCCAACCGCGTGCGCATGGCGCTGGTGGCTCCGTTGGCGGAATGCGTGGAAGCAGCAGAGCGCATCAAGAAGTTCGTTCAAAGCCTGTAACTTCGAGCCCTCGTAGGAACGGCTCTTATCCGCGATCCGGCCGGCTGGCCGGTGCCCCATGGGTTGCACCGCGGTTGCGGTGATCGCGGAAAAGTTCCGCTCCTACGAAAACCCTTTCGCTAGACCCACCGCCCCGCCTTGCTGGTCACCCAGGCCTCCTGGCTGTCCAGCTCGCCCAGCACCTCGCGCATGGTCTCGTCGTCGATCTCATGCTCGCGGCGCATGCGATACAGCTCCAACCGTTGGGCCCGCAGCGCCTTGATGCGCAGCGCCTGATCCGCCAGCTCCAGGCTGCGGGCGCGCTCGCGGGCTTCCTGGGTATCCGGTGCCGGGTCCAGCTCGTGGCGATACTCGGCCATCAGCCGCGCCCGGACTTCCGCCAGACGCGCCGCTTCCTCCGCATCGGCCCCGTCGCGCGCGGGCATTTCCTCGCTTTCCAGCATATGGATGGCTGCCGCCGCGGTCTTGCGCCACACCGACTGCACCTCGCGTTCGCGCTGATCGTTGCTGGCGGCCGGCAAGCCACGCAGAAGGATCGGCAAGCCGATGGTGGCAGCGATCAGGGAGACCAGGATCACCCCCGTGGCAATGAAGATGATCAGGTCGCGCTGCGGAAAGGCCGAGCCATCGAGCAACAACAACGGGACAGAGAGCACGCCGGCCAGCGTCACCGCCCCGCGCACGCCGCCCAGAGCCGAGATTGCCGACAACCGCAGCACTGGCTCGCCGGACCGGCCGCCCAGCTCGATTCCCCACCACCGCTCGAAGCGCACCGACACCTTCCAGTAGCACCAGACCCAGCCGAAGCGCAGCAACAGCAGCACGGCGAATACTGCCAGCACGTAGAAGGCCAAGAGCGACGAGCGCCACATCACATCATCGGCGTGGTGCGAGACGGACTTGAGAATGTCCGGCAACTGCAGGCCCAGCAGCAGGAACACCACGCCGTTGAAGGCGAACTCCAGCATCGACCAGACGCTACGGTTGAGCAGGCGGGTGTTGGTCTGCCGCGGCAGCAGGTCGACCCAGCTCTGCATCATGCCGGCCGCCACCGCCGCGAGAATGCCGGAGACGCCGAGATCCTCGGCGATCATGTAGCAGGCGAAGGGCAGGAGCAGCATCAGCACCACGTGGGTGGCCGGGTCGTCCCAGCCGCGGCGGATCATCCAGCCACGGATGCGCCCCAGCAGCCAGCTGAGGAATACACCACAGGCCAGGCCACCGATGGCCACCAGCAGGAAGCTCAGGCTGGCATCCATCAGCGAGAAGGTGCCGGTCATGGCTGCGGCGAGGGCGAACTTGAAGGCGACCAGGCCCGAGGCGTCGTTCATCAGCGCCTCCCCCTGCAGCACATGCATCAGCCGCCTGGGCAGGCGATCCTGGGCGATGGCCGACACCGCCAGCGCATCGGTGGGCGACAGCACTGCTGCCAAGGCGAAAGCCGCAGCCCAGGGAATCTCTGGAATCAACAGGTGGATGAAGACCCCGCCGCCGAGCACCGTGAACAACACCAGGGCGAAGGCCAGGGTGAGGATCGGCCAGCGCATCTTCCAGAATTCGCCCTTGGGCATGCGCCAGCCGTCGGCGAACAGCAGCGGCGGAATGAACAGGAACATGAACAGTTCCGGGTCCAGCGCCACATGCAGCCCCAGGCTCGGCCAGGCCAGCGCGGCGCCAGCGGCGATCTGGATCAACGGCAAGGGCAGCGGAATCAGCTGCGCCGCTAGCCGGGTTCCACCCACGACCAGCAGCAGGATCAGCACGGTGTAAACGGTTTGCATCGTCGAACTCCAACACAGCCATCCATTGAAGCACCCATCGCGGCGTGGATCAGCCACGCTTCGGGCAAAAAACTGTTGCAACACGCCGGCCTCCCGGCGGCGTCCCGCAAGGCGCTGGGAAATGGCATAATCCCGCGCCTGAAAAAAGCATCGAAAAGGAGTAGCGCCCCGTGAGTGAGCGGACGCTGTATGGAATCAAAGCCTGCGACACCATGAAGAAGGCCCGTACCTGGCTGGAAGAACATGGCGTCGACTACGCCTTCCACGACTACAAGACTAGCGGAATAGACCGCGCGCACCTGGAGCAATGGTGCAACGAGCATGGCTGGGAGATTGTCCTGAACCGTGCCGGTACTACTTTCCGCAAGCTCGACGACGCACAGAAGGCCGATATCGACCAGGCCAAGGCCATCGAACTGATGGTGGCGCAGCCGTCGATGATCAAGCGTCCGGTGCTGGACCTGGGTGATCGCACCCTGGTCGGCTTCAAGCCCGACCTCTACGCCGCCGCCCTGGCCTGAGTCGCAGGACGATGAGCATCGCCTGGGCCCTGTTCCTCCCCGCCTGCTTCGCCCTGAACCTGGCGCCGGGACCGAACAACCTGTTGTCGCTGAACAATGCCGCGCGCTTCGGCCTGCTGCGCGCCACCCTCGCCGGTGGCGGACGGCTGGTCGCCTTCGCCGGCATGCTGGCCCTGGCCGCTTCTGGCCTGGCGCTGGTTCTGCAGGCTTCGGCCTGGCTGTTCCTGGCGATCAAGCTGGTGGGCGCCGGGTACCTGCTGTGGCTGGCCGTGCAACTGTGGCGCGCCCCGGCGGCAAACCTGGGCGTCGATGGCGCTCCGGTACCGGCCACCAGCCTGTGGCGCCTGGCCCGCCAGGAGTTCTGGGTGGCCGCTGGCAACCCCAAGGCGATCCTCATCTTCACCGCGTTCCTGCCGCAATTCGTCGATCCGCGTCAGGCCGTGGGCGCCCAGTTCGCCCAACTCGGCGCAGCCTTCCTGCTGCTGGAATGGCTGGCCATCGCCCTTTACGGGCTCGCCGGGGTCCGCCTCGGCAAGCTGCTCGCCGGCGCACGCGCCCGGCGCCTGTTCAACCGTGGTTGTGCCGCGCTGCTGGGCAGCGCCGGGCTGGGCCTGCTGCTCAGTCGCCGTCCGGCCTGACCGAATTCATTCTTCGAGAATCTCTTTCAAGGAATCCCCCTCATGTCGAAATCCCTGTTCAGCATCGCTTTCGGTGTCGGCACCCAGAACCGCCAGGGCAACTGGCTGGAAGTCTTCTACGCGCAGCCGCTGCTCAACCCCAGCGCCGAACTGGTCGCCGCCATCAGCCCGCTGCTGAACTATGAAGGCGGCAACCAGGCGATCGCCTTCACCGCCCACCAGGCCTACCAGTTGGCCGACGCCGTCGAGACTGTCGACGCCGCCCAGGCCGCCCTGCTCAACCGCCTGGCCGAAAGCCAGAAGCCGCTGGTCGCCACCCTGCTGGCCGAAGACGCCGCTCCCAGCTCCACCCCGGAGGCGTACCTGAAGCTGCACCTGCTGTCCCATCGCCTGGTCAAGCCGCACGGCCTGAACCTGACCGGCATATTCCCGCTGCTGCCGAACGTGGCCTGGACCAACCAGGGCGCCGTCGATCTGGCCGAACTGGCCGAACTGCAACTGGAAGCGCGCCTGAAGGGCAAGCTGCTGGAAGTCTTCTCCGTCGACAAATTCCCGAAGATGACCGACTACGTGGTCCCGGCCGGCGTACGCATCGCCGACACCGCCCGCGTTCGCCTGGGCGCCTACATCGGTGAAGGCACCACCGTGATGCACGAAGGCTTCGTCAACTTCAATGCCGGCACCCAGGGCCCGGGGATGATCGAAGGCCGCGTCTCCGCAGGCGTGTTCGTCGGCAAGGGCTCGGACCTGGGCGGCGGCTGCTCCACCATGGGCACCCTGTCCGGCGGCGGCAACATTGTCATCAGCGTCGGCGAAGGCTGCCTGATCGGCGCCAACGCCGGCATCGGCATCCCGCTGGGCGACCGCAACATTGTCGAAGCCGGCCTGTACGTCACCGCTGGCACCAAGATCGCCGTGCTGGACGACCAGAACGCCCTGGTCAAAGTGGTCAAGGGCCGCGATCTGGCCAGCCAGGCCGACCTGCTGTTCCGCCGCAACTCCCAGACCGGTGCCGTCGAGTGCAAGACCAACAAGACCGCGATCGAACTGAACGAAGCGCTGCACGCGCACAACTAAGCTGGGCGCCCCGCTCGCGCGGGGATCGCACTAAGCTGTGAGAAGCGGGGGCTGCGGCCCCCGTTTTACTTTTTCCGCAACCGGCCGCACGCCCATGTCCATTCCCTCGCCCTGGCGCTCCGACTTCCCGGCCCTCGCCGCCTTCGAGGCCGAAGGCCAGACCTACCTCGACAGCGCCGCCACCGCGCAGAAGCCGCGCGCCATGATCGATGCCCTGGCCGGCTACTTCGCCAGCGGCGCCGCCAACGTACACCGCGCCCAGCACCTGCCCGGCGAGCGTGCCACCCGCGCCTTCGAGGCGACCCGCACCCTGGCGGCCAACTGGCTCAATGGCGGTAGTCCGGCGCAGATCATCTTCACCCGTGGTGCCACCGAAGCGCTGAACCTGCTGGCCTATGGCTTGGAAACCCAGTTCCAGAGCGGCGATGAGATTGTCGTCAGCGCCCTGGAGCACCACGCCAACCTGCTGCCCTGGCAACAACTGGCAAAGCGTCGTGGCCTGAAACTGGTGGTATTGCCGCTGGACTCCACCGGCCGCATCGACCTGGCGCGCGCGGCCACCCTGATCGGCCCGCGTACGCGCCTGCTCGCCGTCAGCCAACTGTCCAACGTGTTGGGCACCTGGCAGCAGCTGCCGGGACTGCTGCAGATGGCCCGGCAGCACGGCGCGCTGACCGTGGTGGACGGCGCCCAGGGCGTGGTCCATGGCCGGCACAACCTGTCGGCGCTGGGCTGCGACTTCTACGTCTGTTCCAGCCACAAGCTCTACGGGCCCGAAGGCGTCGGCCTGCTCTGGGGCCGTCCGGAGGCACTGGCGCGCCTGATCCACTGGCAGTTCGGCGGCGAAATGGTGCGCCTCGCCGATTACCACGACGCGCAGTTCCACGACGCACCCATGGGCTTCGAGGCCGGCACGCCGCCCATCGGCGCGGTGATTGCGCTGGGTGCCACGCTGGAATGGCTGGCTCGACTGGACAACGCGGAAATCAGCGCCCACGAGGACTTCCTCCACGCCCGCCTGCTTGCCGGGCTGCGTGCCCGCGACGGCGTGCGCGTGCTGGGGGAACCGGACGTGGCGCTGGCCAGCTTCGTGGTCGAAGGCGTGCACGTCTCGGACCTCGGCCATCTGCTCACCGAGCAGGGCATCGCCGTGCGCGCCGGGCACCATTGCGCCATGCCGCTGATGAAAACGCTCGACGTCGCCGGGGCGCTGCGCGTCTCCCTCGGTCTGTACAACGACGGCGCGGACCTGGAGCGCTTCTTCACCGCGCTGGACAGCGCCCTGGAGCTGCTGCGGTGAGCCTCCCTGCCGCTGCCGCCGAGGCGCTGCAGGCCTTCACCGCCTTGCAGGGCTGGGAGCAACGCGCGCGCCTGCTGATGCAGTGGGGCGAAAAGCTGGAGCCACTGAGCGAAGCCGAGCGCTGCGACGAGCAGCGCGTGCAGGGCTGCGAGAGCAACGTCTGGCTGGTGGCGGACCGGCGTGACGAGCGCTGGCATTTCCGCGCCTACAGCGATGCGCGCCTGTTGCGCGGGCTGCTGGCGTTGCTGCTGGTGCGGGTGGAAGGGCTGCCGGCTGACGAGCTGTCCGCCGTCGACCTGCCGGACTGGTTCAACCAGCTTGGCCTGGGCCGACAACTGTCGCCGTCGCGCAGCAACGGTTTGAATGCCGTGCTCAAGCGCATGCAGGATTTGATCGCCACCTGAGGCGCTTGCATATGCGCAGGAGCGGACTTCGTCCGCGATCAGTCCGCATCACGCCGGATGCCATCGCGGACGAAGTCCGCTCCTACAAAATCAAGAGCCCCTCACCCTAACCCTGGCTGCGCGCCCCGCCCCTCAAGCGGGGAGAGGGTACGGTTCTGAGCAGGGAGAAACCATTGCGTCAGCCGGCACTCTCCGCCCCCTCTCCCTGAGGGAGAGGGCTGGGGTGAGGGGGAAAACACGGGCACGGGCTTTCCCAGGACAAGTCAGTTGTTCCTATGAAAAAGCCATCAGCCTGCGGAACGCTCCGAAGGCCGCCGCGCACCAGCAACGATCTTGTCCACCGCCCGCGCCGCCGCGACCATGCCGAAGGTCGCGGTAACCATCATCACCGCACCGAAACCGCCGGCGCAGTCCAGCTTTACGCCCTCGCCCACGAAGCTCTTGGACTGGCACACCGTGCCGTCCGGCTTCGGGTAGCGCAACTGCTCGGTGGAGAACACACACTGCACGCTGTAATGGCGGCCCGGCGTGCGCGAGAAGTTGTAGTCGCGGCGCAGCGTGGAGCGGACCTTGGCGGCCAGCGGGTCGTTGAAGGTCTTGTTCAGGTCGGCGACCTGGATCTGCGTCGGGTCAACCTGCCCACCGGCACCGCCGGTGGTGATGATCTGCAGCTTGCGGCGCTTGCACCAGGCGATCAGCGCGGCCTTGGCCGCAACGCTGTCGATGCAGTCGATGACGCAGTCCAGCTCCGGAGTGATGTAGTCCGCCATCGTCTCGCGGGTGACGAAATCGGCTATAGCATGTACGACGATGCCCGGATTGATCGCCTTTAGACGCTCGGCCATCACCTCGACCTTGGGCTTGCCCACGGCACCGTCCAGCGCATGCACCTGGCGATTGGTGTTGGTGACGCAGACGTCATCCAGATCGAACAGGGAAATCTCGCCCACGCCGCTGCGCGCCAGGGCCTCGGCCGCCCAGGAGCCCACGCCGCCGATCCCGACCACCGCCACATGGCTGGCCGCCAGCCGCTCCAGGCCTTCACGGCCGTAAAGCCGCGCAATTCCGCCGAAACGCTGTTCATCCAGTTGCATCGCCCACACCTCGCATCGAAACGGCCGGCATTCTATAACGGAGACTCTCCGCACGCCTGCAACAAAGCTGATTTGACGCAGTCTCAGTCACGCACCTTCAGCCCATTCTAAACTGTCAGAAAAACCTCTCCGACACCTCGGCGGCGGATGGGGGCGGCAACCTGTACAGCCCCTGGAGTGCGGGGTAGGATGCGCCCCGGCCAGGCTCCACTCCGGCCTCCCCGTTCCACCCTTTGGAACCCGATCGCACCATGTCTTCACGCAAGCTCGGCCTCAACCTGGTGGTATTCGTCGCCCTCGCGGCGCTCTTCACCGGTTTCTGGGCCCTCTATAACCGCCCCGTCAGCGTTCCCGACTGGCCGGAAAGCATTTCCGGATTCTCCTTCTCGCCGTTCCGGCTGAACCAGAATCCGCAGAAGAACCAGTTCCCCAGTGACGACGAGATCCGCTCGGACCTGGAGCTGGTCTCCAAGCAGACCGACAACATCCGTACCTACTCGGTAAAAGGTTCGCTGGCCGACATCCCACGCCTAGCCGAAGAGCTCGGCATGCGCGTCAGCCTGGGGATATGGATCGGCCCGGACGAGGCGGAGAACGAAGCCGAGATCGAGCGCGGCATCGAGATCGCCAACAACTCGCGCAGCGTCGTGCGGGTGATCGTCGGCAACGAGGCGCTGTTCCGCCGCGAGGTCACGGTCGAACAGCTGAGCGCCTACCTGGACCGCGTGCGCAAGGCGGTGAAGGTGCCGGTCACCACCGCCGAACAGTGGCACATCTACGAGAAGTACCCGGAGCTGGCCAAGCACGTCGACCTGATCGCCGCCCACGTCCTGCCCTACTGGGAATACACGCCGATGGACGACGCCGTTCCGTTCGTCCTCGAGCGCGCCAAGGAGCTGCGCGCCAAGTTCCCGCGCAAACCGCTGCTGCTGGCCGAGGTCGGCTGGCCGAGCAACGGCCGCATGCGCGGCGGCGCCGACGCCACCCAGGCAGACCAGGCCATCTACCTGCGCACGCTGACCAACCTGCTGAACAAGAAGGGCTACAACTACTTCGTCGTCGAAGCCTTCGACCAGCCATGGAAAGTCGGTGACGAAGGCTCGGTCGGTGCCTACTGGGGCGTCTACAACGCCCAGCGCCAGCCCAAGTTCAACTTCGACGGGCCGGTGGTGAACATCCCGCAATGGCGCGCCCTGGCGGTCGCCTCGGTGGTGATGGCGCTGCTCGCCCTGACCCTGCTGATGATCGACGGCAGCGCCCTGCGCCAGCGCGGCCGCACCTTCCTCACCGTGGTCGCCTTCGCCGGCGGCTCGGTGCTGGTGTGGATCGCCTACGACTACAGCCAGCAGTACAGCACCTGGTTCAGCCTGACCGTCGGGGGCCTGCTGGGCATCGGCGCGCTGGGCGTGTTCATCGTCCTGCTCACCGAGGCCCACGAACTGGCCGAGACCGTCTGGGTGCGCAAGCGCCGCCGGCCGTTCGACCCGGTGCTGACCGATACCGGCTACCGGCCCAAGGTTTCGGTGCACGTGCCCTGCTACAACGAACCGCCGGAGATGATGAAGAAGACCCTGGATGCGCTGTCCAGGCTCGACTATCCGGACTTCGAAGTCCTGATCATCGACAACAACACCAAGGACCCGGCGGTGTGGGAACCGGTACGCGACTACTGCGAAGTCCTCGGCCCGCGCTTCCGCTTCTTCCACGTCGCACCACTGGCTGGCTTCAAGGGCGGCGCACTGAACTACATCCTGCCGCACACCGCGCCGGACGTCGAAGTCGTGGCGGTGATCGACGCCGACTACTGCGTCGAGCCGAACTGGCTCAAGCAGATGGTGCCGCACTTCAGTGATCCGAAGATCGCCGTGGTGCAGTCCCCGCAGGACTACCACGACGGCGAGGAAAACGTCTTCAAGAAGCTCTGCTACGCCGAATACAAGGGCTTCTTCCACATCGGCATGGTCACCCGCAACGATCGCGACGCGATCATCCAGCACGGCACCATGACCATGATCCGCCGGACCGTGATGGACGAACTCAAGTGGGCCGACTGGACCATCTGCGAGGACGCCGAGCTGGGCCTGCGGGTATTCGAGAAGGGCTACTCAGCCGCCTACTCGCACCAGAGCTTCGGCAAGGGCGTGATGCCCGACACCTTCATCGACTACAAGAAGCAGCGCTTCCGCTGGGCCTATGGCGCCATCCAGATCATGAAGGGCCACGCCCGGGCGCTGTTCCAGGGCAAGGACAGCAAGCTCACCACCGGCCAGCGCTACCACTTCATCGCCGGCTGGCTGCCGTGGATCGCCGACGGCATGAACATCTTCTTCACCGCCGGCGCGCTGCTCTGGTCCTCGGCGATGATCATCGTGCCCAAGCGGGTCGACCCGCCGCTGCTGATCTTCGCCATCCCGCCGCTGGCGCTGTTCTTCTTCAAGTTCGGCAAGATCATGTTCCTCTACCGCCGCGCCGTGGGCGTGGACCTGCTGCGTTCGTTCCAGGCAGCGGTGGCGGGCCTCGCACTGTCGCATACCATCGCCAAGGCGGTGCTCTACGGGACGTTCACCAAGACCATCCCGTTCTTCCGCACACCGAAGATGGCCTCCAACCACGGCCTTCTGGTGGCGTTAGCCGAGGCTCGCGAAGAAGTGTTCATCATGCTCCTGCTGTGGGGCGCGGCACTGGGTATCGTCCTGGTGCAGGGCGTGCCGAGCCGCGACATGATGTTCTGGGTGGCCATGCTGCTGGTGCAGTCCCTGCCCTACCTCGCCGCACTGGTGATGGCGCTGCTGTCTGCCGCGCCCAAGGCTCAGGAGGCGCCGGCAGCGGACGTCGCGCCAGCCAGCTGATGCAAGGCCCGTAGGAGCGAGCTTGCTCGCGAACACTTTTGCCTGATGCCTGGGCACCAAGCCTGTTCGCTAGCAAGCCCGCTCCTACAAGGTGAACCGTACCGCTGATCCGCTCCCGAGAACGCCGGCCAATCGCCGGCGTTTTTGCTTTAAGATGGGCGCCTTTTTCCGTTCCACCCCCAGGATGACCTCAATGTCCCTCTCGCCGACACTGGCCCTCGCCTGCGAGCTGATTCGCCGTCCCTCCGTCACACCTGTCGATGCCGACTGCCAGCAGCTGATGATGCAGCGCCTGGACGCCTGCGGCTTCGCCCTGGAGCCCATGCGCATCGAGGAAGTGGACAACTTCTGGGCCCTGCGCCAGGGCCGCGATGGCGCCAATGGCCCGGTACTGTGCTTCGCCGGCCACACCGACGTGGTCCCCACCGGTCCCGAACAGGCCTGGCAGCACCAGCCCTTCGACGCCCTGATCGACGCCGATGGCATGCTCTGCGGCCGGGGCGCAGCGGACATGAAGGGCAGCCTGGCCTCGATGATCATCGCCACCGAACGCTTCGTCGCCGACCACCCGGACCATCGCGGCAGCATCGCCTACCTGATCACCAGCGATGAGGAAGGCCCGGCCCACCACGGTACCAAGGCCGTGGTAGAGCGCCTGAAGGCGCGCAACGAGCGCCTGGACTGGTGCATCGTCGGCGAGCCGTCGAGCACCACCCTGGTGGGCGATATCGTCAAGAACGGTCGCCGCGGCTCGCTGGGCGCTACTCTCAGCGTGCGCGGCAAGCAAGGCCACGTGGCCTACCCGCACCTGGCGAAGAACCCGATTCACCTCGCCGCCCCGGCCCTGGCCGAGCTCGCCGCCGAGCACTGGGACAACGGCAACGACTACTTCCCGCCGACCAGCTTCCAGATCTCCAACATCAATGGCGGCACCGGCGCGACCAACGTGATTCCCGGCGAACTGAAGGTCATCTTCAACTTCCGCTTCTCCACCGAATCCACCGTGGAAGGCCTGCAGCAGCGCGTCGCGGACATCCTCGACAAGCACGGCCTGGACTGGCACATCGACTGGGCCCTGTCGGGCCTGCCGTTCCTTACCCAGCCGGGCGAGCTGCTCGATGGCGTGGCCGCTGCGATCCGTGCGGTCACCAGTCGCGAAACCACCCCGTCCACCTCCGGCGGCACCTCCGACGGCCGCTTCATCGCCACCATGGGGACCCAGGTGGTCGAACTCGGCCCGGTGAACGCCACCATCCACCAGGTGGACGAACGCGTACTGGCCAGCGACCTCGATGTCCTGACCGAAATCTACTACCAGACCCTGGTGCGACTGCTGGCATGAGCAAATTGAACAAAGGCTTCTGCCTTGGCGCTACGCGTCCCGATACCCCGCCGCCCGCGCCAGCCGCCGAGCGCCGCTATTCCCTGCGCGTGTACCAACTCGCCCAGCGCCGCCGCTCGCTGCCGACCGTACTGTTGAACGACCTGCCGCAGCCGTTGGGGCCAGGAAAAAAAGGATGCTGATCTGTCCGCTGTGCCGCGAGGCGCTGACCGACGTCGACAACGGTGTCGCCTGCCCCGCCGGCCACCGCTTCGACCGCGCGCGCCAGGGCTACCTGAATCTGCTGCCGGTACAGCACAAGAAGAGCCTCGACCCAGGCGACAACGCCACCATGGTCGAGGCGCGCCGCTACTTCCTCGGCGCCGGGCATTACGCACCGCTGGCCAAGCGCCTGGCCGAACTGGCAGCCGAGCGCGCGCCGGGCCGCTGGCTGGATATCGGCTGCGGCGAGGGCTACTACACCGCACAACTGGGCGAGGCACTGCCCCAGGCCGACGGCTACGCGCTGGATATCTCCCGCGAAGCGGTCAAGCGCGCCTGCAAACGCGCTCCGCAGCTGACCTGGATGGTCGCCAGCATGGCCCGCGTACCGCTAGAGGACGCTTCCTGCCAACTGCTCGCCAGCGTCTTCAGCCCCATCGATTGGAAAGAAGCGACGCGCCTGCTCACTCCCGGCGGCGGCATTCTGCGCCTCGGGCCGGCCCGCGACCATCTGCTGGAACTGCGTCAACGCCTGTACGACGAAGTGCGCGAGTACGTCGAGGACAAGCACCTCGCCGACCTGCCCGCCGAGCTCAAGCCGGCGCACACCGAACAACTGAGTTTCAAGCTGCCGCTGGAGACCCGCGAAGCCCGCGAGCACCTGCTGGCGATGACGCCCCATGGCTGGCGTGTCAACGCAGAGCGACGCGAGCACATCCTCGCCGAACCCTTCGAGGTAACCGTCGCGGTACGCTACGATTGGCTGCAACGCCAAGAACCCTGACGAGGACGCCATGCGCCAACCGGATATCGAGATCTACATCAAGGATGCCGACCAGGCCGCCGTCAGTGCCTGGCTGGAAAAGGCAATTGGCCCGTGCAGCGAATGGCGCGCCCAGGGCGAAACCTTCAAGTGCATCGCCGGCAGCATTCCCGCCACCTGGCTGCCCAAAGCCGTGGGCAAGTGGAACAGCCTGTTCCTGGACAGCGACAAGACGCCGTGGGACGACGATGTCGCCTGCGCTCGCGACGCCTGCGCCGCGCTGGAAGTGGAAGTACGCTGCGCACCCGGCAGCTGGAGCGAGGATCAGGGCGAGGAAGACGCGGACCGCTGGCTGAAAGTGACCACCGCGGGCGTCGAAGAGATCACCTGGCGCACGGGCTGAAACTTCACTGCGCAAGGCTTTAAAAACAAAGGCCCGTCCATTGGACGGGCCTTTGTTCTTTCGGGGGCTCAGACCTTGGCGACGTCTTCCGCCTGGAGGCCTTTCTGACCCTGGATCACCGAGAACTCCACTTTCTGGCCTTCGACCAGGGAGCGGTGACCATCGCCACGAATGGCACGGTAGTGAACGAAAACGTCCGGACCGCTATCGCGTTGAATGAATCCATAACCTTTGGCGTCATTGAACCACTTGACGGTTCCGACCTCACGATCAGCCATTACCACACTCTCCAACTTGCCTATTATTTTTGGGTGGCCCCCGGGAATGAGGACTTTGGCGATCACCAGCTGAACGTTTTCCCAATCATCCAACCCGGATCGAAACCCTGTTGGAAGGTAATTCGAAATAACGCCCAATGGCGACCACGCTCCCGAGTATATAAATCAAAAGTTACAGCTGAAAAGCACTTTTTCATCAACTCCGCGGCCCTATGACCAAACAGGCCCAAGTGCCATTTTTCGGGGCTTGTAGAGCCATTTTGGTGCTCGTTACCCAGCGTAACGAAAGTGTTTCGAACGTGGACCTTTTCGCGCGTCTCCGCATTTTCCACGGGTAATTTCGTTCCCGATTTCCCTTCAACCTGCATGGCTGCGAATTCAGTCCAAAGCCGCGCAATTACTTACACGACCCTGCATTCCAATGGATATGCCCTATCATTCCGCAGCTGAATTCGGCCTCGCCAACAGATTGCCGGGCGCGAGCCAGGAGCATTTCCGATCGGCCTGCCATCGGACGGGCGCCGGAATCGACGCACCATCCGCGGTCCTGCGCTCCCAATGCTCGCGGACTATTACTTCCCTGGCGGAGCGCCAGGGAATCAGCTTCCCTGTCGAGCCCTGCGCCACAGCCACATGAAGAGAGCGACCAGCGTCAGCAGCAAGGGCACCGCTGCGATATTGATGACTCTCAGGCGAGCACCCAACTTGTCGATGTCGGCATTCAACTGGAACTGTACGTCGCGCAACTCCTTGCGAAGCTGGATGCGCTCCTGGATGAACTGCTGCAATGTAGCCTGCTGCTCAGGCGCGAGCTCATTGACCTTGCCCGGCTCGGGCTTCTTCAGCCCTGCAAGCTTCTCCTCGGTCTCCGCCAGACGCCCCTTCAGCGCATCCTCCCGCTCACGGAAGCGTGACTCTGCCTTGCGCTGCAGGTCATTCACCACCAGGAACGGGCGGCTGAATGTTCCACGGGAACGCACGCTGATCAGCGCGTCCGAGCCAGCCAGGTTATCCAGGCTGTTGACGATGAAATTCGCGTTGTCCGCCCACGGTTGCGGCACCTGCTGGCCGTAGAAGTCCTGCAACTGCACCCACAGGCGATCACTCAGCAGATCGGTGTCCGCTACCACGATCACATTGATGCTCGCGGAGCTCTTGAAGCCTCCTTTGCGCCCCTCGACACCCTGTGGAAAGGCACTCTCGGCCGGCCCCTGGATGCGGGCGGCAATAGTGTAGCGCTGACCGGTCGGCGCCAGTTCCCCCATCAACAGGCCCGGGTTCTCGAGTGTGCGGAATCGCCGTGCATCGAAGGGCATGGCGTTGGTCGAGCTGCTGAGCAGCGGAGTGAACTGCGTCTTGGCGCCTTCGAGCGGCTCTAGAATGCCTGCCGTGGCGACATTGATACTGTCAAGGCCGGCGGTGGTAATGTCGGTCTGATCGATTGCCTGGCGATCCAGGCTGAGCCAGGCCGGGTGGTGGGTCGCCTGTTCGCCCGCCCCCAAGTTCACCGACATCGCGTACGTGCCATCGCCCAGCACCTGGTCCGGGAGCATTCGCAGCCCCCAGGCCTTGAACAGCGGCTGGATGTCCGACGACAGCTCTCCCGCGCCGCCCAGCGCGGCCATCGGCGAATCTCGATCCGCCTCGCTGAAGGGGTCTACGAACACCAGAAGCTTGCCGCCACGGAGTACGTACTGATCGATCGCGTACAGCGTTTCCTGCGTCAGATTCTTCGGGTGCACCAGCATCAACACGGTAATGTCCCGTGGGATCTGGTCCATGTTGAGTTTCAGGTTGCGCACATCGAACTGCTGACGGATGTCGTTGAACAGCACCCACGACGCCGTCATCTGCTGTGTCTGCAGGTCGTAGCCGCCACTCATGTCCAGCGCGGACATCACGCCGATGACAGGCCGCTTGGGCTCGGCCAGGGCCTGTATCAAACGGCTGACATCGTATTCCAGGAATTGCTCCTGATCCGGCATGAAGATCGGAACCACCTGGGAATGCCCCAGGGAATTGGTGCCCGCCAGGCCAAAGTAGAGCGGTGCGCCACCATCGGGCACCGGAACCCCCTGGAGGCCGAACTCGGCAGCGCGGTCCTCATCTTCCGAGAACGGCTGGGGATCGATCAGATGCAGGCGAACCTTGCCTTTCGCCTGGCGCTCGTAGGTCTTGAGGAGTTCGGCAACGCGATTGGCGTAGTTGCGCAGCGGGACCAGGTCACGCGTGCCCTTGTCGGAATAGTAGAAGTAGAGATCGACCGGCTCCTCGAGCGAATTGAGGATCTGCCGGGTGCCGGCGGAAATGGTGTAGAGCTTCTGCTGGGTCAGATCCACCCGTGCATTGGTGAATACCTGGCTGCAGAGCATATTGAAGGCCAGGAAGAGCAGTGCGACGAGAACCAGCCCCGCCCCGGAGTACAGAATCTTTTTCATCGGGGCAGACTCACTCGGCTTTCTTGAGATCAATGACGACGACAGTTGCGACCAGCCACGCGGCAATCAGACTGACGAAATACGACAGGTCACGAAGGTCGATGACGCCCTTGCTGACAGCATCGAAGCGCATCAGGAAGCTCATCGAGGCGATTGCATCGAGCAGTCTTTGCGGAGCCCAGAAGCGGAATACATCCAGCACCATGGGCAATCCAGCCGCGATGAAGACGAAGCAGGTGACGATAGCCAGGATGAAGGCGATCACCTGGTTCTTGGAGAGCGCAGACATGCAGGAGCCAATGGCGAGATAAGTGCCTGCCAGCAGCCAGCTCCCCAGATAACCGGTGAAGATCGCGCCGTTGTCGGGCCTTCCCAGGTAGTTGACCGTGATGACCATGGGGAAAGTCAGCAGCAATGCGATGCCCGCGAATACCCACGCGGCCAGGAACTTGCCAGCCACCGCCTGCAGGCGCGTAACCGGCAGGGTCATCAGCAATTCGATGGTTCCGGACTTGCGCTCCTCTGACCAAAGGCGCATGGCAACTGCGGGAATCAGGAACAGATACAACCAGGGGTGAAAGCTGAAGAAGGCGTTGAGATCGGCTTGGTTCCGCTCGTAGAAGTTGCCCAGGTAAAACGTGAATACGCCTGATAGCACGAGGAATATCACGATGAATACATAGGCCAGGGGCGTAGCGAAATAGCTCATCAACTCCCGTTTGAAGATGATCGACAACTGCATCATGCAGCTCTCCCCCGCGTCAGGCTGCGGAATACCTCGTCCAGACGCCCCCGCTCCACGGTCAGTTGCTGCACGGCCCAGCCGCGGTCGTGAACGAGGCCACTGACCTGGGGGAAAATGACGTGCCCCGGTTTCGCCAGGACCGTCAGGCCATTCTCGGCATCGCTCCTC
Source organism: Pseudomonas sp. PDNC002 (assembly GCF_016919445.1). NCBI lineage: Bacteria > Pseudomonadati > Pseudomonadota > Gammaproteobacteria > Pseudomonadales > Pseudomonadaceae > Pseudomonas > Pseudomonas sp. PDNC002. Next base: position 2,841,501 of record NZ_CP070356.1, on the reverse strand, counting down.
TCCACGCTTGCAACCCCCGGCAAGGCGGCCAATGCGACGGCATCGAGAGCACACTCGGCGATCATCGACACTGCCTGGTGGTACCGGGACCGGCGCTCCAGGCGCTCAGGTGACTCGTCCGCCACCAATCGGCCATTGGCGATCACCACCGCTCGCGAACAGAGAGCGCTCACTTCCTCGAGGATATGGGTGGAAACGACGGTGATCCGGCCGCCGGCCAATTCCTTGATCAGTTCGCGAACCTGATGCTTCTGGTTCGGGTCGAGGCCATCCGTGGGCTCGTCGAGGATCAAGACCTGCGGATCATGCAGAATTGCCTGGGCGACACCGACCCGGCGCTTGAATCCCTTGGACAGGGTATCGATCGTCTGCCGGCGGACGGCTTCCAGCTCAAGTTGCTCCACCACCCGCCCCACGCGCTCGCGGGCCTGCTTTCCACGGAACCCGCGTATACCGGCGATGAAATCCAGATACGCAGTGACACTCATGTCGCCATAGCTGGGGGCGCCTTCGGGCAAGTAGCCGATCAGCTTTTGTGCGCGCCGGGTCTGCGCAAGGATGTCATAGCCATGGATGCTCGCGGTGCCGGAGGTTGGCGCCAGGAACCCCGTCAGCATTCGCATGGTGGTGGACTTTCCCGCACCGTTGGGTCCGAGGAAGCCAAGCACTTCGCCTTGGCGGATGCTGAACGACAGATCGTCGACAACCGTGTGGTGCCCGAAGCGCTTCGTGAGTTCTTTAATAACGATCATCATCTCTTACCATTACCGCGCGGACCCGCTGCTCGGGGACGGGTTCCCGCTTGATCCGGCGCGATCAACGGCCGCCGCCGGAAAAATGTGGCAGCGCGAACACCCACTGCAATACGCCCCTACGTTGAAAGTCGCTGAATGCTACAGCGATCTCCGCGGCCCGAGACGAGTCCCGGAAATCTCCGACGAACTCTTCAGCACCGTCGCATCCCCTGTCCTTTCCCCCGCCAATTAGAGTGACAACTCCTTCGCGCGACTCTGCGCTTCATGCAAGGCATTTCACATGAGTACACCGACCATCCGCGTTGAGACCCTCGAACATCAGATCGTCGACGCCACTGTCCTCTGCGGATTTGCAGTTCCACGAATTCATCAGAATTTCGTGGTGTATAGCCTCGACGAAGAATCCGCCCTCGGTTACTCCCGCGTTTACATCGCCGCCCTGCGCAAGCACGGCGAGGAGTACCACCTGGAAACCGCTTCCTCGAACGAGGATTGGCAAGTCGCCGCACAAACGTTCAAGCAGATCGTCAGGAATGCAACGGTATGAGCGATACCGACAAGACATCCGACTATCACCTGCTGGACCTCGCATCCGTGGAGATTCCCACCGGGGTGATGGCGGAACACCGAACGGCAAGCATCAACAACAAGCTGATGGAAAGAATCATCGCCGTACGAAGCGATAGCGATTACGGCCCTATCCTCGACTCGTCCCACTCCGCTATCGAGTACACGCGCGCAGAGCTCGAAGACATCGCGAATGCCCTGGCGGACATGGATCAGCCAGTGGAGCAGCCGACAACAGTCGCTCTCGAGCAGTCTTCCCTACCCGAGCCGACAGAGATATCGGACGAAACTGAATCGGTCGACGATGCATGTGCCAACAGCCAGGCGTCCGAACCCACTCCCGAATCGCCAGCCCCGCAGATGCCCCCCGAGACCATGTCCACTCTATCCCTACACACCCCAGTCACCAGCGCCGAGATATCAACTGCGATGACATCTGCAAGCCCAGACACAGAGCGACTGCAGGTGCAGGGGGAAATCAGCACGGACACGGAGCACATGCTCTACGACGTCCAGGCGACGCTCGAGAACCTGGCCGGAATGGCTAGAGGCCTGGCTCAGCAAAAACTGGAAACCGAGAAGCATCGCGACAACCTCGACTCTCGCCATCACAGCCTCCAGGAGAAGGAACGTCACCTCCAGGAAAGAGACGAGCATCTGCGCCAACAGCAGAATCAACTGCAACGCGAGCGCGCCAGCATGGAGCAGTTGGCAGAGAACAATGCCCGCGTCCTGGCGGAGCGCAGCACTGCACTGCAGAAGCTGGCCGAAAGCATCGAAGCCCGTGATAAAGCCAGCGCGAAGCGCGCTGAAGCACTTGAGCAGGATCAGCAGCGGCAGCAGGAATTGGCTGATCAGCTACGCCAGAGACTGGCAGAGGTGGAAAAACGTGAGGTTGCCTTGCAGCGTCGCGATACCGAGCTGAATGAGAAATTCAAGCAACTGCTAGGAGCCAAGGAACGCTTCGGCGCTATCGTCCGCAGCTTCAACGAGACGATGGTGTTCAATGATGGACTCCACGCCATCTCCAAAACGGCCTTCGGCGACGAGAACTGATTACACGTTCAACGCAGTTACCTGCAAAAAGTGGACGGCACAGGTCGTCCACTACACTTTTGCCAATCCGGCTATTACGGCAAACTAGCGCCGCTCGGTTATCGCCGGGTCCGTATCAACTGCCAGTAGAAGCCGTATGCCTCGCTATCCGTTCCGTCGCTTTGGTTTTGGTGCATTGCGCCGCTTGCTGTACCTCTGGGTGCGCTCGGAAACCATCAACCAATCGGCCTTCAGTCTGAAGATCGATCGCAGCAAACCGGTTCTCTATGTCCTGCAGCAACCGTCGGTCAGTGACCTGGCTGTGGTGGATACCGAATGTCGCAAGGCCGGGCTGCCGCGACCAGTGATGCCAGTGGCCGTGGGCGAATCCATCGAGCCGGCGGCTTTCTTCTATCTGACTCCGGAACCGGATTGGCTTGGCCGCCAGGACAAGCGTGGTGCCCCGCCGGCGCTGGTGCGCATGCTGGGCGCGATTGGCCAGAACGGCATCGACGACGCGCAGATCATCCCGGTCAGCGTGTTCTGGGGCCAGTCACCCGACAGCGAGAAGAGTGCCTGGAAACTGCTGTTCGCGGACAACTGGGCCGTCACCGGCCGCCTTCGCAAGCTGGCGCGCATCCTGATTCTCGGCCGCAAGACCCGAGTGCAGTTTTCCGCCCCCATCCACCTGCGCGAGCTGGTGGAACAGAACAAAGGGCACGAGCGCACCCTGCGCATGGTTCAACGCATCCTCCGCGTGCACTTCCGTAACCAGAAGACCGCCGTGATCGGCCCGGATCTCTCCCACCGCCGTACGCTGGTCAAAGGCCTGCTGCGCGCCCCGCTGGTGCGCCAGGCGATCCAGGAAGAGTGCGAGACCCAGAAGATTTCCCAGGAAAAGGCCGAAATCATCGCCTTGCGGTACGCGAATGAGATCGCCGCCGACGTCTCCTACCCGGTGATCCGTTTCCTGGAAGTGACCCTGACCTGGTTCTGGAACAAGCTCTACGAGGGCGTGAAGGTCAACCACATCGAGCGCGTGCAGGAAGTCGCCCAGGGCCACGAGATCGTCTATGTACCCTGCCACCGCAGCCACATCGACTACCTGCTGCTGTCCTACCTGCTGTTCCGCAACGGCCTGACACCGCCGCACATCGCCGCCGGCATAAACCTGAACATGCCGGTGGTCGGCTCGATTCTCCGGCGCGGCGGCGCCTTCTTCATGCGCCGCAGCTTCAAGGGCAATCAGTTGTACACCGCGGTATTCAACGAGTACCTGCATACCCTGTTCAGCCGTGGTTTCTCCACCGAATACTTCGTCGAGGGGGGCCGCTCGCGTACCGGGCGTATGCTGCATCCGCGCACTGGCATGCTGGCCATCACCCTGCGCAGCTTCCTGCGCGACTCCCGCCGTCCCATCGTCTTCGTTCCGGTCTATATCGGCTACGAACGCGTACTGGAGGGCCGCACCTACCTGGGGGAACTGCGCGGTGCGGTGAAGAAGAAGGAATCGATCTTCGATATCTTCAAGGTCATTGGTGCGCTGAAGCAGCGCTTCGGCCAGGTCTGGGTGAACTTCGGCGAGCCGATCCACCTCGACCGGTTCCTCGACCAGCAGCAGCCGGACTGGCGCCAGCAGGAGCTGGGCCCGGAATATCGCCCGGCCTGGCTATCGGACACCACCAACCACCTGGCCCGCGATGTAGCGCGTCACCTCAACGATGCCGCCGCGATCAACCCGGTGAACCTGGTCGCCCTGGCGCTGCTCTCCACCACCCGCCTGGCGCTGGACGAAACCGCCCTGGCGCGGGTGATCGACCTGTACCTCGACCTGCTGCGCAAGGTGCCCTACTCGCCGAGCGCCACGCTGCCCGAAGGCGACGGCCAGCAACTGATCGAGTACGTTAAGAGCATGAATCTGCTCAGCGAGCAGAAGGACGCGCTGGGCCGCATCTGCTACCTCGACGAGCAGAACGCGGTGCTGATGACCTACTACCGCAACAACGTCCTGCACATCTTCGCCCTGCCGGCGCTGATCGCCTGCTTCTTCCAGAACAGCGGCCGGATCAGCCGCGAGCAGTTGCTGCGCTACACCCGCGCCCTGTATCCCTACCTGCAGGCCGAGCTGTTCATCCGCTGGAGCCTGGACGAGCTGGACGCCGTAGTCGATCAGTGGCTGCAGGCCATGGTCGCGAGCGAACTGCTCAAGCAAGAGAACGACACCTTCATCCGCCCGGCCCCCAGCTCGCGCCAGTATGTGTTGCTGACCCTGCTGGCCCGCGCGATCGCCCAGACCCTGCAGCGCTTCTACATGGCCATCTCGCTGGTGCTCAACGCCGGGCAGAAGCAGCTCACCGCCGAAGAGCTGGAAAACCTCTGCACCGTCATGGCCCAGCGCCTGTCGATCCTCCATGGGCTGAACGCCCCGGAGTTCTTCGACAAGAGCCTGTTCCGCCACTTCATTCAGACGCTGCTGGACGAAGGCGTGCTGCGCAAGGATGAGCACGGCAAGCTGAGCCACCACGGGCTCCTGGGCGAACTGGCTGAGGGTGCAGCGAAGCGCGTGCTGCCGGCGGAGATTCGACTGTCCATCCGACAGGTTGCCCTGGAGCGTCCCAGCCAGGAAGAAAGCGCCCCCGCCGAACAGCCGCCAGCTGGCCAGAACTGAGGCCGGCCGGCCCCGAGCCGCCTGCTTGACGCCCCTGCACCGCGACCGATAGATTTCTGACGATCACCCTCGGTCGCGGTCAGGGACGCTCCCGTGCTCAACAGGATTCTGATCGTTTGCGTCGGCAATATCTGTCGTAGCCCCATCGCTGAACATCTGTTACGCGAATCGCTGCATGGCACCGACATCGCCGTCGGTTCCGCCGGGCTTGGCGCATTGCGCGGCCATTCGACAGACAGCGCTGCCCTGGCCATTCTGCACCGCCACGGACATCGCCCTCAGCCTCACCACGCCCGCCAACTCACGGTAGAACTGCTACACGAGGCCAACCTCGTGCTGGTGATGGAGCAATCCCAGATCCAGAGCGTGATCCGCCTTGCACCGGAAGCACGCGGCAAGACCTTTCTGCTGGGCAAGTGGCAAGCCGACCAGGAGATCCCCGACCCCTATCGTAAAGGCCCGGAAGCCTTCGAGCTTGCCTATGAACTGATCGCTGCGTCGGTAGCAGCCTGGGCCGCACGGATACGAAATCGTCGGTAAATTGACACCAAAACCAAAAGCGTCAAATCTCCTTACACTCACCCTGTGAAAACGGCTACGCTCTAGCCAGCAAGACCATATCCAGCTGTTTGGTCGCCTCGTTACGCCACGTAATTTTCCAGGGGCCTGCACCGTTTATGAAAATCCTGCACATCACCGAGTCCTTCGGCGGCGGCGTGACCTCGGCCATCAACTCCTACATCCTCAATTCCCAGCAGCACGAGCACTACCTGCTGGCGTCGGTGCGCAAGGGCGATACGACGGGCGAAGAGGGACAAGGCCTGTTCAAGCACCGGGAACTGGTGCCGCGCCGCCTCTCCAGCCTGGCACGGGTACGTCCCTACATCGAGCGCATAGGACCTGATGTCATCCATCTGCACAGCACCTATGCCGGGGCGCTGATTCGCGCCTTGCCGTTCATACCCGCCGAGAAGATCGTCTACACCCCGCACGGCTTTGCCTTCCTGCGCGGAGACCATCCGTTGATGCTCAAGGCCTACCGCTGGGTAGAGAGCGTCCTGGCAAAACGCACCGCGGTGATCGCAGGCTGCGGACTGGATGAACAACGCATCGCCGCTGAGCTGATCAGGCCCGAGCAAACTCTGGGACTGGTGAACATCTGCGATGAGCTACCCGCGGTTGCTGCCATTCGCAGCCTCACGGGCAAACCGGTGATCGGCATGGTCGGACGGATCAGCCGGCAGAAGGGGCACGCATACTTTCAGTCCGTTGCCAACGCCTGCGCCGACGTCGCCCACTTCAAGTGGATCGGAGGCGGCGACCCACAGGTCATGGCGGAAATGGAACGCGCCGGCATCGAGGTCACGGGATGGCGCCCGCGCGCAGAGGTGATCGCGCACATGCGGGGCCTGGACCTGTACTTCCATACCGCCGCCTGGGATGGCTTTCCCATCTCCGTCCTGGAAGCAGCGAAGCTGGGACTTCCAGTCGTCCTGCGACGTATCGGCCCCTTCACCGCCGAGGGCCTCGCAACGGTGTCCGATCCGCACAGCGCCCGCCAGGAAATCATTGCCTTCGCCAACGGCGAGTCCGCGTCCTGCGCCCGCGCGCGCCGAAACAGCGAGTCCATCCAGGCTCTCCATCGCGGCGAACAATTGCGCGCCGCCCTCGACGACCTGTACACCCGCTTCGCCCCACAAGAGGTGACGAGCAGGCTGGCCGTCGGCTGACGGAACTCCGGCGCCTGCGATTCGGCCGCGACGACGCCTTTTTACACCCGCAAACCCGCAGAGACTTCGCCCAGATCATGGTGCGGAAACCAAAGTCATCCACAATGGTCTGACGCCTTTCGTGTCCAAGGAGAGTCTCACCATGAAAGCCCTGCCCCTGCTGTTGATGACCGGCCTGCTCGCCGCCTGTGGCACCACTGCCTCCGGCGACAAGGCGTCGCTGGACGGCGAAGTCTTCTACCTGCAACGCATCGCGCTGCCGCCGAGCGCACAGGTCACCGTCAGCCTGCAGGACGTATCCCTGGCGGATGCTCCGGCCGTGGACCTGGCCCAGCAGCAACTGCAATCCGGGCGCCAGGTTCCGCTGGCGTTCCACCTCGACTATGACCACAACCAGGTCAAGCCCGGCCACAGCTACGCGGTCAGCGCGCGTATCGAGGACAATGGCCGCCTGCTGTTCATCACCACCGAACGCCACAGCGTGAAGCTCGACGGTAGCGATCCCCAGCCGCTACGCGTACGCGTCGATCCCGTGCGCTGATTCACCACGCCGCCGGGTTTTCCCCGGCGACCTCCCCCGTTAATCTCCCTCCTCCATTCTCCGCCTCGGCAGCCAGACCGGCTGCCGGGTTTCGTTCAAGGAAGTCTTGATGCTGCGATTCCCCGTTCTGCTGGCCGGCGCCCTGCTGTCGGTCAATGCCTTTGCCCTGTCCCTTTCCGATCTCAGCCAGAGCGATGCCTCCGGCGGCCTGAAGGACGCGCTGACCCAGGGGGCGCAGGTTGCCGTGAAACAGCTCAGCCAGCCCGGTGGCTTCAGCAATGACCCGGCGGTACGCATCGAGCTGCCCGGCAAGCTGGGCAAGGCCGCCAAGACCATGAAGCAGTTCGGCATGGGCGCCCAGGTCGACCAGTTGGAAGCCAGCATGAACAAGGCCGCCGAGGCTGCCATGCCGCAAGCCCAGGCGCTGCTGGTGGACGCGGTGAAGAAAATGACCATGACCGACGCCAAGGGCATCCTGCAGGGTGGCGACCACTCCGCCACCGACTACCTCAACCGCAGCAGCCGCGACCAGTTGCGCGCCAAGTTCCTGCCGATCATCAAGCAGGCCACCGACCAGGTCGGCGTCGCCAAGCAGTACAACGCCTTCGCCAGCCAGGCCGCCGCCTTCGGCGTGGTCGACGCGAAAAGCGCGAACATCGAGAACTACGTGACCGAAGAAGCGCTGGACGGCCTGTTCAAGATCATCGCCCAGCAGGAAAAGACCATTCGCGAGAATCCGACCGCCGCCGCCAGCGGCCTGGCGAAGAAGGTGTTCGGGGTGCTCTGATCGCGGCCAACCGTCAGGAGCACGCGCAAGCGCACCTTCGAAGCCCATGAAAAAGCCCGGCCAGTGCCGGGCTTTTTCATGCCTGCGTCTCTCAGACTTCCTTCTTCACCCTGAACCACGCCGCGTACAGCGCCGGCAGGAACAGCAGGGTCAGCGCCGTGGCGACGATCAGGCCACCCATGATCGCCACCGCCATCGGCCCGAAGAACACGCTGCGCGACAGCGGGATCATCGCCAGCACCGCCGCCAGGGCGGTCAGTACGATGGGACGGAAGCGTCGCACCGTGGCTTCGATGATCGCGTGCCAGGTGTCCAGGCCGTGGGCACGATCCTGCTCGATCTGGTCCACCAGGATCACCGAGTTGCGCATGATCATCCCGGCCAGCGCGATGGTGCCGAGCATCGCCACGAAGCCGAAGGGTTTCTGGAAGATCAGCAGGAACAGCGTCACGCCGATCAGCCCCAGCGGCGCGGTGAGAAACACCATGATCATCCGCGAGAAACTGCGCAGCTGGAGCATCAGCAGGGTCAGCACCACCACGATGAACAACGGTACGCCGGCGTTCACCGAGTTCTGGCCCTTGGCCGAATCCTCCACGGTGCCACCGACATCCAGCAGGTAGCCGTCGGGCAGCTCGGCACGGATTGGGTCCAGCGTCGGCGAGATCTGCTTCACCAGGGTTGCCGGTAGCGAGCCGTCGTAGATGTCCGCGCGCACCGTCACGGTGGGGAGGCGGTTGCGCCGCCAGATGATGCCTTCCTCGAAGCCGTACTCCAGCGTCGCCACCTGCGACAACGCCACGCTGCGGCCACTGCTGGTCTGCATCGACAGGCTGGGCAGTTGCGACAGGTCATGCCGGCCTCGCTCGTCGCCGCGCAGGAGGATCTCGATCAGCTCGTTGTCCTCGCGGTAGTAGCTGACGGTGGAGCCAGTCAGCGAGCTCTGCAGGAATTGGGAGATGTCCGCGGTGCTGACGCCCAGGGCGCGAGCGCGCTCCTGGTCGATGTCGAGGAAGATCGCCTTGCTCGGCTCCTCCCAGTCCAGGTGCACGTTCACCACATGGGGGTTCTCGCGCATCTTGTCGGCGACCTTGCGCGCCAGCTCGCGGACTTCCGGGATGTGCTCGCCGGAAACACGGAACTGCACCGGATAGCCCACTGGCGGGCCGTTTTCCAGGCGGCTGATACGCGTGCGCAGGGTCGGGAAGTCCTCGTTCATGTGCTTGATCAGCCACTGGCGGATTTCCTCGCGCGACTCCAGGCTCTTGGCCAGGACCACGAACTGCGCGAAGCTCGCCGCCGGCAGTTGCTGGTCCAGCGGCAGGTAGAAGCGCGGCGAACCGGTGCCGACGTAGGCCACGTAGTTCTCGATGCCCGGATGCTCGGCGAGCATCTTCTCCAGGCGATTGACCTGCTCGGTGGTGGCGGTCAGCGAGTCGCCCTCGGCCAATTTCAGGTCCACCAGCAGTTCCAGGCGCGCCGACGGCGGGAAGAACTGCTGTGGCACCAGGCGGAACAGCATGATCGAGCCGATGAACGCCAGCACGGTCAGCAGGATCACCGTCTTGCGGTAGCGCACGCACCACTCCACCACGCGGCGGAAGCGCTGGTAGAACGGCGTCGAGTAAGGGTCATGGCCCTGGTCGGTGCCACCATGTTTTTCCGCGTAGCGCTTGGCCAGGTCCGGCAGCAGCTTCTCGCCCAGATACGGTACGAACACCACGGCGGCGATCCACGACACCAGCAGCGCGATGGTCACCACCTGGAACAGCGAGCGGGTGTATTCGCCGGTACCCGACTGCGCGGTGGCGATCGGCAGGAAGCCGGCCGCGGTCACCAGGGTGCCGGTGAGCATCGGGAAGGCGGTGCTGGTCCAGGCATAGCTCGCCGCCTTGAGCCGGTCGTAGCCCTGCTCCATCTTCACCGCCATCATCTCCACGGCGATGATCGCGTCGTCCACCAGCAAGCCCAGCGCCAGCACCAGCGCGCCGAGGGAAATCTTGTGCAGGCCGATGCCGAAGTAGTACATGCAGGCGAAGGTCATCGCCAGCACCAGCGGGATCGACAGCGCCACCACCAGGCCGGTGCGCAGGCCGAGGGAGAAGAAGCTCACCAGCAAGACGATTACCAGGGCTTCGGCCAGCACGCGGACGAACTCGCCCACGCCCTCGCGTACCGCCGCCGGCTGGTCGGACACCTTGCGCAGCTCCATGCCGGTCGGCAGGGTCTGCTGCAGCCGTTCGAACTCGCTGTCCAGGGCCTTGCCCAGGACAAGGATATCGCCGCCGTCCTTCATCGCCACGGCGATGCCGATGGCGTCCTCGCCCATGAAGCGCATGCGCGGCGCGGGCGGGTCGTTGAAGCCACGGTGCACCTCGGCCACATCGCCAATGCGGAAGGTGCGGTCGCCGACGCGGATCGGGAAGGCACGGATGTCCTCCACCGAGTCGAAGCGCCCGGAGACGCGCAGTTGCACGCGATCGGTCGAGGTCTCGAAGAAGCCGGTGGCAGTCACCGCGTTCTGTTCTTCCAGCGCCTTCTGTACCGCCGCCAACGGCAGGCCGAGGGTGGCGAGCTTGGTGTTGGACAGGTCGATCCAGATCTTCTCGTCCTGCAGGCCGACCAGCTCGACCTTGCCGACGTCCTTGATGCGCTGCAGTTGCAGCTGCAGGCGGTCGGCGTAGTCCTTGAGCACCGCGTAGTCGAAGCCCTTGCCCGACAGCGCGTAGATGTTGCCGAAGGTGGTACCGAATTCGTCGTTGAAGAAGGGCCCCTGGATGCCCTGCGGCAGGGTGTAGCGGATGTCGTTGACCTTCTTGCGGATCTGGTACCAGAGCTCGGGAATGTCGCGGGAATGGAAGTCCTCGCGGGCGACGAAGGTCACCTGGGATTCACCGGGGCGGGAGAAGGAGATGATGCGGTCGAAGTCACCGGTCTCCATCAGTTTCTTCTCGATGCGCTCGGTGACCTGGCGCGAGACTTCCTCGGCGGTCGCGCCCGGCCAGTTGGTCTTCACCACCATGGCCTTGAAGGTGAATGGCGGGTCTTCACTCTGCCCCAGCTTGGAGTAGGACAGCGCGCCGACGATGCCCAGCAGCAGCATGAGGTAGAGGACGATGGAGCGGTTCTGCAGCGCCCAGGCGGAAAGGTTGAATTGCATCGGGCGTTACTCCTTCGCCACCAGCTTGATCGAACGGTTTTCCCGATCGACCGGCCGTACCTCCTGACCTTCACGCAGTACCTGCACACCTGCGGCCACCACCCAGTCGCTATCCTTCAGGCCTTCCAGCACCGGCACGCGGTCCTCGGCATAGGGGCCGACACGCACCGGGCGGCGATGCAAGGTGGACGTATTGGGATCGACGACCCAGACGAACGGCTGGCCACCCTCGGCGGTCAGCGCAGCCAGCGGCACCGCCAACGGCACCGCGCCCTCGGCGTGGATATAGACGCGAGCGCTCTGGCCCAGCTCGGCGGGCACCTTGGCATCGTCGAACGCCACCCGCGCGGCGAAGGTGCGCGATTGCGGGTCGGCGGCCGGCGACAGTTCGCGAATCTTGCCGCTGAAGCGCTTGTCGCGCTGCGACCAGAGTTCGACGCTTACCGCTTCACCGACGCGGAAGCGCTCGAAAGCATGCTCGGGGAAGCTGATCAGGACCTCGCGATCACCGTCGGCGGCCAGGGTGAAGACAGTCTGCCCGGCGGCGACCACCTGCCCCACTTCCACCCGGCGGGTGGCGATCACGCCATCCTGGGGCGAACGCAGTACGGCGTAGCCGGCCTGGTTGCTGGCCACGTCGTACTCGGCGCGAATCTGCTTTACCCGCGCTTCGCCAGCGCGATAGGTGTTCTCGATGTTGTCGAACTGCGACTGGCTGACCAACTGGCGTTCGAGCAGGGTCTTGTAGCGGGTGTATTCGGAGCGGACCGTCTGCAGGTTGGCCTCGGCGGCGGCTACCTGGGCGCGCGTGGCTTCCAGTTGCAGGCGTACGTCTTCGGGATCGAGTTCCGCCAGGGGTTGGTCCTTCTTCACCCGCTCGCCGGTTTCCACCAGGCGCTTGCTGACCTTGCCGCCGATGCGGAAGGCCAGTTCCGGCTCGTGCCGGGCGTGGACTTCGCCGGGATAGGCTTCGGTTACGTCCTTGGCCGGCAACGGCTGCACCACGATGGCCGGACGCACGGCGGGCTTGGGAGGCTCGCCGTTACCGCAGGCAGAAAGGGACAGAATGAAGGCAGCAGGCAGCGCGACAGACAGAGCATGGCGGAACATGATGTGTGACCCTTTCGCAAAACGCGGTTGGAATTCTTATACTCCCCGGTATAGTAAAAATACAGAACCCATCAGTCCAGTATTAGAAATGTAAAATCATGTCGCCATCGAACTCATCGAACGGACCGGGCCGCCCCAAGGACCCCGCCAAGCGCAAGGCCATTCTCGAAGCCGCCAAGGAGCTGTTCGTGCGCTATGGCTACGACGGCAGCAGCATGGAGGCCATCGCCGCCGAGGCCGGCGTCTCCAAGCTCACCGTGTACAGCCACTTCACGGACAAGGAGACGCTGTTCGTCGAAGCCGTGCAGGCCAAGTGCGCGGAGAACCTGCCAGAGCTGTTTGCAGAGCCATCGGCCGATGCGCCGCTGGAAAGCCTGCTGCTGAATCTGGCGCGCGGCTTCAACCAGCTGATCAACAGTCCGGAGGCCATTGCGCTGAGCCGGCTGATGATTGCCCAGGGCGGGCAGAACCCGCATCTGTCCCAGCTGTTCTTCGACGCAGGTCCCCAGCGCGTGCTGGACCAGATGGAGCGCCTGTTGGAGCAGGCCCGTCAGCAGGGCAAGCTGGCGATGGACAGCCCGCGCCGGGCCGCCGAGCACTTCCTGATGCTGGTGCAGGGCTGCGTGCACTTCCGCCTGATGATCGGCTGCGTGCAGCCGCCGACCGAGGAGGAGTCCGAGGCTCACGCGCAGGAAGTGGTGGCGCTGTTTCTCAAGGCCTTCAGGCCCTGACACTCTCATAGTGACTGAACGTAGGCCAGGAGCCTCTTCGTCCCCTAAGAGCCCCTCACCCTAACCCTCTCCCAGAGGGAGAGGGGACCATCCTGAGCGCACTGATCGCGCTACGATAGCCGGCTGGCTCCGGAATCGATCCACTGTGCCGAACGGCTCCCTCTCCTTGGGGAGAGGGTTGGGGTTAGGGGTACGATTGGCAGAGGAGCCAGAGCAGAAAGACGTCAGCCCTTGAGGCTCTTCAGCGGATAGATGTCATAGCGGCTGGACTTGCCTTCCAGGCTGTAGCTGGGCTTCTGCCCCTCGATGATCGGCGCCTTGCGCGGGCGCTTGACCACCACCCGGTGGCTGGCCAGTTTCAGTGCGGCCTCCAGCAGCGCCGGGGCGTCCAGGTCGTCACCCACCAGCGGGCGGAACAGGCGCATTTCCTTCTTCACCAGCGCGCTCTTGTCGCGGTGCGGGAACATCGGGTCGAGGTAGATCACCTGCGGCGCCTCGCCTTCCCACGCCGCCATGCGCTCGATGGAATTGCCTGGCAGCAGGCGCATGCGGGCGACGATGCCACCCACCTCGAAATCCCCCGCCGCACGAGCCAGCCCGTCCTCCAGCAGCGCGGCGATGATCGGCTGTCGCTCGGTCAGGTCCATCTCGCAGCCCAGGGTCGCCAGCACGAAGGCGTCCTTGCCCAGCCCGGCGGTGGCATCCAGCACGTGGGGGCGAACACCCTGCTGGATGCCCACGGCCTTGGCGATCATCTGCCCGGTGCCGCCGCCGAACTGGCGGCGGTGGGCGGTGGCGCCTTCGAGGAAGTCCACGCGCACCGGACCGGGCGAGTCGGGCCCCAGCTGCAGCAACTGCAACCCGTCATCGCCCAGCTGCAGAGCGAAATCCGCCCCCTCGCCTTCTCCCATACCCAAGCCCAGGCGCTGCGCCCACTGCTCGGCGGCGGCCTGCCAGGCGGGTGCCAATGCCTGGACGACGATGCGCGGCGGGGTGAGGGTCTCGGTCATGACGGGGCGATCCTGGGAAAAACCGCAATTCTATCGCAGCGCGCGGCCGCCTGACTCAACGGCAGATCTGCCAACCGCCCAGGTCGAGGTGGAAATGATCGTGATGCGCACGGTTGTAATCCGGCCCCAACACACCATCGAAGTTGCTGCACGCGCCGTCGCGCACAGCGCGTAGAAATCGCGCCGCATCGCCCTGCCCGCTCCAGTCCTTCGCCACCACAATGCGCCGGCCATCGGCGAGGCGGAAAGCAGCGATGTCCAGCGCATTGGCGGTGGCGTGCTGGCTGCGGCGGGCATCGGTGCGCCCATAGATGTTGCGGCAGGCGAAGCTGCCCAGGTGTTCGATGCCCGCCACCGGCTGACCGTAGATTTCGCGCGCCGCCGGCTGCAGCGCATGCCGCTCGAACAGCGCGAAGCTCACTGCCAGCGGACAGCTGGCGAGAAAGCTGCTGCTCAGCTTCACCTGCGCGGCCTGCACGCGCCAGACGTTCTGCAACGGGCAACCCGCGACAGGCTCGCTGTCAGCCATGGGCTGCGCCTTGAGATCGGAGCTTTGCAGTGCCAGGCGGCACAGGTCGACGTCGTCACGCAGGCGCCAGAGCTTGTAGCGGGTCAGCAAGTTCGGCTCGTCGCGCACATCCAGCGGCGCCCAGGGATTCCAGCGACCAGGCACCTGTACCCAGTGCTGCTGCACCGCCAGGGCGAAACTGGCGAGCGCCAGGACGACACCGAGCAGCCACCAGCGCAAACGTCAGCCCCGGAACAGTCCGTTGATCCGGTCGAACGGCATGGCGCCGTGCATGGGCGTCAGGTCGCCTTTTGCCAACGCCTCGGAAGCACTGAAGAAGGCGCCGTAAGCCGTGCGGGCCAGGGTCGAGCCGACACTGACGCGCTTCACGCCCAACTCGGCCAACTCCTCCAGCCCCAACTGCAGCGCCGGCGAACCCACCAGCACATTGACCGGCCGCGGCGCCACGGCCTTGACCACGGCGGCGATTTCCTCGCGGGTCTTCAGGCCCGGCGCGTAGAGCACATCGGCGCCAGCGTCGGCGAAGGCCACCAGGCGGCGGATGGTGTCGTCCAGGTCGACGCGGCCGTGGAGGAAGTTTTCCGCCCGCGCAGCGAGGGTGAAGGTGAAAGGCAGCGCACGGGCGGCTTGCACGGCGGCGGTGATGCGCTCAACGGCCAGTTCCAGCGGGTAGATCGGCGCATCTGGGCGCCCGGTGGCGTCCTCGATGGAGCCGCCCACCAGCCCGCACGCGGCAGCCAGGCGAATGGTCTCGGCGCAGTCTTCCGGCGTGTCGCCGTAACCGTTCTCCAGGTCGGCGGCCACCGGCAGCGGGGTCGCCTCGACGATGTCGCGCGCATTGGCGAGTGCTTCGGCACGGCTGACCGCCCCTTCGGCATCCCGGCGGCCCAGGGCGAATGCCAGGCCCGCACTGGTGGTAGCGAGAGCCTCGAAACCAAGATGAGCGAGCATCTTCGCCGAACCGGCGTCCCACGGATTGGGCAGGACGAACAGACCGTCACGCTGGTGCAGGGCGCGGAAAGCCTCGCCGCGTTGCTGTTGAGTGCTGTTGTGCTGGGAAGGCATGGCTGACTCCTGACCGGGCGGGGAACGAGCAGGTTAGCCGCCTCGCCGCCCCAGCGCCATGCGCAGTTGCCCGCTCAGAGCAGGCCGAGCTGTTCCACTTCCGGCTTGGGCTCGAACAGCGGCGGCAGGCCCGGCAGGCGCTCACGCAGCAGCGCATGGAAGCGCTGCGCCTGCTCGGCGGCGCGGTGGTTGTCCGGGGTATGGAGGAAGACGTAGGGCGTCAGGCCCTGCTCGATCCACTCGGCCACCTTGGCGATCCAGGGCCGCAAGTGGACCAGATTGGCGTCCAGGTCCGGACCGCCGATAAAGCGCACCTGCGGGCTGTCGCTGAAGGCCGCCGGACGCACCGGCACCTTGGGCTTCTTCGATTGCGCGTGGAGCACCGCGGGATCGTCGGACCTGCATGCGAACAGCGCCCGCGAGTCCAGGCAGATACGCTCAACACCGCGATCCAGCAGCAGCCGGTTCAGCGCGCGCTCCTCGTCGCCCTTGGCGAAGAACGCCGGATGGCGCACCTCCACCGCGATGCGCCGTTCAGCGAAGGCATCCAGCCATGCCGCCAGCTCGCCCAGGCGATCCGGGCCGAAGCTGGCGGACACCTGCAGCCACAGCGGCGCGACGCGCTTATCCAGCGGCTTCAGCAGATCGAGGAAGTCCCGCGTGTTCTCCAACTGGCCGCGCAGGTCGCCCTCGTGGCTGATATCGCGGGGCAGCTTGGCACAGAAGCGGAACGTCTCCGGCATGGTCTGCGCCCAGCGCGCGAGGGTATCGGCGTTGGGGCGGGCGTAGAAAGTGGTATTGCCTTCCACGGCGTTGAACACCTGGGAGTAGAAACCCAGGGTATCGGCGGAACGCAGGTCGGCGGGATAGAAACTGCCGCGCCAGGCCGGCTCGTTCCAGGACGGACAGCCCAGATAATACGGCAAGCTCATGGAGTCAGGCGTAGAGGTCGAGACCGAGGACTTCCTGGCCTTCGTACTGGCCAGCCATGCTGGCGGTGCTGGTGTAGCTGGCGAGCGCCTGGGCCGCGCGGGAACTCAGCGGGCGCTGGTATTCGATATCACGCAGGGTCGCCGGCACGCCATAGCTGCTGGCGCTGGAGGATTCCACGCGGCGAGTCTGGGATTGCGACTCCAGGCCCTGGCTCGCCGAGGTCGGCGCGGGCTGCTCGCGGCGGGTCTCGACGTCACTCTGCACGTCCCGATACGGCGTAACCGCAGTGCCCGTTCGGGAACCGCGCTCCGGCGTCTGGGAAATGGAGGTGAAACCGTCGATACGCATGCTGAAGACTCGGTGGGAATACCCATCACTCTAGCGACCGCGTGCAACTGCGGTCAATTGGCACAGGTCAGGCTTTCTTGGGCGTCGCTACGTTGTCACGCAGGTAGACCGGCTGCGCCTGTTCGGCATCGACGGCCTCGCCCCGCGCCCAGGCGAATTCGGCCAGGGTCAGCAGGTCCTCGGAGTGCGGCAGCAGGCTGGCATCGCGGGCGGCAACCTTTACCGCCAGGCGCTCCTCGAAGCCCCAGCCGGTGCCGGAGCCGAACCACTCGCCGTGGGCATCGCGGGGCAGCTCGACACGCTCGGGCGGCAGCACCGCCTCGGCGCCCGCCAGGCGCATTTCGCCCTGCTCCAGGCGGTAGCAGCCCCAGTACACCTCGTCCATCCGCGCATCGATGGCAGCGGCCACCTGGACGGCGCCGTGCTCGCGGTACGCACGCTGGGCCAGCACCGCCAGGTCGGAGATCGGCAACACCGGTTTCTGCAGGGCAAAGGCCAGACCCTGGACCACGCCGATGGCGATCCGCACGCCGGTGAAGGCGCCGGGGCCGCGGCCGAAGGCAATGGCGTCGACAGCGGACAGCTTGATGCCGGCCTCGTCGAGGATGTCCTGCACCATGGGCAGCAGGCGCTGGGCGTGCAGGCGCGGGATCACCTCGTGGCGCACGAACCGGCGGTCGTCATGCAGCAGCGCGACAGAACAGGCTTCGGTCGAGGTATCCAGGGCCAGCAGCGTGGGCATGGTGCTTTCCATAAGTCGATAAAAAATGGGCGGGCATTATAAACGCCAAAGGCCCGCATGTGCGGGCCTTTGGCAGACGCGGGAGCGATCAGCTCAGAGCGGCGAGCACCTTGGTGGTGATCTGCTCTACCGAGCCGACACCCTCGACGCGGGTGTACTTCGGAGTGCCTTCGGCGGCGGCCAGCTTCTGGTAGAAGTCGACCAGCGGCTTGGTCTGCGAGTGGTAGACCGACAGGCGGTGACGCACGGTGGCTTCCTTGTCGTCTTCGCGCTGGATCAGCTCTTCGCCGGTCTCGTCGTCCTTGCCGGCAACCTTCGGCGGGTTGTGCTCGACGTGGTAGACGCGGCCGGAAGCGGCGTGAACGCGGCGGCCGGCGATGCGGCTGACGATTTCCTCGTCTTCAACGGCGATCTCGACGACGTGGTCGATGCTGACGCCCGCTTCCTTCATGGCCTCGGCCTGGGGAATGGTGCGCGGGAAGCCATCGAACAGGAAGCCCTTGGCGCAGTCCGGCTGGGCGATACGTTCCTTGACCAGGTTGATGATCAGGTCATCGGAGACCAGACCGCCGGCGTCCATCACGCTCTTGGCCTGCAGGCCCAGTTCGGTGCCGGCCTTGACCGCCGCACGCAGCATGTCGCCGGTAGAGATCTGCGGAATGCCGAACTTCTCAGTGATGAAGCGAGCCTGGGTACCTTTGCCGGCACCGGGCGCCCCGAGCAGAATCACACGCATCGATATGCTCCTTAATACTTGTTAAGCGAAATCACGGATCCGCCTCTTGGGGCCAATCTCATCGTGCTGGAATGGCGCAGACATGCGCCGAAAGGTTGCTCACGATACACAGCGGCCCCCTGCCAGACAAGCCGGCCATGGGGACTGCGCGAGCCGATCCCGGACGTTTCAGGGCGCCCGGAACAGTCATCAAATTAATCTCATTTCCCGGCTCGGCAATCCACCTTTGGTGGGGGGCTATGCTCCCTCAACCGGTGTTGCGCAGACCGGCGGCGATCCCCGCGACGGTCACCAGCATCGCCTGCTCCAGACCGCCGCAGGCATCGCCGGTACAGCGTCGCGAGCGGGCCAAAAGCTCGGCCTGGAGCAGGTGCAGCGGGTCCAGGTAGGTATTGCGCACACCAATGGACTCGCGCGTCTCGGCGGCGTGGGCGAGCAACTGGGACTGGCCGGTCAGACCCAGCACCACGCGCACCGACTGCGACAATAGGTCGCGTAAATGCGCACCTAATGGTCGCAGTTCCGATTGCACCAGTCGCTCGTCGTAGAGTTGGGCGATTTCCCGGTCGGCCTTGGCCAGCACCATCTCCAGCATGTCGATGCGCGTGGTGAAGAACGGCCACTCCTTGCGCATGCGTGAAAGCAGCGCGCCTTCGCCGCGTTCGATGGCCTTGAACAACGCGTCTTCCCAGCCCAGCCAGGCCGGCAGCATCAGGCGCGTCTGGGTCCAGGCGAAAATCCAGGGGATCGCCCGCAGGCTCTCCACCCCGCCCTCGCGGCGCTTGGCCGGGCGGCTGCCCAGCGGCAGGCGGCCCAGTTCCTGCTCCGGCGTGGCCTCGCGGAAGTAGTCGACGAACTGCGGGTTCTCCCGCACCACCGCGCGGTAGGCGACGACGCCATCGGCGGCCAGGCGGTCCATCTCCTCGCGCCAGGCCGGCTCGGGCACTGGCGGCGGCTGCAGCGTGGCTTCCAGCACGGCAGCGAGGTAGAGGTTGAGGTTCTGTTCGGCGATGTCCGGCAGGCCGAACTTGAAGCGGATCATCTCGCCCTGTTCGGTGGTGCGGAAGCGACCGGCCACCGAGCCTGGCGGCTGCGAGAGGATCGCCGCATGGGCCGGGCCGCCGCCGCGGCCAACGGTGCCGCCGCGGCCATGGAACAGCAGCAGTTCGACGCCATGGTCGCGGCAGATGTCCACCAGCGCTTCCTGGGCGCGGTACTGCGCCCAGGCGGCGGCCAGGGTGCCGGCGTCCTTGGCCGAATCGGAATAGCCGATCATCACTTCCTGCGGCCCGGCCAGGCGCGTGCGGTAGCTGTCCAGGCTAAGCAAGCGGTCGATGCAGGGGCCGGCGTTATCGAGGTCGTCCAGCGTCTCGAACAGCGGGACGACGCGCATCGGCCGCGCCAGGCCGCACTCCTTGAGCAGCAACTGCACGGCAAGCACGTCGGACGGATGGCCGGCCATGGAGATGACATAGGAGCCCAGTGATGCCGCCGGCGCCTGCGCCACGACCCGGCAGGTGGCGAGCACTTCGGCGGTCTCGGGCGATGGTTCGTAGTTCGCCGGCAGCAACGGACGACGACTGCCAAGCTCCTCCAGGAGGAACTCCTGACGCACGCTTTCGTCCCACTCGGCGTAGTTGCCCAGCCCGAGGTAGTCGGTGATCTCGCTCATCGCCCTGGCGTGGCGCGTGGAGTCCTGACGTACGTCGAGGCGGGCCAGGAACAACCCGAAGGTGGCGGCACGGCGCAGGGTGTCGAGCAACGCGCCATCGGCGATCACGCCCATGCCGCAGTCATGCAGCGAGCGGTAGGAGAGCTGCAGCGGTTCGAGCAGTTCGCGGTTGTCCTGCAATACATCGGCGCCCGGCTCCTCGCCGGTGTGGATGGCGCGCTCGGCCCAGGCGCGGGTAGCGCGCAAGCGTTCGCGCAGTTGCTTGAGCAGCGCGCGGTAGGGCTCGGCGAGGTCGCCCACTTCCGCGCGCAGTTCATCGCTGGCCTGTTGCATGGACAGGTCGGCGGCCAGGCTGTCCACATCGCGAAGATAGAGATCGGCGGCCATCCAGCGCGCCAGCAGCAGGACCTCGCGGGTGATCGCGGCGGTGACATTGGGGTTGCCGTCGCGGTCGCCGCCCATCCAGGAGGCGAAGCGGATCGGCGCGGACTCCAGCGGCAGGCGTTCGCCGAGGGTTTCCTGCAGGGTGCGATCGACGTGGCGGAGGAAGTCCGGCAGCGCTTGCCAGAGGGAATGCTCGATCACCGCGAAGCCCCATTTCGCCTCGTCCACCGGGGTTGGCCGGGTGCGGCGGATTTCATCGGTGTGCCAGGCCTCGGCGATCAGCCGCTGGAGTTTTTCCTGCACCGCCTGGCGCTCTTCGGGCAGCAGGTCGCTGTGATCGCCTGCGGCCAGTTGCGCGGCGATGGCGTCGTACTTCTGGATCAGCGTGCGGCGCGCCACTTCTGTGGGATGCGCGGTGAGCACCAGTTCGATCTCCAGGTCCGCCACCTGCCGCGCCAGGCCTTCGACGCCCAGGCCGGATTTGCGCAGACGCGCGAGCAACTCGGCCAGCACGCGGTTCTCGAAGGGTTCGGGCTCCTTGGGCGTGCGGCGGCGGATGCGGTGGTACTGCTCGGCGATGTTGGCCAGGTTGAGGAACTGGTTGAAGGCGCGCGCCACTGGCAGCAGTTCGTCCTCGCCGAGGCCGTCGAGGGTCGCGGTGAGCTGCTTGGCGCCTTCGGCGGAGCCGCGCCGCGCCGCCTTGGCACCGGTGCGGATCAGCTCGATCTTGTCGAGGAAAGCCTGTCCGTACTGGTCGCGGATGGTCTGCCCGAGCAGTTCGCCCAAGAGGTGAACGTCCTCGCGCAGGCGCGCGTCGATATCCGGCATGGCGGAGTCTCCTAATGAGAGAGGCCTTGGCTGTGGGTTCTACAGTGCCGCCGGCTCCGGCGGCTGACAAGCGTGCTCGTCCTGCTGCTCGGACAACGACTAGGCTCAAAGTGATCCCGAAACGCACGGGAATTCACGCGGTCCCACGAAGACCGGTCCATCGCCCCGCCACGAGCGGGCCTACGAGGTGAACATGAAAATCCGCGAGCTGGTACGCCATTGGGAACAGAGCGCCAGGGGGCGCATGACCAAACATCAGTACAGCATTCCGCTGGACGTCGAGACCGCCGCGCGTCTGGCCGCGCTGCACGACATGTACCCCAAGCGCAGTGTGGAGGAGTTGCTGGGGGAGCTGGTGAATGCGGCGCTGGAGGAACTGGAGGCGAGCTTCCCTTATGTGCAGGGAACGAAGGTGGTCGCGCAGGACGAACAGGGCGATCCGCTCTACGAAGACACCGGCCCTACACCGCGCTTCCTGGCACTATCGCGCAAGTACCTGCATGAGCTGACGGAGGCCGAGCACTCCTGAATGAAAACGCCCCGGCATCTGCCGGGGCGCTTGGTTTCAGGCTTCAGGAACCACTGCCTTGCTGCGGCTGCTTCGGTGCCTGGACTTCCCCCTCACCCCAGCCCTCTCCCTCAGGGAGAGGGGGCAGATTGTGCCGGCTGATGCCATGGTTTCATCCTGCTCCATACGGTCCCCTCTCCCTCTGGGATAGGGGACAATTGTGCCGGCTGACGCCATGGTTTCATCCTGCTCCATACGGGACCCTCTCCCTCTGGGAGAGAGGCCAATTGTGCCGGCTGACGCCATGCTTTCATTCCGCTCCTACGAGCCCCTCTCCCTCTAGGAGAGAGACCAATTGTGCCAGCTGATGCCATGGTTTCATCCTGCCCCATACGGTCCCCTCTCCCTCTGGGAGAGGGTTAGGGTGAGGGCCGATCCAAGCGCAGAAGCCTATTGGCGAAGCGGCCCCACGTGCCTTCCTGCACTGACCAGTCAATGCCGGCCGTGGACGCCGGGCACATGCAGATGCCCCGCCTCCGCGCAGGCCTCGGGAATCACCGACGGCTCCGCCGGCTGTTCCAGCTCGCGCAGGATGCCGCAATCCTCGCTGCTGCCCTCGCCCTCGCACTGCGCCCGCAGGTCGCGCAGCTGCTGGCTGAGCGACTGCAATTCGGCAATGCGCACCTCGACGTGGTGCAGGTGTTCCTCGATCAGCCGATTGGCGGTGCCGCAGTCGGATTCCGGACGGTCGCGCAGGCCGAGAAGGATGCGGATTTCATCCTGGGTCATGTCCAACGAGCGGCAATGGCGGATGAAGGACAGGCGCTCGACATGCATCGCGTCGTACTGCCGGTAGTTACCCTCGCTGCGCGACGGCGCCGGCAGCAGGCCTTCGCGCTCGTAATAGCGGATGGTTTCCACTGGGCAGCCGGTCAGTTTCGCCAGTTCACCGATCTTCATCTGCGACTCCTCGCAAGCAGGTGCTTGACTCTGTAGTTGCTACAGGGTGTGCAATCAGCAGCAACTCGTCAAACAGGAACGGACGACATGACTGCCAACCGCCAGGGTCCGATCATCCATGGCCCCGCCCAAGACCGCGAACAGGAAGCCGCTGGCTGCTGCGGCTGCGACAAAGGCGCGCTGCTGCGCGCCCCAGCCGCCGAACCGATCCCGCACGATCACGGCCATGCCCACGATCACGATCACGATCACGATCACGATCACGATCACGATCATCAGCATGAACGCATCGACCCGGCGCAAGCGGCAAGCGCCGTGGCGGGCGCTGCGGCCGGCGAGTTGCGCTGGACCAGCCTGCGCATCGAAGCCATGGACTGCCCCACCGAGGAACGCTTGCTGCGCGATGCGCTGGGCCGCGTACCGGCGGTGGAAGACCTGGACTTCAACCTGATGCAGCGCCTGCTGCGCGTGCAGCACCGCTTCGACAGCATTGAGCCGTTGCAGAAGCTGGTGGCCTCCCTCGGCATGCAGGCCGAGCCGGTGGACGACAACGCTCCCACTTCCGCACAGCCCGCCCCGCAGAAACCCTGGTGGCCGCTGGCGCTGGCCGGTGTCGCGGCCGCGGGCGCCGAGTTCTTCGAATGGTTCGCCATCGGCCCGCACTGGCTGGTAGCGGCGCTGGCCATCGCGGCGATCCTCGGCGCTGGCCTGCCGACCTACCGCAAGGGCTGGATCGCCCTGAAGAACCGCAACCTCAACATCAACGCCCTGATGAGCATCGCCGTGACTGGTGCCATGCTGATCGGCCAGTGGCCGGAAGCGGCCATGGTGGCGGTGCTGTTCGCCATCGCCGAGCTGATCGAGGCCAAGTCGCTGGACCGCGCGCGCAACGCCATTCGCGGCCTGCTGCAACTGGCGCCGGAACAGGCCACGGTGCTGGTGGACGGCCAATGGCAGGAACTGCCAGCCAAGTTCGTAACGCTCGACGCCCGCGTGCGAGTGCGCCCCGGCGAGCGCATCGCCCTGGACGGCGAAGTGCTCGATGGCCGCTCCAGCGTCAACCAGGCGCCCATTACCGGCGAGAGCCTGCCGGTGGAGAAACAGGTTGGCGACACCCTGTTCGCCGGCACCATCAACGGCGAGAGCGCACTGGAATACCGCGTCACCCGCGTGGCCGACGACAGCACCCTGGCGCGGATCATCCACGCCGTGGAAGAAGCCCAGGGCTCGCGGGCGCCGACCCAGCGCTTCGTCGACCAGTTCTCGCGCATCTACACCCCGGCGGTATTCCTCATCGCCATCGCCACCGCGCTGCTGCCGCCGCTGTTCTTCGGCGGCGCCTGGCTGGACTGGGTCTACCGCGCGCTGGTGCTGCTGGTGATCGCCTGCCCCTGCGCGCTGGTGATCTCGACACCGGTGACCATCGTCAGCGGCCTGTCGGCGGCGGCGCGCCTGGGCATCCTGATCAAGGGTGGCGTGTTTCTGGAAATGGGCCGCTCGCTGGACTGGATCGCCCTGGACAAGACCGGCACCCTCACCGAAGGCCGCCCGCGCCAGACCGACTTCACCGCCCTGCGCGACAGCGATGGCGGCGACGTGCGCGCCCTGGCCGCGAGCCTCGCCGCGCGCTCCGATCACCCGGTGTCCCAGGCCGTCGCGAAAGCAGCCGAACAGGACAACATCGCGCTGTATGGCGTCGGCGAGCTGACCGCCCTGCCCGGCCGCGGCGTAAAGGGCGAGATCGACGGGCGCACCTATCACCTGGGCAACCATCGCCTGGTGGAAGAACTGGAGCTGTGCTCGAAGGAGCTGGAAGCGCGCCTGGACGCCCTCGAGCAGCAGGGCAAGACCGTCATCGTGCTGCTCGACGCACAAGGGCCGCTGGCGCTGTTCGCCGTGGCCGATGCAGTCAAGGAAACCAGCCGTGAAGCGGTCGCCCAGCTACACGAAATGGGCGTGAAGACGCTGATGCTGACCGGCGACAACCCGCACACCGCCAATGCCATCGGCGCCCAGGTGGGCATCGACGTGGCGCTGGGCAACCTGCTGCCGGAGGACAAGCTGCGCGAGGTGAAGCAGCGCCAGGAAGGTGGGCGCCGGGTCGGCATGGTTGGCGATGGGATCAACGATGCCCCTGCCCTGGCCCGTGCCGACATCGGCTTCGCCATGGGCGCGGCCGGTACCGATACCGCCATCGAAACCGCTGGTGTGGCGCTGATGGACGACGACCTGCGCAAATTGCCGTCCTTCATTCGCCTGTCACGCCAGACCCACCGTGTGCTGATCCAGAACATCACCCTCGCGCTGGGCATCAAGGCGGTGTTCCTCGCCCTCACCCTGGCCGGCGAAGGCACCCTGTGGATGGCGGTATTCGCCGACATGGGCGCCAGTCTGCTGGTGGTGTTCAACGGCCTGCGATTGCTGCGTCATCGCGGCTGATTCCCGCTGATCGTCACCGATGCCCGCCAATACGGCGGGCATTTTTTTTGAACCCCCTGACAAAACCCTTAGTCCCCTAAACAGATGCCCACTACTGATCACCGACAACCTCGGCGCCAGCAGCAGGCATCCGCCGGCACTCGAAACGCCGAGGGAACCCCCTATCCAAGTCAGAGGATTCGCCCAATGGAACTGAAATCTCAAAGCGCTCGAACCGTCCCTGCCCTTTCCTCCTGCGCTTCGCTGCGCCGCTGGCGCGTTGGACTGCTCGCCCTGGGCAGCGCCGCGCTGCTCGCCGGTTGCGCCGGTAACCCGCCCAGCGAGCAGATGGCCGTCACCGAATCGGCGGTGAACGCTGCCGTCAGCTCCGGCGGGCCGGAGTTCGCCCCGGTGGAGACCAAGAACGCCCAGGACAAGCTCGCCCAGGCGCGCATCGCCCTGAACGACAAGGAATACGACCAGGCCAAGCGCCTGGCCCAGCAGGCCGAATGGGACGCTCGCGTGGCCGAGCGCAAGTCGCAGGCCGTGAAGGCCCAGAACAACGTCAAGGACGCCCAGCAGGGCGTGATGGAGTTGCGTCAGGAAGGCCTGCAGCAGGCCCAGTGATCCCGCCCCTACGTCCGGTCATATAAGGAATTCCGACATGAACAAGCTCATCGTACTGCCCGCCATTTCGACCCTCGCCCTGGCCCTGGCCGCGTGCTCGACGCCGCCCAACGCCAACCTGGAGAAAGCCCGCAACGACTTCCAGGCGCTGCAGGCCGAACCCCAGGCCACCCAGCAGGCCGCGCTGGAAACCAAGGACGCCGGCGACTGGCTGGCCAAGACCGACAAGGCCTACCGCGACGGCGCCGACCAGAAGGACGTCGACCAGATGGCCTACCTGACCCAGCAGCGCATCGAGCTGGCCAACCAGACGGTGGCCCTGCGCAACGCCGAGGACCAGATGAAGAACACCTCCGCCCAGCGCGCCCAGGCCCGTCTGGATGCCCGTACCGCACAGCTGAACAAGCTCAAGGGCGAGCTGAACGCCAAGCAGACCTCGCGCGGGACCATGGTGTCCTTCGGCGACGTGCTGTTCGATCTCGACCGCGCCGAGTTGAAGCCCGGCGCCATGAGCAATGTGCAGAACCTCGCCGGCTACCTCCAGCAGAATCCGGAGCGCAAGGTCATCGTCGAGGGCTACACCGACAGCAGCGGCTCGTCCTCCTACAACCAGGGGCTGTCCGAGCGTCGCGCCGACGCCATTCGCCTGGCGCTGCTGAGCCAGGGTGTCACGTCTGATCGCGTCGTCTCCCGGGGCTATGGCAAGGAGTATCCGGTGTCGAGCAACGCTACCCCGGCGGGCCGCGCGATGAACCGTCGCGTCGAGGTGACCATTTCCAACGACGCCAATCCGGTGCAGCCGCGCTCAGCGGTAAGCGGCACCTACTGATCAGGCAAACGGCCCGCTCCTGCGCTCTTCGTAGGAGCGGGCTTGCTCGCGAATCGCATACCGCGCTCAAGCTTCCCCTCACCCTAACCCTCTCCCGGAGGGAGAGGGAACCGCTGGGCACGAGTGGCAGCTTCAGCGCCCGTCGGCGAGTCCTCTTCAAATCGCCGATAAGCTGCAGGACTCAGCCACACCTGCAGAGCGCTCGGGCTGCCCTCTCTCCCGGAGGGAGAGGGAATCGCTGGGCATGAGTGGTAGCTCCAGCGCCCATCGGCGAGTCCACTTCAAATCGCTGCAAAGCTGCAGGACTCAACCACACCTGCAGCGCGCTCGGGCTGCCCCCTCTCCCGGAGGGAGAGGGAACCGCTGGGCATGAGTGGCAGCTTCAGCGCCCGTCGGCGAGTCTTCTTCACATCGCTGCAAAGCTGCAGGACTCAACCACACCTGCAGCGCGCTCGGGCTGCCCCTCTCCCGGAGGGAGAGGGAATCGCTGGGCATGAGTGGCAGCTCCAGCGCCCGTCGGCGAGTCCTCTTCAAATCACTGCAAAGCTGCAGGACTCAACCACACCTGCAGCGCACTCGGGCTACCCCCTCTCCCGGCGGGAGAGGGGGCCGCTGGGTATGAGTGGCAGCTTCAGCGTCCGTCGGCGAGTCTTCTTCACATCGCTGCAAAGCTGCAGGACTCAACCACACCTGCAGCGCGCTCGGGCTGCCCCTCTCCCGGAGGGAGAGGGAATCGCTGGGCATGAGTGGTAGCTCCAGCGCCCATCGGCGAGTCCTCTTCAAATCGCTGAGAAGCTGCAGGACTCAACCACACCTGCAGCGCGCTCGGTCTGCCCCCTCTCCCCCTGGGAGAGGGCTGGGGTGAGGGTACGACAGCGGCTCGGAGGTCAGCCCAGCAAGCGCCGATAGAGCTCCGCCATCTCCACCGAAAACGGCACCAGCACCAATTCCTTCAGCGAACTTCCCTCCCCGCGCGGGCGACGCAATTCCTCCACCGCAACCTGCGCTGCCGCTTCGGCGGGATAACCGTAGATACCGGTACTGATGGCGGGAAAGGCGACACTCGCCAGGCCCTTCTCTTCGGCCAGTTGCAGGCTGTTGCGGTAGCACTCGGCGAGCAGCTCGGGCTCGCCGTGCTCACCGCCGCGCCAGACGGGCCCGACTGTGTGTATGACGAAGCGCGCCAGCAGGCGGAAGCCGGGGGTGATCTTCGCCTGGCCAGTCTGGCAGCCCCCCAGCGGGCGACACGCGTGGACAAGGTCCGGTCCGGCCGCGCGATGGATAGCCCCGTCGACACCGCCGCCACCCAGCAGCGAGCTGTTGGCAGCGTTGACGATGGCGCCGACGTCGAGGCGGGTGATGTCGCCCTGCCAGACGCGGATCTCGGGGTGGCTCATGACCTTCCTCCCTCAGTCCGCTGTGCCAGGGCCGACCGTCACTTGGTTTCTTGCGGAGTCTGCTCACCCATGCAGCGCACGGCGCGCTTGCGGCCATCGACCAGCACGCCGGTCAGGCCCTTCTGGGTCATGTCGAACATCACCAGCACACCATCGATGCACTGCGCCTGCTGGTCAGCCGGGTCCAGCGACAGTTTGGTGTCCTGGCCGGGAATGCTCTTCAGCATGGTGAACTGGCTCAGTTCCAGCGCGTCCTCGGGTTTGGCGAAGTGCAGGTAACCGTAATACCAGAGCGTGCCGACCGAGACGAAGATGGTGGCGATGATGGTGAGGATGTACGAGATCGGGTTGTTCATGGCTTGCCTTGGTTGGAGGAGTCCGCCGGCGATTCCTGGGGTTTCGCCGGAGCAGGAGAGTTCGGGACTTCGGCCAGCCTGCGCAAACCGGTGAAGTGCTGCGGATCATCGAGGAAGCGCAGCATCACTTCACGCCACACGGGTTCCCCGAAGGTTTCCACATGGTTTCCACGGGTCGGCTGGAAGACCTTGGGCGGCGGAGTGGCCTTGTACAGGGCCAGGCCGTTGTCCAGGGGCACAATGGTATCGTCGATGCTGTGGAAGAACAGCACGGGTGCGCCAGAAAGTCGCGGCATGGAGCGGATCGCGCTGTCGCCATCGGGCACCAGCCAGGACAGCGGCACCTGCAGCGGCCAGGTCAGCCAACTGGTACTCAGGGTGTACCGCCCCACGTCGCGGTAGCTGGCTGGTACGCCATCGAGCACCACGGCATGCAGCTGTTTCTGCCGCTCCGGATGCATGCCCAGGTAATGCACCGCCAGGGCGCCACCGAGGCTCTGGCCCAGCAGGATCACCGGCTTGCCCTGCGCCTCCGGCGCCTTGTCCAGCCAGGCGAAGGCGGCGTCGATGTCCTGGTAGATCGCCGGCAGGCTCGGCTCACCCTCGGAATGCCCGTAGCCACGGTAATCCACCATCAACACCTGGTAGCCCTGCTCCGGCAGCCAGTAGGCGCCGCCCAGGTGCCAGGCCATGTTGCCCCCATTGCCGTGCAGGTGCAGCACGGTGCCCTTCACCGGTACCCCCGCTTTCGCCGGCAGCCACCAGCCGGCGAGCTTCACGCCATCGGCGGTGGTGAGGGTGACGTCGCGGTAGTCCAGCTTGGCGCGCGCGGGCGTGATGGCGACGTCGTCGCTGGGGTAGAACAGCAGGGAGCTGCAGCCGCTCAACAGGAGAGCGCTTGTCAGCAGCAGGCAGGCTTTCAGCAGTCGAATCATGCAGCAGGTGTCCTTGTATACCGCCAGCCAATCACCATGTGGGGCGCTGCGCGGCGGTTATTTGCGCCCGAGTATCCGCAGCACCCTCAGGAACAGGTTGATGATGTCCATGTAGAGCGCCGCTGCGCTGTCGATAGCGTTGTCGAGCGTCTTGGGAATCTGATTTGCGCGAGCCCAGTCGTAGCCGATGTACCCGCAGAAGATCACGGCGGTGATCCAGTCGAGGATGCCGTGGTGCACTCCGAAAACGAAGATTTCCACCAACTCGACCACGATCACCAGCAGCAAGGCGACGAAAAGTGTCGAGCCGATTCGCTGGAAGAACGCCGGGAACAGGCTGCCGGCACACATCATCCCAGCGGTGACCAGCCCTGTGATGCGTATAGCTTCCAGCACCAGTTGCGGGTCGTAGCGAGCGACGACCAGGTTGATGATCAGGCCGAACGGAACCACCACGAGGTTATAGCCCAGGAAGCTCACCGCCGGGTTGCTGGACGAGCTGAACAGGTAGGCGCCGCTCAGGCAGCAGGCGAAATAGCCGATATAGAAGGTCCAGGGGCTGATGTCGCGAATCCACTCAACCGGAACGTTGCCCACCATCCACCAATTGACCAGGAATCCCCAGCAGAGGGTCAACCCGATGATCAGGTTGTAGGCGGCTGCGCCGATCGGACGGTCCTCCAGGTTCGCCTGTCTGTCGAATACCGAATGTTCCATTGCGATGCGCTCCTTGCGTCTGGATAGCGGCAAACTCTCCCGTCATGCCGCAGGCACACGGCCTCAGAGGATATTGGCGTAATCCGCCTCGATGCGATCAAGGCTCAGGTGGTTGAGGAAGTTGGAGAAACACATCCACGCGGACAGCGCGTTGAGGTCGCGGAACTGCGGCGGCAGGTACTTGGGTGGCACCACTAGGCCCTCGTCCACCAGTTGGCGCAGGGTACGCATGTCCTCCAGGGTCGCCTTGCCGCAGAACAACAACGGGATCTGCTCCAGTTTGCCCTTCCGCACGGCGAGCTGGATGTAGTTGTAGATCAGGATGAAGCCCTTGAGGTACGACAGGTCCTTGGTGAAGGGCAGCCCCGTAGGCGTCGAGCCACGGAACACCCGGCTGGCATTCTGGTAGCTGCTTTCGACGCTGTAACCCTGCTCGCGGTAGAAGTGGAACACCTCCAGGAAGTCCGCGCCCTCCTCTGCCATGTGGATGGCGCGGGTGCGGTTGGTGAGCTTGCGCAGGCGCGTCGGATACGAGGCGAAGGCAATCACTTCCATCAGGATCGCCAGGCCCTCCTGGGTCACGGTGGAGGACGGCGGGCCCTTGGCGAGGAAGGTGCAGATCGGCTGGTTGAGGCCGTTGAGCGTGGTGCCGACATGCACCAGGCCTTCGTGGACTTCCAGCGCACGCACGTCTCGCTCGTTGAACATCGCGTCCGCGCGCACCTTGATGTAGTCGGCGCCGGCCGCCGCGTCAGCGACGATGCCGTCGGACTCGAAGACGCGGATGGTGTCTTCCTTGCCATCGAACACCTTGTTCAGGCGCTCCTGCAGCATCTTCACCGCATCGCTGGCGGTCAGCGTCTTGGGTTCGTCCTTGAGGTCGCCACGGTCGGCGATGTTGTTCAGGTAATCCGAGAGCATCAGGCCCAGGTCCGCCAGGGTCGGATCGCCCGCGTGGAAGGCGTCGGAAGCCGAGCCGTAGAGCTCCTGGGAAATCAGCCCGAAGTCCTGGGTGCCGCGTGCTTCGAGCATGCGGATGACCATGCGGTATTCCTTGCACATGCGCCGCATGATCTGCCCGACCGGGTTGAACTGCCCCAGGTGGCGGGTGATGTCGCGCTCGATGTTCTGGAATTCCTGCTTCTTCGCGCTGCTGTCGAAGGACAGCGGGCGATTGTCGTAGTAATGCCGATCGACCTTGGGCGCGTGCTTGCCGCGGCCCTTGAGGAAGTCGTCGCGGATGCCGTCGTCCCACTTGATGGCGTCGAGCACGCGGATCGGCGTCTGCGCCTCGACGATGCGGTCGGACAGGCCGCGGATGATCTGTTGGTATTCGCTGGGCGTAGACTTCTTGCGCCGTGGGGTCATTGCTTTTCTCCCGGGGTCACGCGCGAAAAGCGCAGCGCTTCGACGAACACGTCGGAGTTGGCCGGATCGTTCAGGTAGGTGATGACGTCGGCCAGCGGGCTGCTCACCAGCGCTCCGGCGCCCTGCTCGGTGTCGACTTTCTCGCCCTTGAGCGTGCCTTCCTTCATGTCCTGCAGGATGTGGTCGACGTCCAGGTTATAGATCACCAGTTCGTCCTTGTCGGTGATCTCGAAGCCGGCCAGGGCGAAATTGCCGCCCATGCTTTTCGGCAACCCGGCGGAGAGGTACCAGCGCTTGCCGTGGTGGGCGACGGTGAAGCCGAAATCCTCGACGCTGTCGGTGTTGTCCTTGCTGTCGACGTAGCTGAGCGCACGGTAGAGGTTGGAGCCGGAACGAGTGACTTCGAGGAACTGCTCCTCGCCGTACTCGTCCACACGCGACCACTGGCCCAGCAGGTGAGCCGGCGCGGGCTCGTTGGCCGGAATCGGGTCCTTGAACGTCACCAGACAGCCACTGAGCAGGCAGATGCTCAACAGCAGCAGTGCACGCCAGACTTTCATCACGCCCTCCTTAGGTCCGGATGCCTTTCCATGCGATGCGCAGAGGCGGCCGGAGCAAAAAACCCCGCCGGCCGGCGGGGTTGAAATGCAGCTGCTGGGGCTACAGGCCCATCACCAGGTCGAGGTAGCGGCTAAGGATGGCACGCATTTCCTCGATCTGCAGGTGGTCGGCCCCGTCCAGCAGGCCCTGATACTCCATCTGCAGGATGATGGCCGTCAACACCTTGGCATCCTGCTCGGGCTGCTTTGAACCGAGCACTTCGAAGAAATGCACCACGCCCAGGGAGAGGATGCGCCGGTGACGCTGCGCCAGGTCGCTGAGGCTGGGATTGAGCAACGCTTCCTGGCGGAAGGCCTGCTCGGCCAGCAGGTGCTCGCGGCGCTCGGTGAGCTGGACCTGCACGTACTTGATCGCCAGCTCGACGATATTCGCGGTCAGCTCGCGGCGCGCCTGCGGGTCATCCTGGGCGAGACCGGCAGCCATGGCCTGCAGGTCGCCCTCGACGCTACCCCAGAAGGTCGACAGGGCTTCGGCGCTGCGTTCGACGAAGAGCGCGAAGGTGTCGGTGATGAGGTCCTGGATGTCCTTGAAGTAGTAGGTGGTGGCCGACAGCGGCACACCGGCCTCGGCGGCCACGGCGCGGTGGCGTACGGCGCGGACGCCATCTCGCACGATGATCCGCAGGGCGGCGTCGAGGATCGCCTGGCGGCGCTGTTCGCTGCCCTGGCGGCTGGCCTTACGGCCCTGGTATTTGACACTTTCGGCGATCGCGCTGGCGACTTGCGCGGCACTGTCTCGCGGGGACACTGGGGTCACGGGCATTACCTCCGACGGCGCGGCCTGATGGCGCATTGTTCGAGCTTTTCGATGGGAAAACAATCGCCGCCATGCAGTTGCGACACCGGCGCACGAGACGGGCCGCGAGGCAGAACAGGCGGCCGGGAGTCAGACCTGGGTGTATGACGTGCTACATAGCGCGCGAGCCACGGGAATGGCATGCATTTCGTCGGACGATCCTACAAGAGCGCCCAACCTCGGAAACGCAAGCCGGGCCCGTGGCGCCGTTCCGGCAGGAGCGTAGTGCGTATAACGATCGACGTTATACGCACTACGATGGGAGCGATTCCTGCGCACGACGGGAAAACAAAAAAGGCCGCCCGGTGGGCGGCCTTTTTCGCTGATTCCTGCGCTTACGCCTGCGGGCGCATGTGCGGGAACAGGATGACGTCGCGGATCGACGGCGAGTTGGTCAGCAGCATCACCAGGCGGTCGATACCGATGCCTTCACCGGCGGTGGGCGGCATGCCGTATTCGAGCGCGTTGACGAAGTCGGCGTCGAAGTGCATCGCCTCGTCGTCACCGGCGTCCTTCTCCTTGACCTGCAGCATGAAGCGCTCGGCCTGGTCTTCGGCGTCGTTGAGCTCGGAGTAGGCGTTGGCGATCTCGCGGCCACCGATGAACAGCTCGAAGCGGTCGGTGACGCTCGGGTCGTTGTCGTTGCGGCGGGCCAGCGGGGACACTTCGAACGGGTACTGGGTAATGAAGTGCGGCTGCTCCAGCTTGTGCTCGACCAGCTCTTCGAAAATCATCACCTGCAGCTTGCCCAGGCCTTCGTGGCCAAGGACCTTGGCGCCGGCCTTCTTGGCGATGGCGCGGGCCTTCTCGACGTCTTTCAGGTCAGCCGCGGTGATGTCCGGGTTGTACTTGAGGATGGCGTCGAACACGGACAGGCGGGCGAACGGCTCGCCGAAGTGGAAGACCTTGTCGCCGTACGGCACGTCGGTGCTGCCGAGCACGGCCTGGGCCAGCTCGCGGAACAGCTCTTCGGTCAGGTCCATGTTGTCTTCGTAGTCGGCGTAGGCCTGGTAGAACTCGAGCATGGTGAACTCGGGGTTGTGCCGGGTCGAGACGCCTTCGTTACGGAAGTTGCGGTTGATCTCGAAGACCTTCTCGAAGCCACCGACGACCAGGCGCTTGAGGTACAGCTCCGGGGCGATACGCAGGAACATGGCCATGTCCAGCGCATTGTGGTGGGTTTCGAAGGGCTTGGCCGCCGCGCCGCCGGGGATGGTCTGCAGCATCGGGGTTTCCACTTCGAGGAAGCCGCGATCGGAGAGGAAGCGACGGATGTGGGCGATGACCTGCGAACGCACACGGAAGGTGTGGCGGGTTTCCTCGTTGACGATCAGGTCGACGTAGCGCTGGCGGTAGCGCTGCTCGGTATCGGTCAGGCCGTGGTGCTTGTCCGGCAGCGGGCGCAGCGACTTGGTCAGCAGGCGCACGTTGGTCATCTCGACGTACAGGTCACCCTTGCCGGAACGCGCCAGGGTGCCCTCGGCGCCGATGATGTCGCCCAGGTCCCAGGTCTTGATCTCGGCCAGGGTTTCTTCCGGCAGGGTCTTGCGATTCACGTAGACCTGCAGGCGGCCGCTGCTGTCCTGCAGGACGATGAATGAGCCGCGGTTGAGCATGATGCGACCGGCGACCTTGACCGGGATGGCGGCTGCTTCCAGCTCTTCCTTGGTCGCGGTCTCGTACTGTTTCTGCAGGTCCGCGAAGTAGTTCTCGCGGCGGAAGTCGTTGGGGAAGGCGATGGCCTTGGCTTCACGCACGGCGGCAAGCTTTTCCTTGCGCTGGGCGATCAGCTTGTTTTCTTCCTGTTGCAGTTCGGTCTGGTCGAGTTGTTGGTCGCTCATGGTCGTCTATCTGCCTGGCGTCTTGATCAATAGGGGTTACTGGCGGGGCGGGCCACGCGGCCCGTCCCGCGGGGGTGCTGTTTACAGGCCTTGCTTCAGGCTGGCTTCCAGGTATTCGTCCAGGTCGCCGTCCAGCACCTTGTCGCAATCGCTGCGTTCCACGCCGGTACGCAGGTCCTTGATGCGCGACTGGTCGAGCACATAGGAGCGGATCTGGTGGCCCCAGCCGATATCGGATTTGGTGTCTTCCAGCGCCTGCGAAGCGGCGTTGCGTTTCTGCATCTCCTGCTCGTACAACCGGGCCCGCAGCATTTTCATGGCGGTGTCCTTGTTGGCGTGCTGGGAGCGTTCGTTCTGGCACGCCACCACGGTGTTGGTCGGCACGTGGGTGATACGCACCGCGGAGTCGGTGGTGTTCACGTGCTGGCCGCCCGCGCCGGAGGAGCGGTAGGTGTCGATGCGCAGGTCCGACGGGTTGATCTCGATCTCGATGTTGTCATCGATTTCCGGCGAGACGAAGACCGCGGTGAACGAGGTGTGGCGACGGTTGCCGGAGTCGAACGGGCTCTTGCGCACCAGGCGGTGCACGCCGATCTCGGTCCGCAGCCAACCGAAGGCGTACTCGCCCTTGATGTGCACGGTGGCGCCCTTGATGCCGGCGACTTCGCCTTCGGACAGCTCGACGATCTCGGCACTGAAGCCGTGCTTGTCGGACCAGCGCAGGTACATGCGCAGCAGCATGTTGGCCCAGTCCTGGGCTTCGGTGCCGCCGGAACCGGCCTGGATGTCCAGGTAGGCGTTGTTCGGGTCCATCTCGCCGCTGAACATGCGGCGGAATTCCAGCTTCTCGAGGATGTCGCGCAGGCGCTCGACTTCAGTGGCGACGTCGTTCACGGCACCTTCGTCGTTTTCCTCGACGGCCATGTCCAGCAGGTCGCGGGAGTCGGCCAGACCGCCGGTGAGCTCATCGAGAGTCTCGACGATCTGCGCCAGGGTGGCGCGCTCGCGGCCCAGGTTCTGGGCGTATTCGGGGTTGTTCCAGACCGCCGGGTCTTCCAGCTCGCGGTTTACTTCGATCAGACGATCATGTTTCAGATCGTAGTCAAAGATACCCCCGAATGGACTGGGTACGGTCGGTGAGGTCCTTGATGCTGTTGAGGATTGGTTGGATTTCCATGGCGGGCATCTCTCACGGGTAAAGGGCGTAGAAAAGCCGGCAAGTATACCTGAGATCGACCGCGATGATCTGCACTACGTCAGGCGATTCTGCGGCCGCCCGCGCCGCGGTTTGCCCGCGCCGCGCAGCGGTTTTCGCACCTTACGCGTCCGTCGTGTCAGCCATGCCGACCTGGTTGCGGCCACCGTGCTTGGCGTTGTAGAGCGCCTGGTCGGCCATTTCGATGAGCTGGCGGCAGGTCTTGCCCGCGTTCGGGATCAGCGTCGCCACGCCGATGCTGATGGTCAGCGGCGAGCCGGAGGTGGGCAGCTCGTGGCGGATGTTCAGGTCCTGCACCGAGCGCCGCAGCTTCTCGGCCAACAGGCGCGCGCCGCCCGGCGAGGTATTGGGCAGGACCATGACGAACTCTTCGCCGCCATAACGCGCCGGCAAATCCGAGGGGCGACTGGCGCTGGCGCGGATCGCCCCGGCGACCTGGCGCAACGCCTCGTCGCCCTGCACGTGGCCGAAGGTGTCGTTGTAGGCCTTGAAGTGGTCGACATCGATCAACAGGATCGACAGCTGGGCCTGCTCGCGCAGGCCGCGGCGCCACTCCATTTCCAGGTATTCGTCGAAGTGACGGCGGTTGGACAGACCGGTGAGGCCGTCGGAGTTCATCAGCCGCTGCAGCACCAGGTTGGTTTCCAGCAGCTGCTGCTGGCTCTCGCGCAGGGCGCGGTAGGCCTCGTCGCGCTGCAGCAGCGCCAGGTAGGAGCGCGAGTGGTAGCGCACCCGGGCGATCAGTTCGATGGCGTCGGGCAGCTTCACCAGGTAGTCGTTGGCGCCGGCGGTGAACGCCGCGCTCTTCACCGCCGGGTCCTCCTTGGTGGACAGGACGATGATCGGCAGGTCGCGGGTCGCGGGGTTGGCGCGGTACTCGCGCACCAGCGAGAGGCCGTCGGCGCCGGGCATCACCAGGTCCTGGAGGATCACGGTGGGCTTGATCTGGATCGCCAGGGCAATGGCCTGGTGCGGGTCGGAGCAGAAGTGGAAGTCGATGCTCGGATCGTCCGCCAGGGCGCGGCGCACGGCTTCGCCGATCATGGGCTGGTCGTCGACCAGCAGCACCATCACAGTGGAGTCGCCTGGGGTGTGCACGGGGTAGTCACTCGTCAAAGGGTTCATGGAATCAGCTCCGTAGTCCGCACTCAGGTGCAGACGTCAGCGAGTCGTCGGGCGATGTCGCCCAGTGCGCGAATCTCCACCGCGGCGCCAATCGCCGCCGCAGCCTTGGGCATGCCGTAGACGGCGCTGCTGCCCTGGTCCTGCGCCAGGGTCAGGAAGCCTCGTTCGCGCATGTGCTTCAGGCCCTCGGCGCCGTCGCGGCCCATGCCGGTGAGCAACACACCGACGGCGTCGCCGCTCCAGTTCTCCACCAGGCTGTCGAAGAACACGTCGATCGAGGGCCGGTAGATATGGCTGCTGGGCTCGGCCGTATAGGCCAACTCGCCGCCCTTGAGCAGGCGGATGTGATGATTGGTGCCGGCCAGCAGCACGCAGCCCGGCTGTGGCGGCTCGCCGTTGCGCGCCAGGCGCACGGGGATCCGTGATTGCGTCGACAGCCACTCGGCCATGCCGGCGGCGAAGACTTCGTCGACGTGCTGGACCACGACGATGGCGGCAGGGAAATTCGCCGGCAACTGGCCGAACAGCTCCGCCAGCGCCGCCGGGCCGCCCGCCGAGGAGCCGATGGCCACCAGCTTGCGCGCCCCGATGCCCTTGCGTACCGGCGCGACGCTGGAACTGGGCCGGGTATCGCGCGGGGCATTGAGCCAGGCCAGGTTCTGCAACTTGCGCAATAGCGGGCGCGCCGCCTCCGCCGGATCACCGGTACCGATGGCCGGGGTATTCACCGCGTCCACCGCGCCATTGCCCATGGCGTCGAACACGCGGCTCATGTTCTGTTCCAGGTCGACGGTGACGACGATGATCGCGCAGGGGCTCTGGGCCATGATCCTGCGGGTCGCCTCGACGCCATCCATCACCGGCATCAACAGGTCCATCAGCACCACGTCGGGCTTGTGCGCGGCGCACATCTCGATGGCCTCGGCGCCGTTGGACGCGACCCAGACCACCCGGTGCGCCGGCTCGAAGGCCAGCGCCCGGCGCATCGCCTCCACCGCCAGCGGCATGTCGTTGACGATCCCTATCTTCATCCCTGGGCACCCCCGATCAGGTCGACCACCGCATCCAGCAGGGCCTCATCGTGGAAACTGGCCTTGGCCAGATAATAGTCGGCACCGGCATCCAGACCGCGCCGACGGTCCTCTTCGCGGTCCTTGTAGGACACCACCATCACCGGCAGCGATTGCAGGCGGGTGTCGCGGCGGATCAGGGTCACCAGCTCGATGCCATCCATGCGCGGCATGTCGATGTCGGTGATGACCAGGTCGAAGTGCTCCGAGCGCAGCGCGTTCCAGCCGTCCATGCCATCCACCGCCACGGCGACGTCGTAACCACGCCCCAGCAGCAGCTTGCGCTCCAGCTCGCGCACGGTGAGCGAATCGTCCACCACCAGCACCCGTTTGCGCGCCGGGCCGGAGAGGCGGCCGGTGGGATCGATGCGCTCCAGGCGGCCGGTGGCGAGGAGTTTCTCCACCGAACGCAGCATGTCTTCCACATCGAGGATCAGCACCGGCGTGCCGTCATCCAACAAGGCGCCGGCGGAAACGTCCTGCACCTTGCCCAGGCGCGCGTCCAGCGGCACCACCACCAGGGTGCGCTCGCCGATGAATTTCTCCACCGCCACGCCGTAGGCACTCTCGCGCTCGCGGATCACCACCACCGGAATCTCGTCCGCCGTGGTTTCACCCTCGGGGCGCTGCAGCAACTGGCTGGCGGCGACCAGGCCGACGTGCCGGCCCTCGTGCCAGAACTGCTGGCGGCCCTCGAGCTGGACGATCTCGTCCGGCGCCAGGCGGCGCATGCGCTCGATGTGGGCGAGCGGGAAGGCGTAGGCCTCGCCACCGATGGTCACCACCAGGCTGCGCACCACCGACAGGGTCAGCGGCACTTCCAGGTGGAAACGCGCGCCCTGCCCGCTCACCTGCTCCATGCGAATACCGCCGCGCAGCAGGCGCACCATGTGCTGCACGGCGTCGAGGCCGACGCCGCGGCCGGACACCTCGGTCACCTGCTCGCGCATGCTGAAGCCGGGCAGGAACAGGAAGGTCAGCAACTCCTCCTCGGTGAGCCGCGCCACGGTCTCCTCGGTGGACAGCTGACGGCGCACGATGGCGCTGCGCAGGCGCTCGAGATCGACGCCGCCGCCATCGTCCTGCAACTCCAGCACCAGCATGCCGGCGTGGTGCCGGGCGAGCAGCTGGATCGTGCCCTCCTCCGGCTTGCCGGCGCGGGCGCGCACGTCAGGCGGCTCGATGCCATGGTCGACGGCATTGCGCAGCAGGTGGGTCAACGGCGCTTCGAGCTTTTCCAGCACTTCGCGGTCGACCTGGGTGGACGCGCCCTGCACGTCCAGGCGCACCGGCTTGCCCAGCGAACGGCCAAGATCGCGGACCATCCGCGCCTGCCCGGCCAGCACGTCGGAGAACGGCCGCATGCGGCAGGCCAGCGCCGTGTCGTAGAGCGAGCGGGCCCGCTGGCCGGCCTTGAAGCTGAATTCGTCGAGTTCGGCGATCTGCTCGCTGAGCAGCTGCTGGCATTCGCCGACCAGTCGGCGAGCGTCGGCCAGGTAGGCTTGCGCCTCGGCATCGAGATTGGCCGTGCTGGCCGCATCGCGGGCGCCGTCGAGCACACGGCTGGCGCTGGCCTGCACGCGTTTGAGACGTTGCAGCGAGTCCAGCAGGGGCTTGAGGCGCTGGGATTCCACCAGCGACTTGCTGGAATAGTCGAGCAACTGGTTCAGGCGTTCCGCGGTGACCCGCAGAACGCGCTCGCCGCCTTCGTCGCTATCGCTGGCGCGGCGGCGCGCCGTGGGCTCGGCGGGCACGGTCGGCGACGGATCGACCAGGCTGGGTTCCAGCGGCGCCGCAACAGGCTCCGCGACCCGCTCCGCAAGCTGCGGCGCAGGCGGTGCCGGCAGCGTGGAGCGCACTGGCGCCTGTCCGGACACCAACGCCTGCAGGCGCTCGACCATCGCCGGCACCCCCTGCTGCGCCTGCTCGGCGCGTTCGGGCTGGGCATCGGCGATATGCAGCAGGATATCGGTGCCGGCCAGCAGCGCGTCGATATGCCCGGAAGCCAGCAGCAACCGGCCCTCCTGGGCGCCGACCAGGCAGTCTTCCATCACGTGGGCGACCTGCACGCCGGCGTCGAGGCCGACGATACGCGCCGCGCCCTTGAGCGAATGCGCAGCGCGCATGCAGGCTTCCAGCTGGTCGGCCTGGGTCGGATTGCGCTCCAGCGCCATCAAGCCGTGGACGAGCACCTGCGTCTGGGCTTCCGCCTCCAGGCGGAACAGCTCCAGCATCGAGGCATCCTTCATCTGGTCCGGGGTCATGCAAGGCTCCGGGTGGCGGCATCGAGCAGGGCTTCCTGGTCGAGCAGGCGGATGCTGCGCTGGCGCCACTGCATCACCCCACGGGTGAAGCGGTCGTTGGCGGCATGGCTGTGGGACGAGGCGGTGATCACGGCGCTCTCGCTCAACTCATGGATACCGTCCACTTCGTCCACCGGCGAGATGATCGGCCCGCCCGTGGCGGCAAGAATTAGCATGCGCGGGACGATGCGCGCGTCATCGCGGGCGGCGGCACGGATATCGAGGCCCAGCAGTTCACCCAGGGAGACACAGGCGACCAGCGTGCCGCGAACGTTGGCCACGCCGAGCAGCGCCGGCGACCGCTGGTGCGGCAGCGAATGCACCACGCACGCCGGCGCCACTTCGGCAAGGGCGCGGGTGGGCAGGCCCAACCATTCTTCGCCAAGGCGGAAGATCAGGTGCGCGCGACCATCCTCGATGGCCGTTTCGCCGCTTTCGACCGGCATTTGCACAGGCTCTTCGCCGCCCAAGGCATAGCGGTCGAGCAGGCTGATCGCCGCCGCGGCATGCACCGGGCAGTTACGGCAATGAATATATTCGACGAGCTTCGGGCAACTGCGGTCGCCGCGCACGCCGACGCGATTCCAGCAGTCGTCCACCGGCGGCAACTCGGTCTGCGATGAATAGCCGCGTTCAACCATTGCGCTTCACTCCTCGCGCGGCGCGCTCCTGCAGGCGGCGAGCACCGGCGGCGTCGCCCTGGGCGGCGAGCAGCGCGGCCAGGTGCAGGAGGCTTTCCTGGTGGTCGGGTTGCAGATACAGGGCCTTGCGGTAGAAACCTTGCGCCTCGATGCCCTGGCCCTGGGCATCGGCCAGCAACCCGAGCCAATAGTAGGCCTCGGCGTTCGGCCCTTTCTCGGCCAGCAAGGCCTCGCAACGCTGGCGTGCCGCACCGGCCTGGCCGGAGTTGGCCAGCCGGGCGATGTCCGCCAGCGCATCGGTGGCGGGCTCAGCGACGTGCTGCACGGGTTTCACCGCCACCCGCGGACGCATCGGCGCCTGTACCGGCACGGGTTTCGGCGCGCTTGGGCGCGGCAGCGGTGCGGGCGGCGTCCAGCTCAACGGAGCCGGACGGACGACTTCGGCACTCGCCAGGGGGAAGGCGAAGGACTGCGCCACGCCCAGCGGCTTGAGGCCGATGCGGGACATCAGGCTGGCCTCGGCAGGACCGATGAACAGCACGCCGTCGGCCCGCGCCAGGCGGCACAGCACGTCGACGACCTGCTCCTGGGTGGCGCGGTCGAAATAGATCAGCAGGTTGCGGCAGAACACGAAGTCGTACGGCGCCTCGCCGGCCAGCAGATCCGCCGCCAGCAGGTTGCCGACACGGAAGCGGACTTTCTTGCGGACCGTTTCGGCAATCCGGTAGCCGCCCTCCTCGTCGATGAAATGACGGTCGCGGAAGCCGAGTTCGACGCCCCGGAAGGAGTTACGCCCGTAGCGCCCCTCCTCCGCCCGCTCCAGCACGGAGCGGCTGACGTCCAGCGCATCGACCTGGAACGCCGACGGCGCGAGCCCCGCATCGAGCATCGTCATGACGATGGAGTACGGCTCCTCGCCGGTGGAGCACGGCAGGCTGAGCAGGCGCAGCGGCCGCGTACCCGCCAGCTCCAGCACACGCCGGGTGGCGAGATCGGCCAGCGCGGCGAAGGATTCGGGATAACGGAAGAACCAGGTCTCGGGAACGATCACCGCCTCGATCAGCGCCTGCACCTCCTCCGCCGAGCCCTGGAGCTGCAGCCAGTAGTGCTCGGCGTCACCGCCGCTGACCTTGCTGCAGCGCTGGCGCACCGCTCGCTCGATCACCGCGTCGCCCACCGATTCGGCGTCCAGGCCGATACGTGCCTTGAGCAACTGGGCGAAGCGCGGATCGTTCATGGCGACTCGCTCCCGGACTCCGGTAGCAGACGTGCACGCGCTTCGTCGCTGAGCAGCGCGTCGACGCTCACCCGTTGCAGCAACCCCTGTTCGTCTTCCAGCACCGGCCCGAGGTAGCGCGCGCTGCCGTTGTCGAGGTCGTAGTCACGGAAGGCCGCCGGGTCCAGGCGCAGGGTGTGGGTGGCCTGTTCGAGAATCAGCCCGAGCCGTTGCTCCGGGCCCTGGTCGCCGTTGCGATAGCGCGCCAGCACCAGGCGGGTGCTGGTGCGACGGGGAGCGCTGTGGCCGAACGCCAGTTGACTCAGGTCGAGCACTGGCAGCAATTCGCCGCGGTGCGCGAACAGCCCGGCAACCCACCCCGGCGCTTCCGGCACGCGCTTGAGTACAGGCAGCGGCAGCACTTCGACGACGTCGTGCACGTCCAGCGCATAGCGGTCCGCGCCCAGGCGAAATTGCAGGTAGAGCCTGCCCGCCGAGGCGGCCTCAGACCTTGAAGCGGGAGACGCCATTGCGCAATCCGTTGGCCACGAGGTTCAGCTCGTCGATGGCAAAGCTGGCCTGGCGCAGGGATTCCACGGTCTGCCCGGTGGCCTCGCCCAATTGCACCAGCGCCTGGTTGATCTGCTCGGCGCCGGTGGCCTGGGCCTGCATGCCTTCGTTGACCATCTGCACGCGCGGCGCCAGGGCTTGCACCTGCTGGATGATCTGCGAGAGCTGCTCGCCGACCTGGCCGACTTCCGAAATGCCGCGACGCACCTCCTCGGAGAACTTGTCCATGCCCATCACGCCGGCGGACACAGCGGACTGGATCTCACGCACCATCTGCTCGATGTCGTAGGTGGCCACGGCGGTCTGGTCGGCCAGGCGACGCACCTCGGTGGCGACCACGGCGAAACCCCGGCCGTACTCGCCAGCCTTCTCCGCCTCGATGGCGGCGTTGAGCGACAGCAGGTTGGTCTGGTCGGCCACTTTCACGATGGTGGTGACCACCTGGTTGATGTTGCCGGCGCGCTCGTTGAGGATCGCCAGCTTGGCGTTGACCAGCTCGGCGGCGCCCATCACGTGGTGCATGGTCTCTTCCATGCGCGCCAGGCCCATCTGGCCCGAACCGGCGAGGGTGGACGTCTGTTCGGCGGCCGAGGAAACCTCGGTCATGGTGCGCACCAGGTCGCGCGACGTGGCGGCGATTTCCCGCGAGGTGGCGCCGATCTCGGTGGTGGTGGCGGCGGTTTCGGTCGCGGTGGCCTGCTGCTGCTTGGAAGTAGCGGCGATCTCGGTCACCGAGGTGGTGACCTGGATGGCCGAGCGCTGCGCCTGCGACACCAGCGCCTTGAGCTCTTCGGCCATGCCGTTGAAGCCGGTCTCGATGACGGCGAATTCGTCGTTGCGCTCCATGGCCAGGCGCGTGGTGAAATCGCCGCCGCCCATGACCTGAAGCCCCTTGACCACCTGGCGCACCGGCTCGGTGATCGCGCGCATCAGCAGCAGACCGCAGATCGCGGCCACGGCGATGGCCAGCAACAGCGACAACAGCATGACCACCTTGGCGTTGGTCACCTCGGTCACGATGTTGTCCGCCGCGGCGTCGGCGATTTCCTTGTTCAGCGAGATCAGTTGGTTGAGGGTCTTGCGGCCTTCTTCCCACTTCGGCTCCAGGCTTTCCAGCA
Organism: Pseudomonas sp. PDNC002; assembly: GCF_016919445.1. Taxonomy (NCBI): domain Bacteria; kingdom Pseudomonadati; phylum Pseudomonadota; class Gammaproteobacteria; order Pseudomonadales; family Pseudomonadaceae; genus Pseudomonas; species Pseudomonas sp. PDNC002. The sequence continues at coordinate 2,797,539 of NZ_CP070356.1, read as the reverse complement.
ACAGGTGGCGCGAAGCATCGCGGTCAGTGGTATAGAGCTGCAGCACCTGGGCCAGGAGATTGTCGTACTCCGTCACCTGCTGCTTGAAGTGGGCGAGCAGTTCCTTGTCGCGCAGGTCGCTAACGGTGCGCTCGTAGAGGGTGATGCGCTCGACCAGCACGTCGTGGTTGGCACGGAATTCCTGGCGGCGGGCGTCGTCCAGCGCCTTTCCGTCGCTCAGGCCGACCAGGACCTGGGTCAGCAGGATGCTGTCGGTCCAGGCCGAACGCACGGTCGTCAGCGCGTAGGTACCGGGCATGGCGTCTTCGCTGACCCGTTGGGTACTGGCTTCCACGCGTAGCAAGCGGGTGTAGGAAATCACCACCATCAGCAGCATGATCGCGATGACGACGGCAAAGCTGGCCAGGATGCGTTGGCGTAGAGTCCAGTTCTTCACAGCATTCCCCAGAAGATGAGCGTGACATGCCGACGGATGATGCATTCGCGCGGGTGGTAGCGGCGAATGTAAATTCGTACTAAATCCTCAGCAAGATAGGACATATAGTATCCGTAGACGCCGGAACCTCGTCTCTTTATTCCGAATTTTTAGTACGCCAGTTCATCAATTTCTGTCTCTCTTTTACCCGCCTGTTATCACGCCCAATGCTCAGCCTCGCCCTGGCCGCCCACGCCGGTCTTTTCCTCTCCGCGTTCATCGCCGCCACCCTGCTGCCCTTGCAGTCCGAGGCCGTGCTCGTCGGCCTGCTGCTCGGCGGCCAGTACCCGCTGTGGACGCTGCTGCTGGCCGCCAGCCTGGGCAACGTGCTCGGCTCGTTGCTGAACTGGCTGCTGGGGCGCGGCATAGAGCGTTGGCGTGACCGGCGCTGGTTCCCAGTCAGCGCGCAGGCGCTGGAAAAAGCGCAGCGCCATTACCAGCGTTTCGGCTGCTGGTCGCTGTTGCTGAGCTGGGCGCCGATCATCGGCGATCCGCTGACCCTGATCGCCGGCGTCATGCGTGAGCCACTCTGGCGCTTCCTCGCCCTGGTCACGCTGGCCAAGGTCGGGCGCTACGCCGTGCTGGCGTGGCTGACGCTCGTCTGAATCATCCCCCCTGCCTTGAGCGGACAGGAATTTCGTCTGCTAGTCCTGTTTTGCCACTGCCGCGGTTTTTTGGCGCCAATAATATCAATGCGCCATCACTGATGGCACGCCGAACACAATGGATGAAGAAAAAGGGAAATTCACGATGTTCAGAAGCATGACTATTGGTCGCCGCGCCTCCCTGGGCTTTGCCGTCATGGGCCTGCTGCTGGTGTTTCTCGGCCTGTTCTCGCTGTACAAGCTATCGACCCTGCGCGCCGCCTCGGAGGAGATCGACAGCAACTGGCTGCTGAGCATCAACCACATGAACCAGCTATCGGGCGACATCGCCCGCATCCGCCTGGAATCCATGCGCCTGCTGGTCAACCAGGACGCCACCGCGCGCCAGCACAGCCTCGACCTGATCGCCGAAGCGCGCCAGGACAAGGACAAGGTCCTCGCCGACTATCGCCGGCTGATCCTCAGCCCCGAGGAACAACAGCGCACCGATGAGCTGCGCCAGGCGCTGGACGGCTACCTCGGCTTCGTCGACCAGATGGTCGAGAAGGTCCGGCAGAACGACAACGAAGGCGCGCTGCACATCCTCAACGGCAACATCGCCCAGCAGGGCGCGGAGCTGAACAAGCGCCTGACCACGCTGATCGACCTGAACCGAAATGGCGCAGCCGCCGCCGCGGACCGCGCGGTGGAGCAGTTCCAGAGCGGCCGGCTAGTGGTCAGCGCGATCCTCGTGCTCAGCGTCGGCCTGACCCTGCTGCTGGCCTGGCAACTCACCCGCAGCATCGTCGTGCCGCTGGGCCAGGCGGTGCGGATCGCCCAGACCATCGCCAGCGGCGACCTCAGCCAGCGCTTCAGCATCGAGGGCCGCGACGAGCCGGCCCAGCTGCTGCACGCCCTGGCCGACATGCAGGAGCGGCTGCGCGAGACCATCCGGGGCATCGGCAACTCCGCCAGCCAACTGGCCTCCGCCGCCGAGGAAATGCACAGCGTGATGGAGGAAAGCGGCCGCACCCTGCAACAGCAGAGCGACCAGATCGAGATGGCCGCCACCGCCGTCAACCAGATGACCAGCGCGGTGGAAGAAGTGGCGAGCAACGCCGCCTCAACCTCCGCCGCCTCCCGCGAAGCCATCGATGCCGCGCGCTCCGGCAGCGAGCGCGTCGACGAGACGTCCAGCGCCATCGGCACCCTGGCCGGTGAAGTGGGCTCCGCCTCGCAGCAGGCGGAAACCCTGGCCAACCAGGCGCAGGACATCGGCAAGGTGCTGGAGGTGATCCGCAGCGTCGCCGAGCAGACCAACCTGCTGGCGCTCAACGCCGCCATCGAGGCGGCCCGCGCCGGCGAGGCCGGGCGCGGTTTCGCGGTGGTCGCCGATGAAGTCCGTTCGCTGGCCCAGCGCACCCAGAGCTCGACCCGCGAGATCGAGGAACTGGTCTCGGCCATCCAGAACGGCAGCGACCGCACCGTTGCCGCCCTGCTCAGCAGCACCGCCCATGCCGAGCGCACCGTCAGCCGCACCGGCGAGGCAGGCGCCTCGCTGCAGGTGATCCTCGAGCGCATGTCGCTGATCAACGAGCGCAACCTGGTGATCGCCAGCGCCACCGAGGAACAGGCCCAGGTCGCGCGCGAGGTGGACCGCAACCTGCTGGCCATCCGCGACCTGGCGACCCAGACCTCGGCGGGCGCCACCCAGACCAGCGCGGCAAGCCAGGAACTGTCGCGCCTGGCGGTGGACCTGAATGGCATGGTGGCGCGCTTCGTCGTGTAACGGCGCGAGTCCTACTCCCGATTCGTCGCGCATGTGACGAATCAGGATCTGGCGATAGGGAATTTTTCTGGCGATTCCCTATCCAATGGCCATCATGGAACGCCACAGGGTGGATAGATGAAGCTTTTGAAATTCTCGGCCGTGCTGGCTGCCGCCGCGCTCTTGAGCGCCTGCGGTGGCAACGAGGCCAAGGTCTGCGGCTCGGACGACGTGAAGAACCAACTGGTGAAGATCTTCCTCAGCGGTGCCCTGTCCGCCCAGTCCGACGCGCTGAGCAAGGCCGAGCTGAAGGACGTGGCGATCATCGACAAGGACCCCGACAGCGGCGTGCTGCAATGCGTCGGCACCCTGACCGTGCCGGTCGTTGGTCAGGTCGCCTCGGGTACCCTCAAGTACCAGATCGCTCCGGCGGCCAAGTCCGAGCACGATTACCTGCTGCTGCTCGCCGATGGTCCGCTGGCCAATGCCTTCGCCAGGCGCATCGAGGGGATGATCCCGCAGCAGTGAGGGTTTTCCGCAGGCAATGAAAAACCGGCCCATATGGCCGGTTTTTTATTGTGCGGGCTTCTACCGATATCCGATGCCCCCAGGATTCCGCCAGGAGGACCTCGCGGTAGCCTCCACGGGAATTCGGCTTAGAAACCTTCCAGATCGATCAGCTCGCCCTCGAAGCGCAGCCAGCCGCCCTCTTCATTCGCCTCGCCGCTCTGGATCTCGCCGTAGTAGGACAGCCCGTTGTCCAACGTCACGCAGACATGGGTGGGCTCGTCCGGCGCGTCCAGCTGGCCCTTGAAGCGCACTTCGATCATGCCCTCTTCCGGAGCGCTGAGGCTCACGGAAACGCGCGCGTTGTCCACCGCTTCGGCCTCGCGCCCCCAATGCTCGGCGCTGACGGTCACGGTGGCGATTTCCTGTTTCATGCTCGATGGTTCTCCGCAAAGGGTCCGGCGCAACGCGCACCGGGAAATACCGCAAGGGTATTCCAGCGGCGGCCCCCAGGCGAGCGCGGAATCTACCCCATGAACACGAAGGGCGCCCACAGGCGCCCTTCGTGCCGTCGCCGGCTCAGTCGGCGTGGATGTCGTTGTGGCGCGTTTCCTTGAGGAACAGCAGCGAGCACACCAGACTCATCGCCGTGATCAGCACCGGATACCACAGGCCATAGAAGATATTGCCGGTGTACACCACCAGCGCGAACGAGATGGTCGGCAGCAGCCCGCCGAACCAGCCATTGCCGATGTGGTACGGCAGCGACAGCGAGGTGTAGCGGATGCGCGTCGGGAACAGCTCGACCATCAGCGCCGCCAGCGGTCCATAGCAGCAGGTGGCGATGAAGATCAGCGCGACGATGATCGCCACCACCATCGGCCGGTTCACCAGCGAGGAGTCAGCCACGGTCGGGTAGCCGGCGTCCTTCACGGCAGCGCCCAGCGCGGCGGCGTCGAAGCCCTCGATGCGCTTTTCGCCCACGGTCACCACCAGTTCGCTGCCGGACGGCGCGGCCACCGAGCTGTAGGGCACGCCGCCCTTCACCAGCAGGGTCTTGGCCTTGTCGCAGGCGCTGTCGAACTTGGCCTTGCCCACTGGATCGAACTGGAAGGTGCAGGTGGCCGGGTCCGCCATCACGGTGACCGGCGCCTGGCGCGAGGCCGCATCGATCTGCGGGTTGGCGTAGTGGGTCAGCGCCTTGAACAGCGGGAAGTACAGCACCGTGGCCAGCAGCAACCCGGTGATCAGCACCGGCTTGCGACCGACCTTGTCCGACAGCCAGCCCATGATCACGAACAGCGGCGCACCGATCACCAGCGCAACGATCAGCATCCCGTTGGACAGCGCCGGGTCGACCTTCAGCACCTGGGTGAGGAAGAACATCACGTAGAACTGCGCCGCGTAGAAGGTCACCGCCTGGCCGGCGTTGATGCTGAACAGCGCGATCAGGACGATCTTCAGGTTGCTCCAATTGGTGAACGACTCCTTGAGCGGCGACTTGCTCACCTTGCCCTCGGCCTTCATTTTCAGGAATGCCGGCGACTCGTGCATGGACAGGCGAATCCAGGTGGAGATGCCCAGCAGCACGATGGAAATCAGGAACGGCAGGCGCCAGCCCCAGGTTTCGAACTCGGGCCCGGTGAGCTGGCGGCAACCCCAGATCACCACCAGCGACAGCAGCAGGCCGCCGGTGGCGGTGCATTGGATCCAGCTGGTATAGGCGCCACGCTTGTGGTCCGGCGCATGCTCGGCCACATAGATCGCCGCGCCGCCGTACTCGCCGCCCAGCGCCAGGCCCTGGAGCAGGCGCAGCACGATGAGGATGACCGGCGCGGCCACGCCGATGGTGGCGTAGGCCGGCAGCAGGCCGACCGCGAAGGTCGACAGGCCCATCAGCAGGATGGTGACGAGGAAGGTGTACTTGCGCCCGATCATGTCGCCCAGGCGGCCGAACACCAGCGCGCCGAAGGGTCGGACGAGGAAGCCGGCGGCGAACGCCAGCAGGGCGAAGATGAAGGCGGTGGTGTCGTTGACCCCGGCGAAGAAGTGCTTGGCGATGATGGCCGCCAGCGATCCGTAGAGGAAGAAGTCGTACCACTCGAACACCGTGCCGAGCGACGAGGCGAAGATCACCTTGCGCTCGTCGCGGCGGGACGTCAAGCGCCCCTCGTAAGGGCTGGACTGTGCTACATCGGTCATTACGGGCTCTCCTGCCCCTTCTGGGGGCTTTTGTTTTTGTCAGCCTCGACTGCCACGGTTTTCACACCGCGCGATACCGGTTGTCTTGCTACACGCCAATTAAAAAGTGGGCAGACGGGATCGCCGTCACGCCACCGGAGCTTCCTCCTGTGTGCGCCCACTGGAAGGGATGACCTCCGCGCCGCGCGCGGGTTCGCTCAAAATCATTTGCGCGGCCTTTTCCGCGATCACCAGCACCGGCGAGCAGCTGTTGCCGGAGGTCAGGCTGGGCATGATCGACGCATCGGCGATGCGCAGGCCGGGAATGCCGTGCACGCGCAACTGGCTATCCACCACCGCGCCCTCCCCCGTCCCCATCCGGCAGGTGCCGGCCGGGTGGAAGATCGTGGTGCCGATGTCGGCGGCGGCGCGGTGCAGGTCTTCGTCGGTCTGGAAATCCATGCCCGGCTTGAACTCCTCCGGGCGGAAGCGCGCCAGGGCCGGCGCGGCGGCGATGCGCCGGGTCAGGCGGATGGCGTCGGCGGCGACGCGCAGGTCCTGTGGGTGGCTCAGGTAATTGGGCTGGATCAGCGGCTTGTCGCGCGGGTCCGGCGAACGCAGCGTCACCGTGCCGCGGCTCAGCGGGCGCAGGTCGCAGACTGACGCGGTGAACGCCGGGAAGCTGTGCAGTGGCTCGCCGAAGCGCTCCAGCGACAGCGGCTGCACGTGGTATTCGAGGTTGGCCGAACGCTGGCCCGGGTCGGACTTGGCGAACGCGCCCAACTGGCTCGGCGCCATGGACAGCGGCCCGCTGCGCTTGAACAGGTACTCCAGGCCCATGCCCATCTTGCCCCACAGCGTGGAGGCAATCTGGTTCAGCGAGGGCGCGCCGTTCATGCGGTAGATCAGGCGCAGCTGCAGGTGGTCCTGCAGGTTGCCGCCGACGCCGGAAAGCTCATGGCGGACGCCGATGCCGTGCTTCTCCAGCAAGTCGCGCGGGCCGATGCCGGAGCGTTGCAGCAGCACCGGCGTGTTGATCGCCCCGGCGCAAAGGATCACCTCGCGCCTGGCCCGCAGCTCGCGGCGCGCGCCCTGCCAATTCACTTCCAGGCCCGCCGCACGGCCGTTTTCCAGCAGCACGCGATGGGCTTCCACGTTGGTCAGCACGGTGAGATTCGGGCGATTGGCGATAGGCCGCAAGAAGGCCTTCGACGCATTCCAGCGCACGCCGGAACGCTGATTCACCTGGAAGTAGCCGCAGCCTTCGTTGTCGCCACCATTGAAGTCTTCCACCGACGGAATGCCCGCCTGCGCCGCCGCTTCGCGGAACGCATCGAGGATCGCCCACGACAACCGCTGTTTCTCCACCCGCCATTCACCGCCCGAGCCGTGCAGTTCGCTGGAACCGGCGAAGTGATCCTCCATCTTCATGAACAGCGGCAGCAGGTCGTTCCAACCCCAGCCGGGATTGCCCTCGGCGGCCCAGCCGTCGTAGTCCAGCGCCTGGCCGCGCATATAGATCATGCCGTTGATCGAAGAGCAGCCGCCCAGCGTGCGCCCGCGCGGGTACTTGATGGCGCGGCCGTTCAGGCCCGGCACCTTTTCGGTGTCGAAACACCAGTCGGTGCGCGGGTTGCCGATGCAATAGAGGTAGCCGACAGGGATGTGGATCCAGGGATAGTTGTCCGGGCCGCCGGCTTCGAGCAGCAGCACGCGGTTGGCGGGGTCGGCGGATAGGCGATTGGCCAGCAGGCAGCCAGCGGGGCCTGCGCCAACGATCAGGTAGTCATAGGCATCCAGCGCCTGGGGCATGGAAAGGTACCTCGTCGTTCTTGTTCTTTTTGCTCTGACGATTGAGCCTAGCCGTTCGTTCGCGATAAAAATACGAACGTTTCAAGTCACCTGCTGTGCGTTTTCTAACAGCGCGTCATCAGAAAAAGAGAGCCGCCCCATGTTCGACTGGAACGATCTGCGCTACTTCCTGGAACTGCACCGCAGCGGCCGCCTGCTGACCACCGCCAAGCGCCTGAACACCACCCACGCCACGGTGGCGCGACACATCGAAAGCATCGAGCGCGACCTCGGCACCCAGCTGTTCGCCCAGCACACCGGCGGCTACCAGCTCACTCCCGCCGGGCAGGCGCTGCTCAAGCACGCCGAGGCCATGGAGAACACCGCCCTCCTCGCCCAGGAGGAAATGAGCCAGGCGATCTCGCCACTGGGGCAGATTCGCATCGGCGTCACCGAAGGCCTGGGTACCATGTTCCTCGCCCCGCGCATGGGCGAACTGATGCAGCGCTACCCCGGCCTGGAAGTGGAACTGGTCTCCGTGCCGCGCTTCGTCAGCATCACCAACCGCGAGGCGGACATCGCCATCACCCTGGAGCGGCCCAGCGCCGACCTCGTCATCAGCCGCCTGCTCACCCGCTACCGCCTGAGCCTGTTCGCCAGCCCGGCTTACCTCGCCTCCGCCCCGCCGCTGCGCAACCGCGAGGACCTGTGCAAGCACCCATGGATCGGCTACGTCGACGACCTGCTGTTCAGCCAGGAACTGCTGTTCCACCACAGCTTCTGCCGCCACCCGCAAGTGGTGTTCCGCAGTACCAGCGTGGTCGCCCAGCAACAGGCCGCCCAGGCGGGCATCGGCATCGCCATCCTTCCGCAATACATGGGCCTGCACGACCCGCTGCTGGTGCCGGTGCTGCCGGAGGAATTCATCGAGCGGGAATACTGGATGTGTACGCGGCGCGAGTTACACCGGTCGGTGAGGCTGAGACTGGTGTGGGATTTCCTGGCGGAGGTGTGCGGGCGGGAGCAAGGAATCCTCGTGGGAGGAAAAGCCGCGACTCCAACGTAGGGCGCATAAAGCGGAACGCTTTATGCGCCGCCGGAATGGCGGATAACGCATGGGGCGTTATGCGTCCTCCTTGCCAATCGAAATATCAGTGCCGGGACTCATCGCTATTGAAAAACAGTCCGCCCCCCACCCATTTATCATCCGAACGTACCTCGGGCACATTCAACTGGAGATCTCTCGATATCAATTTCTGCAACGCGGCATATGCCTCGGAGTGAGCAGGGTCTTTTTCATCGGTCAGCCGCTCGCTCCATTCAGCACGCCATCCCGGAATGCCGTGTTCCTTCTGATATCTGATTGTGCGAATTGAGGCGTCCTGACCGACCCCTTGGAAAGTTTCAAATGCAATCTGATCCATGTAGCGAGAATATGCCTCGAAAGTATCGCTTGACCATATAGCTCGATTCGAATGCATCACCGCATGAATCTGCCTTCGATAGGCATATATTTTTTCTGGCGTCTCCTCTTTCCAAGTCCCCACATCATCGATGAAACAGTAAATTCTATTGAGATTAAGGCGAATCTCATCATATACAGCCAAACGTCTGTCAACCAAGCGCTCACTCGTACGCCTTTCTTGCGCTTGATCCGCAACTTCGGACTGAATCAGATACCCGACACAACCAACCATGATCGGGGTTAGTGCCGCGATAACAATCTTGGTAACTTCAAGACTATTCCACACTGACGGCTTTACTGGCGCCGAACTTTTGGCGTCCCGCAAAGAAAACTTCCTTGGCTTCATTGCAAGTCTCCCTTGTAGAGAAAATTGAATACGACTTGGGAACATTAGCCCAGGAAACCGGGGAAAGCGGGGCATTCTAAAACTCTGTTAGCGGCCCCATCTCTTTCCTAAGGATGGGGTCATTGCGTTGGCCATCCGGACGATTTCGTTAAGTTATTCCAATGGTGCTGAACACACCCTCGCAACGGAATACATGCCCGTTAGCATGGAGCGTTACTTCAAGGGACGCCCTATCCATGTCCCTTTCAACAACTCCCTTAACCCCCACTGTTTTCTTCCGAGCCGATACGGCGACCGAGCAGCCGCGCCGCCTGCTGTGTTGGGAGCACCAGCAGCTGAGCGTGCTGGATTGGCAGGGGCAGGTCTGGGTGCCGCGTCCCCAGTTGGCGCAAGCCTTGCACCTGGGCTGATGCCACGCGCCCCGTGGCTCAAGCTGCGGGGCGTCGCTCTTCTGTAGGAACGACAGCGCCGGAATGGCGCGCCCAAAACGGCGCGAATGAGCCCGAAATCAAGTCAGACTCAGAAACGCCAACTAGTCCGAAAATTCCGATTTAGATATTCCTTCTTTCCCCAATCCAGATGCGACCCGAGCAGGGGGCCCCTAACGTCGAGCCCTGACCGCGCCTTTCGCGCCCATCCCTGCCAGGAAGTACAGAGATGAATGCTCCGCAGCATCCGGAACCCTCTCACCCGCCGCTCGACAGCGGCCTGGACTGCCTGTTGACCCTCGCGCGCTTCCACGGCATCGGCGCCAGCGCCGAGCAACTGCGCCACGAGTTCGCCGACGACGGCCAGCCGTTCGACCGTGATCGCTTGCTGCTTGCCGCGCGCCAGCTGGGGTTGATGGCCAAGGCCGTCGAGACCCGGCCGCAGCGCCTGGCGCGCACGCCGCTGCCGGCCATCGCGGAAACCCCGGCGGGCGACTTCTTCACCCTCGCCCGCGTCGATCAGGACCAGGCGCTGGTGCAGGTTCCCGGTGAGCCAAGGCCGCGCACGCTGCCGCTGGCCGAGCTGGCAGAGTGGTGGAGCGGCCGGTTGATCCTGCTGCGCTTGCAGGCGTCGATCGGCGGCGAGCTGGCGCGCTTCGACTTCACCTGGTTCATCCCCGCCATCGTCAAGTACCGCAAGCTGCTCGGCGAAATCCTCCTGGCGTCGTTCTGCCTGCAGGTCTTCGCGCTGATCACGCCGCTGTTCTTCCAGGTGGTGATGGACAAGGTGCTGGTCCACCGCGGCCTGTCCACGCTGGACGTGATTTGCACGGGGCTGCTGGCGGTGCTGATCTTCGAGAGCGTGCTCAGCGGTCTGCGCGGTTACGTGTTCGCCCACACCGCCAGCCGCATCGACGTGGAGCTGGGTTCGCGTCTGTATCGCCACCTGATTGCGCTGCCGCTGGCGTACTTCCAGGCGCGCCGGGTGGGCGATTCGGTGGCGCGGGTGCGCGAGCTGGAGAACATCCGCAACTTCCTGACCGGCAACGCCATCACGCTGATGCTGGACCTGCTGTTCTGCGTGGTGTTCATCGCCGTGATGCTGTTCTACAGCGGCTGGCTGACGCTGGTGGTGGCGCTGTCGCTGCCGGCGTACGCGCTGCTGTCGCTGTTCATCACGCCGCCCCTGCGCGCGCGCTTGCAGGAGAGTTTCAACCGTGGCGCGGAGAACCAGGCCTTCCTGGTCGAATCGCTGAACGGCATCGACACCCTGAAGTCCCTCGCGGTGGAGCCGCAGTCCACGCGGCGCTGGGATAACCAGTTGGCCGCCTACGTCGCCGCCAGTTTCCGCACCCAGGTGCTGTCCACGCTGGCCAACGAGGGCGTCGGGCTGATCGGCAAGCTGGTCACGGTGCTCACGCTCTGGCTGGGCGCGCGCCTGGTCATCGATGGTCAGCTCTCAGTCGGCCAGTTGATCGCCTTCAACATGCTGGCCGGCCGCGTCGCCCAGCCGATCATGCGTCTCGCCCAGCTGTGGCCGAACTTCCAGCAGACCGGGGTTTCCGTGCAGCGCCTGGGCGACATCCTCAACACCCGCAGCGAGGCCGGCGCCGGCCGGCGCAGCCCGCTACCGCCGTTGCGCGGCCATATCGCGTTCGAGCAGGTGTCGTTCCGCTATCGCAGTGACGGCTCGGAAGTATTGCGCGCCGTCGACCTGGAAATCCGCCCCGGCGAAGTCATCGGCATCGTCGGCCGCTCCGGCTCCGGCAAGAGCACCCTGGCGCGCCTGCTGCAACGCCTGTATGTACCGGATCGCGGCCGCGTGATGGTGGATGGCATGGACCTGGCGCTGGCCGAGGTTTCCTCCCTGCGCCGGCAGATCGGCGTGGTGTTGCAGGAGAACCTGCTGTTCAACCGCAGCATCCGCGAGAACATCGCCCTCACCGACCCGGGCGTACCGCTGGAGCGGGTGATCGAGGTGGCGCGGCTGGCCGGCGCCCACGACTTCATCCTGGAACTGCCCGAAGGCTACGACACCCTCGTCGGCGAACACGGCGCCTCGCTGTCCGGCGGCCAACGGCAGCGCATCGCCATTGCCCGCGCGCTGCTGGGCAACCCACGCATCCTGATCTTCGACGAGGCCACCAGCGCGCTGGACTATGAATCCGAACGCATCGTCCAGCAGAACATGCGGGCGATCTGCCAGGGCCGCAGCGTGATCATCATCGCCCACCGTCTCACGGCCGTGCGCCAGGCCGACCGCATCGTGGTGCTCGACCGCGGGCAGGTCGTCGAACAAGGCAGCCACGGCGAACTGCTGGCCCGGCAGGCCGGGCATTACGCGCGCCTGCATCGTCTGCAGCAAGGCTGAGGGGAGCATTCGGAGATGAACAGACCTGCCGCCGCCCAACACGAATTCCTGCAGCGCTACCGCCAGGCCTGGACGCACGCGTGGCGCCAGCGCGCGAGCATGCAGGGCGTGCCGCGCCTGCCCCACGAACGGCAATTCCTGCCCGCCGCACTGGCCTTGCAGGAAACCCCGGTGCATCCCGCGCCGCGCTACCTGCAATGGCTGATCATGCTGTTCGCCGCCCTGGCGCTGCTGTGGGCCTGTCTCGGCGAGGTGGACGTGGTGGCCAACGCCACCGGGCGCATCGTTTCCAATGGCCGCAGTAAGCTGATCCAGCCGCACGATGTGGCCGTGGTGAAGGCCATCCATGTTACCGATGGGCAGTTGGTGAAAGCCGGCCAACTGCTGGTGGAGCTGGATCGCAGCCAGACCGGTGCGGATGTCGACCGGCTGGCAAGCGATCTGCTCGCCAGCGAGGTGGACGCGGTGCGCGCCCAGGCCATGCTCGATGCCATCGACGGCCAGCGTGCGCCGGCCGATGTCACCGCTCAGCTACCGCAGGCGAGCAGCGCCGAACAGGCCGCCGCCAATCGCTGGCTGCGGGGTCAGTATCAAGAATTGCTCAGCGCGCTCGCGCAGCAGGATGCGCAGATCGCCCAGCACACCGTGGAAATCCAGGCCGCCCGCCTCTCCGCCGGCAAGCTGCAGCAGATGCTGCCGATCACCCGCCGCATCACTGCGGACTATGCGCGGCTGGCGGAAAAGGGACTGGTGCCCAAGCACAATTATCTGAACAAGCAGCAGGAACAGATGGAGCAGGAGCGCCAGTTGGGCGAGCAGCAGGGACGGATCCTGGAGCTGTCCTCGGCGCGCGATGCCGCGCTGCAACAACGCGAGACCACCCTGGCGCAGAACCGCCGGGCGATGCTCGATTTGCTGCACCAGGCGCAGCAGAAGGCTGCCGCGCTGCAACAGGAACTGCGCAAGGCCAAAAGCCTGGACAACCTCACCCGCCTCACCGCGCCGGTGGACGGTACCGTCCAGCAACTGGCAATCCACACGGCGGGCGGCGTGGTGACCGAAGCGCAGACGCTGATGGTGCTGGTACCGCGCGACCAACCCGTGGAAATCGAAGCGCAACTGGAGAACAAGGACATCGGCTTCATCCGCCCCGGCCAGGAGGTCACGGTCAAGGTGGATGCCTTCAACTTCACCAAGTACGGGGTGGTGCGCGGCAAGGTGCTGAGCCTTTCCGAGGACGCCATCGAGGATGAAAAACGCGGCCTGCTCTACAGCCTGCGCATCGAGCTCGAACAGAATCATCTGCGCGTCGGCGGGCAGGACATGCCGTTGACGCCCGGCATGACGATCCGCGCGGAGATCAAGACCGACCGGCAACGGGTCATCGACTACTTCCTCAGCCCGCTGAAGCAGTATGTCGACGAGAGCCTGGAGGAACGCTGAGGCCGGCCCCGGCAAGCGCCTGCCTCACGCACGGCATGGGCAGGCGCCGGGCTCGATCAGGCGACTTCGCCGCCGGTCTTCGCCTGTTGTTCCAGGTGCGCCTGCAGCTCGGGATCGAGGTTGAGGTTGTAGGCGAGCTCATCAAGATAGGTGCGTTCGGCGTCCTGCTGGTCATCCACCAGCATCACGCTGACCAGGTACATTTCCGCGGCCACGGCGGGGTCGCCCTGGGCGGTCTGGGCGACGTCGGCGGCATCCAGCGGCTTGCGCATCTCGGCGTCGATCCACGCCTGTAGCTGCGGCTCGCCGGCGTGGCGCTGCAATTCGGCCTGGATCGCGGCTTGTTCGCGCTGGTCGATCCGACCGTCCGCCTTGGCGGCGGCGAGCATGGCGGTGAGGATCGCGTGGCTGTGGGCTTCGGCTTCGGGGCCGTCGAGCTGGTCAACCGTGGTGAGGGATTGTTGCTGCGAGGGATTGGCGCTCTGCTGGCGTTGCCAATTCTGGTAGGCCTGGAAGGCCATCATGCCCAGCGAGGCGAGCATGGCGTAGTTGACGCCGCCACCACCGGAGCGCCCCTGGGGCATACCGCCACCGCTGGTGCCGCCGCCGAGCATGCTGCCCAGCACGCCACCCAGGCCGCCGAGACCGCCCGCGCCGCCGGCACTACCGCCGCCGCCACCGAGGATCGAACCCAGGCCACCGCCACCGCCGCCACCCAGCAGCCCGCCGAGCAGACCGCCCAGGCCACCCAGTGGGTCCGCGCCACCACCGGCGCCGCTTTGTTGCTGTTGCGCCGACGAGCCCTGTCCGGCCCGCAGCAGTTGTTCCAGTAGATCGGTTGTGTTCATGACCCGTGCCTCGCCATCGCGCGGTGTGCGTTGGGCAACGATAGTCCCGCCACACCGATGCGCCAGCCCATTCCGCCAGCCGGCCCGCAACGGGATGCCCGGCTCCTTGCGAGCAGAGCGCCCGGGGCTTCATCCGGCGGTGGCGAGGGTGGTCGGGCCGCTCAGGCGGGCACCGCGTCCAGCGCCTTCTGCGCCTGGGCTTCCAGCTCCGACTTGAGGCCGACGTCGAGGCTCAACTGGCGGGCCAGTTCGTCGAGGTAGGCGCGCTCCATGTAGTTGGTCTCGTCGACCATCAGCAGGCTGGCCAGGTACATCTCGGCGGCCATTTCCTCGCTGGTGGCAGCGCGGGCGACTTCGGCCGGGTCCAGCGGCTTGGCCAGTTCGCGGTCGAGCCAGCCTTGCAGCTCCACATCGCCGGTGAGCTTGGCGATTTCGCCATCGATCAGCTGGCGTTCGCGATCATCGATATGTCCGTCCGCCTTCGCGGCGGCGACGATGGCCCGCAGGATGGCGTGGCTGTGCTGCTCGATCTGGGCCGGCGGCACGCGGTCGACGGTCTGCGGCTCACCGCGCGGGGCGCTGGCCTGCTTCTGCTGCCAGTTGCCGTAGGCCTTGTAGGCCAGCAGGCCGAGAGCCGCGAGGCCACCATAGGCGACGACCTTGCCGCCGACCTTGCGCGCCTTCTTGCTGCCCATCAGCAGGCCCAGCGCACCGGCTGCCAGGGCGCCGCCACCGGCGCCGGAGAGCAGGCTGCCCAGGTCCAGGCCGCCCTTGCTGCCGCCCTGCGCGGGTTGGCCGCCGCCCTGCTGGGTCAGGCCTTTGTTCTGCATCAGTTCCTGCCCGGATTTGAGCAGTTGGTCGAGCAGGCCACGTGTGTTCATAGCGATCTCCGCTAGCTATCGAGATGAAAAGTCAGGCCTCCGACTCTAGCTCGCAGCCTTGTCACAGCGGAGTCACAGAGTGCTTCCGGATATTGCGGGCCTGTGCCGGCGGGTCCGCAGGGCAAATAGGCCGCTTTCATTCGATTAAAAAGAATGCTCCTATAGATTTTCGATAATCAACAATGAAATGCGCCGAGACCGGCTAGACAAGGCTCTAGATCGCGGCTCCGCGCGCCAGCGGCCAATCACCATGATGACGCTCCGCCAGATCCGCCACTTCATCGCCGTCGCCGAGACCGGCTCGATCTCCGCCGCCGCCCAGGCGGTGTTCATTTCCCAGTCGACCCTGACGCTGGCCATTCAGCAGCTGGAAGAAGAGATCGGCGTGCGCCTGTTCGACCGCCACGCCAAGGGCATGACCCTGACCCACCAGGGCCACCAGTTCCTGCGCCAGGCACACCTGATCCTGGCCACGGTCGAGAACGCCAAGCGCAGCCTGCAGCAGAGCACCGACCAGGTGGCCGGCAGCCTGACCATCGGGGTGACCAGCCTGGTTGCCGGCTATTACCTGGCCGACCTGATCAACCGCTTCCAGCGCGCCTTCCCCAACGTGAAGACCCGCGTGGTGGAGGACGAGCGCCCGTACATCGAGCACCTGCTGGTGAGCGGCGAGATCGACGTCGGCGTGCTGATCCTTTCCAACCTGGAAGACCGACACGCCCTGCAGACCGAGGTGCTCACCCACTCGCCGCACCGCCTGTGGCTGCCGGCGCAGCACCCGCTGCTGGAACGCGACAGCATCGGCCTGGCCGATGTGGCCGGCGAGCCATTGATCCAGCTGAACGCCGACGAGATGGGCCTGCACACCCAGCGCATCTGGTCCCGCGCCGGGCTGGTGCCGCAGGTCACGCTGCGCACCGCCTCGGTGGAAGCCGTGCGAAGCCTGGTGGCGGCGGGCCTGGGGCTGTCGATCCAGCCGGACATGACCTACCGCCCCTGGTCGCTGGAAGGCGACATCATCGAGGCGCGGCCGCTGGTGGACCTGTCCGAACCATTGGACGTCGGCCTGGCTTGGCGTCGCGGTACTGCTCGACCGGCGCTGGTGGACCCGTTCCTCACCGTCGCCCGCGAGCAGCCCAACGCCAAACGCCTTTCCATCTGACCTCCGAGTTACACGGACGCGCCGGACCCAAGTAGGGCGAATAACCGCTAGCGGTTATCCGCCGATAGCGTTGAGGAGGGATAGCCGGCGGATAACGCTTACAGCGTTATGCGCCCTACGAAGGACAGCCACTCAAGTGCTGTTCAATGCAAAACGCCTTGCGATCTAGAGGCTTACAGCGTTCGATTTAATCGAACGGCGCTTTCAGTAATTAGAATTTGTCGACCCCACGTCCGGACTCTAGTCTCTCGTCCCATACCAAAGGGCCAAGTTCCGGGCACCGCCCCTACGCCGGAGCACGCACATGGCCCCCGAAAACAAGACAGATAAAAGACGAGTTTCCAAGATGACCGGCGCAACCCTGCATACCGCCTTGCTGATCGACGGCCAACTGGTCGCCGGCGAAGGCATGGCCGAGCCGATCATCAACCCCACCACCGGCGAGACCATCGTCAGCATCGCCGACGGCTCCATCGACCAGGTCGAGCAGGCCATCGCCGCTGCGCACCGCGCCTTCCCCGCCTGGGCCCGCACCACGCCTGCCCAACGTTCCGCCGCGCTGCTGGCCATCGCCGATGCCATCGACAAACGCGCCAATGACCTCGCACAGCTGGAATCGCTGAACTGCGGCAAGCCGCTGCACCTCGCGCGCCAGGACGACATCCCCGCCACCGCTGACGTGTTCCGCTTCTTCGCTGGCGCCGTGCGCTGCCAACAAGGCCAGCTCGCAGGCGAATACGTGCCCGGCCACACCAGCATGGTGCGCCGCGATCCGGTGGGCGTAGTCGCCTCCATTGCGCCGTGGAACTACCCGCTGATGATGGCCGCATGGAAGATCGCCCCCGCGCTGGCCGCCGGCAACACGCTGGTGTTCAAGCCATCCGAACACACCCCGCTGAGCATCCTGGCGCTGGCGCCAGCGCTGGCGGAAATCCTCCCCGCCGGTGTGATCAACATCGTCTGCGGTGGCGGCGAAGGCGTCGGCAGCCATCTGGTCAGCCACCCGAAGGTGCGCATGGTCTCCCTTACCGGCGACATCGTCACCGGCCAGAAGATTCTCCAGGCTGCCTCGCGCACGCTCAAACGTACCCACCTGGAACTGGGCGGCAAGGCGCCGGTGATCGTCTGCAACGACGCCGACCTCGAAGCCGTGGTCCAGGGCGTGCGCACCCACGGCTACTACAACGCCGGCCAGGACTGCACCGCCGCCTGCCGCATCTACGCGCAGGCTGGCATCCATGACCGCCTCGTCGCCGAGCTGGGCGACGCCGTGGCAAGCATCCGCTTCGCCCGCAAGCGCGACGCCGACAACGAGATCAGCCCGCTGATCAGCGCCCGCCAGCGCGACCGCGTGGCCAGCTTCGTCGAGCGCGCCCTCGGCCAGCCGCACATCGAGCGCGTCACCGGCGCCGCCGTGCATTCGGGCCCCGGTTTCTACTACCAGCCGACCCTGCTGGCCGGCTGCAAGCAGCAGGACGAGATCGTCCAGCGCGAAGTGTTCGGCCCGGTCGTCACCGTGACCCGCTTCGACCAGCTGGAGCAGGCGGTGGATTGGGCGAACGACTCCGAATACGGCCTGGCCTCCTCGGTGTGGACGCAGAACCTGGACAAGGCCTTCCAGATCGCCAACCGCCTGCAGTACGGCTGCACCTGGATCAACACCCATTTCATGCTCGCCAGCGAGATGCCCCACGGCGGGCTCAAGCGCTCGGGCTACGGCAAGGACCTGTCCAGCGACTCGCTGCAGGACTACAGCGTCGTGCGCCACATCATGGCGCGCCACGGCCAGCAACTGGATTGAACCATCCGGCGGGCCACCCGCCGGCACATAAGAAACGCCCCGGCGGTACGCCGCGCGAGGGCTGTTGCTCGATTGAACTGCCCCACCAATAGAGACAACAACGAGAGGGAGACACCCGATGCGCAAGACCGCACTGCTCAGTGCCATCACCACCGCCCTGCTGGCCAGCGCCGGCGTCCAGGCCGCCGAGGCCCTGAAGGAAGTCGGCAAAGGCGAAGGCCGCCTGGACATCATCGCCTGGCCCGGCTACATCGAGCGCGGCCAGTCCGACAAGAACTACGACTGGGTCACCCAGTTCGAGAAGGACACCGGTTGCCAGGTCAACGTGAAGACCGCCGCCACCTCCGACGAGATGGTCAGCCTGATGGCCAAGGGCGGCTACGACCTGGTCACCGCGTCGGGCGACGCCTCCCTGCGCCTGATCTACGGCAAGCGCGTGCAGCCGATCGATCCGTCGCTGATCCCCAACTGGAAGAACATCGACCCGCGCCTGAAGGACGCCGCCTGGTACGTCGTCAACGGCAAGACCTACGGCGCGCCGTACCAGTGGGGCCCGAACCTGCTGATGTACAACACCAAGGTCTTCCCCACCGCGCCGGACAGCTGGAAAGTCGTGTTCGACGCGCAGAACCTGCCCGATGGCAAGCCGAACAAGGGCCGCGTGCAGGCCTACGACGGCCCGATCTACGTCGCCGACGCCGCGCTGTACCTGAAGGCCACCCAGCCGGAACTGGGCATCACCGATCCGTACCAGCTCGACGAGAAGCAGTACGCCGCCGTGGTCGAACTGCTGCGCAAGCAGCATGACCTGATCCACCGCTACTGGCACGACACCACCGTGCAGATGAGCGACTTCAAGAACGAAGGCGTCGCCGCTTCCAGCGCCTGGCCGTATCAGGCCAACGCCCTGAAGGCCGAAGGCCAACCGATTGCCACCGTGTTCCCGAAAGAGGGCGTCACCGGCTGGGCCGACACCACCATGCTGCACGCCGAAGCCCAGCACCCGAGCTGCGCCTACAAGTGGCTGAACTGGTCGCTGGAGCCCAAGGTCCAGGGCGATGTGGCTGCCTGGTTCGGCTCCGTGCCGGCGGTGCCGGAAGGCTGCAAGGCCAGCACCCTGCTGGGCGGCGAAGGCTGCGCCACCAACGGCTACAACCAGTTCGACAAGATCGCGTTCTGGAAGACTCCGGTGGCCGAGGGCGGCAAGTTCGTCCCGTACAGCCGCTGGACCCAGGACTATATCGGGATCATGGGCGGCCGTTGATTCCGGCTCCCCTCTCCCTCTGGGAGAGGGGTTGGGGGTGAGGGCCCGGTCGCGTGCCGTGGCTTCCCTCACCCCGGCCCTCTCCCAGAGGGAGAGGGAGTTCCCGCCCCACCCAATTCGCATCGATTCACCCGTATCTCAGATTCACGGGCAGGACTCCCCTACGCCGGAATCCTGCCCCTTGGAGCGTGCACCATGACCACCCCCGCTGTTCAATTCACCCAGGTCTCCCGCCAGTTCGGCGAGGTGAAAGCCGTTGACCGGGTGTCCATCGACATCAAGGACGGCGAGTTCTTCTCCATGCTCGGCCCGTCGGGTTCGGGCAAAACCACCTGCCTGCGCCTGATCGCCGGCTTCGAGCAACCCAGCGCAGGCTCCATCCGCATTCATGGCGAGGAGGCCGCTGGCCTGCCGCCGTACCAGCGTGACGTCAACACGGTGTTCCAGGACTACGCACTGTTCCCGCACATGAGCGTGCTGGAGAACGTCGCCTATGGCCTGAAGGTGAAAGGCATCGGCAAGGCCGAGCGTCTCAAGCGCGCCGAAGAAGCCCTGGCCATGGTCGCCCTGGGCGGCTACGGCGTGCGCAAGCCGGTGCAGCTCTCCGGTGGCCAGCGTCAGCGCGTAGCCCTGGCCCGCGCCCTGGTGAATCGCCCGCGCGTGCTGCTGCTGGACGAACCCCTCGGCGCCCTCGACCTCAAGCTGCGCGAGCAGATGCAGAGCGAGCTGAAGAAGCTGCAGCGCCAGCTGGGCATCACCTTCATCTTCGTTACCCACGACCAGAGCGAAGCGCTGTCCATGTCCGACCGCGTGGCGGTGTTCAACAAGGGCCGCATCGAGCAGGTCGACACCCCGCGCAACCTCTACATGAAGCCAGCGACCCCGTTCGTGGCGGAGTTCGTCGGCACCTCCAACGTGCTGCGCGGCGACATCGCCCAGGGCCTGACCGGCAACGCCCAGCCCTTCTCCATCCGCCCGGAGCACATCACCTTCGCCAACGGCGAGCGCGCCACGTCGGACATCGAGATCAGCGGCCTGCTGCACGACATCCAGTACCAGGGCGCCGCGACCCGCTACGAGATCCGTCTCGACAACGGCCAGAACCTCTGCCTCAGCCAGGCCAACAGCCAGTGGGCCGACATCGACCTCGCCCACCAGCCGGGCCAGCGCGTGACCGCTCGCTGGGCGCGCGAGGCGATGGTGGTGCTGAACGAGGGCGCGTGAGATGGAACTGACGATGAATGCAGCGCTGCCGGCGGCCAGCAATGGCCCGCTGCGCCGCCTGTCCAACCTGCTGTACCGCAAGCCGACGCTATACCTCTCGCTGCTGCTGATCCCGCCGCTGCTGTGGTTCGGCGCGATCTACCTCGGCTCGCTGCTGACGCTGCTGTGGCAGGGTTTCTACACCTTCGACGACTTCACCATGACGGTGACGCCGGACCTGACCTGGGCCAACTTCGGCTCGCTGTTCAGCGGCTCCAACTTCGACATCATCCAGCGCACCGTGCTGATGGCGGTCGCAGTGTCGATCGCCAGCGGCGCGGTGGCCTTCCCCATCGCCTACTACATGGCGCGCTACACCACCGGCAAGACCAAGGCGTTCTTCTACATCGCCGTGATGATGCCGATGTGGGCCAGCTACATCGTCAAGGCCTACGCCTGGACCCTGCTGCTGGCCAAGGGCGGCGTGGCGATGTGGTTCGTCCAGCACCTGGGCCTTGAGCCCGTGCTGAACCTGTTGCTGGGCATTCCGGGCATCGGTGGCAACACCCTGTCCACCTCCAGCTTCGGGCGCTTCCTGGTGTTCGTGTACATCTGGCTGCCGTTCATGATCCTGCCGATCCAGGCCTCCCTGGAGCGCCTGCCGCCGTCGCTGCTGCAAGCCTCGGCGGACCTCGGCGCGCACCCGCGGCAGACCTTCTTTCAGGTCATCCTGCCACTGTCGATCCCCGGCATCGCCGCCGGCTCGATCTTCACCTTCAGCCTGACCCTGGGCGACTTCATCGTGCCGCAACTGGTGGGCCCGCCCGGCTACTTCATCGGCAGCATGGTCTACGCCCAGCAGGGCGCGATCGGCAACATGCCGATGGCCGCCGCCTTCACTCTCGTTCCGATCGTGCTGATCGCCGTGTACCTGTCCATCGTCAAACGCCTGGGGGCCTTCGATGCACTCTGAGAAAGCTTCCTGGGGGCTCAAAGCAGCTGCCTGGGGCGGGCTGGTGTTCCTGCACTTCCCGATCCTGATCATCTTCCTGTACGCCTTCAACACCGAGGACGCGGCCTTCAGCTTCCCGCCCAAGGGCTTCACCCTGCACTGGTTCAGCGTCGCCTTCGCGCGCCAGGACGTGCTCGAAGCCATCGAGCTGTCGGTGAAGATCGCCAGCGTCGCCACGCTGATCGCCATGCTCCTGGGCACGCTTGCGGCCGCCGCGCTGTACCGCCGCGACTTCTTCGGCAAGGAAGGCATCTCGCTGATGCTGATCCTGCCGATCGCCCTGCCCGGCATCATCACCGGCATCGCGCTGCTGTCGGCGTTCAAGACCCTCGGCATCGAGCCGGGCTTCCTGACCATCGTCATCGGCCACGCCACCTTCTGCGTGGTGATCGTCTACAACAACGTCATCGCGCGCTTCCGCCGCACCTCCCACAGCCTCATCGAAGCCTCGATGGACCTGGGCGCCGACGGCTGGCAGACCTTCCGCTACGTGATCCTGCCGAACCTCGGCTCGGCGCTGCTGGCGGGCGGCATGCTGGCGTTCGCGCTGTCCTTCGACGAGATCATCGTCACCACCTTCACGGCCGGCCACGAACGCACCCTGCCGATCTGGCTGCTCAACCAGCTGGGCCGCCCGCGCGACGTGCCGGTGACCAACGTGGTAGCGATGCTGGTGATGATCGTGACCATGCTGCCGATCCTCGGCGCCTACTACCTGACCAAGGGTGGTGAGGGCGTGGCGGGGAGCGGGAAGTAATTTGGGTGCCATGCGAAACCCCTCACCCCCGCCCTCTCCCCAGGGGAGAGGGAGCTGTACGTGCCGGCTGACGCAATGGTTTCAGCCAGCACCAAACAGTCCCCTCTCCCTCCGGGAGAGGGTTAGGGTGAGGGCCGCATGGCACAGAGCCCAACAGAACCCCTCAGGCCCGCCGGCCCACTCCCCGGCAGGCCCCTAAAAAGAAACACCCAACCGAATTTGCACTACGTTCCTGACCAAGAGGACTCAACCATGCAAACCAACCTGCTGATCAACGGCCAACTGGTCGCTGGCGAAGGCGAGAAGCTCGCTGTTGTGAACCCGTCCCTGGGCACCACCCTGGTGGAAATCGCCGAGGCCACCCCGGCCCAGGTCGACGCCGCCGTGCTGGCCGCCGATGCCGCCTTCGACAGCTGGTCGCAGACCGCGCCGAAAGACCGCGCGATGCTCCTGCTGCAACTGGCCGACGCCATCGACGCCAACGCCGAGGAACTGGCCCGCCTGGAATCCAACAACTGCGGCAAGCCCTACTCCGCCGCGCTGAACGACGAACTGCCGGCCGTGGCCGACGTGTTCCGCTTCTTCGCCGGCGCCTGCCGCGTGATGCAAGGCTCCGCCGCTGGCGAATACCTGCCGGGCCACACCTCGATGATCCGCCGTGACCCAGTCGGCGTGGTCGCCTCCATCGCGCCGTGGAACTACCCGCTGATGATGGTCGCCTGGAAACTCGGCCCGGCCCTGGCCGCCGGCAACACCGTGGTGCTCAAGCCGTCCGAGCAGACCCCGCTGACCGCCCTGCGCCTGGCGCAGCTGATGGCCGAGATCTTCCCCGCCGGCGTGGTCAACCTGGTGTTCGGCCGTGGCCCGACCGTTGGCGAGCCGCTGACCACCCACCCGAAAGTACGCATGGTCTCGCTGACCGGCTCGGTCGCCACCGGTAGCCGCATCATCGCCGGCACCGCCGACACCGTGAAGCGCATGCACATGGAACTGGGCGGCAAGGCCCCGGTACTGATCTTCGACGACGCCGACATCGACGCCGCCGTGGAAGGCATCCGCACCTTCGGCTTCTACAACGCAGGGCAAGACTGCACCGCCGCCTGCCGCATCTACGCGCAGAAAGGCATCTACGCCAAGTTCGTGGAGAAGCTCGGCGCCGCCGTGGCCAGCATCCAGTACGGCGAGCAGGACGATCCGAACACCGAGCTGGGCCCGGTCATCACCGAGCAGCACCTGGAGCGCGTCGTCGGTTTCGTTGAGCGCGCCAAGCAGGTACCGCACATCGAAGTGGTCACCGGCGGCAAGCGTGCCGACCGCGCGGGCTTCTTCTTCGAGCCGACCGTGCTCGCCGGCGCCCGCCAGGACGACGAAGTGGTCCGTCGCGAAATCTTCGGCCCGGTG
This sequence comes from Pseudomonas sp. PDNC002, assembly GCF_016919445.1. Classification (NCBI taxonomy): domain Bacteria; kingdom Pseudomonadati; phylum Pseudomonadota; class Gammaproteobacteria; order Pseudomonadales; family Pseudomonadaceae; genus Pseudomonas; species Pseudomonas sp. PDNC002. The sequence continues at coordinate 2,773,851 of NZ_CP070356.1, read as the reverse complement.
GTTTCGGTCACAGAGTTCGACGACGAAGCGCAGGCGCTGGCCTGGGCGAACGACTCCGACTACGGCCTGGCCTCCTCGGTGTGGACCAGCGACATCGGCCGCGCCCATCGCCTGTCCGCGCGCCTGCAGTACGGCTGCACCTGGGTCAACACGCACTTCATGCTGACCACCGAAATGCCCCACGGCGGCATGAAGCTGTCGGGCTACGGCAAGGACATGTCGATGTATGGCCTCGAGGACTACACGGCCATCCGCCACGTCATGATCAAACACTGATTGGAGCGCGGCCTGCTGCGCGTCGGCGGAGCTGCGTTGAAACGTAGCGCAGCGAAGTAACAGCCAGCGGCTGGCCCGCAGGGCGAGCAAAGCGAGTCAAGGCGGTTCGTACCCAGTTATTTACCCTCCTGGGCCCAAACCGCCTTCCGCCTTGCTGCGCTCTAGCTCGCGAGGCCCAACAGTACGGTGAAAAAAGCAACCAGCGGACCAAGGTCCGCTGGTTCAACGGCGCCCCGCTCGACCGGGACCGCCGCGCGGCCACGCATGCCGCACCCCCTTCCGGTATGGAAGGGCAAAACCATGACAGCCCTGTCCCGGGCCATCACCTTGCAAGGACTTCCCATGACCATCACCCGCCGCGACTTCCTCAACGGCGTTGCCCTCACCATCGGCGCGGGCCTCACCCCGCTGCAACTTCTCCAGGCCGCTCCGTCCGGCCGCTACTACCCGCCTGCCCTGACCGGCATGCGCGGCAGCCATCCCGGCGCGTTCGAGGTCGCGCACCAGATGGGCTGGGAGAAGAAGGTATTCAATACCGATGGCCTGAAGATCGAGGAGCAGTACGACCTGGTGGTGGTCGGTGGCGGCATCAGCGGTCTGTCCGCGGCCTGGTTCTACCGGCAGAAGTACCCCAAGGCGCGCGTGCTGATCATCGAGAACCACGACGACTTCGGCGGCCACGCCAAGCGCAATGAATTCCAGGCCGGTGGCCGGATGATCCTCGGCTACGGCGGCAGCGAAGCCTTCCAGTCGCCCAAGCACCTGTACAGCGACACCGTCAACAACCTGCTCAAGCAGCTCAACGTCGACGTCGACCGTTTCGAGACCGCCTTCGACCGTGACTTCTACCCGAACCTGGGCCTGTCGCGCGGGGTGTTCTTCGACAAGGCCGGCTTCGGCGAGGCGAAGATGGTCAGCGGTGACCCGACGCCGATGGTGGCCGACGACATCGCCCCGGAAAAACTCAACGCCCGCAGCTGGCGCGCCTTCATCGGCGACTTCCCGCTTCCCGAGGCCGACCGCCAGGCGCTGATCGACCTGCACGAGGCACCGAAGGATTACCTCGCCGGCAAGACCCGCGAGGAGAAGGAAGCGCACCTGGCCAAGACCAGCTACCAGGACTTCCTGCGCAAGGACGTCGGCCTGAGCGAAGCCGCCACCCGCTACTTCCTCAGCCGCACCAACGACTTCTCTGCGCTGAGCATCGATGCCGTCCCCGCCGATTCGGCCTATTCCGTGGGCTTCCCCGGTTTCGGCGCGATGGACCTCTCGCCCATCAGCGAGGAAGCCAAGGCGGAGATGGAAGAGCCGTACATCTACCACTTCCCCGACGGCAACGCCTCGCTGGCGCGCCTGCTGGTGCGTGGCCTGATTCCGGGCGTGGCGCCGGGCAAGGACATGAACGACATCGTCCTGGCCACCTTCGACTACGCCAAGCTGGACCAGCCGAGCAACGCCGTACGCCTGCGCCTGAACAGCACCGCTGTGAGCGTGAAGAACCGCGACGGCGGCGTGGACGTCGGCTACAGCCGCGCCGGCGCCCTGCACCGCGTGCGCGCCAAGCACTGCGTGCTGGCCTGCTACAACATGATCATCCCGTACATCCTGCGCGATCTCTCCGCCGAGCAGTCCCATGCCCTGGCGCAGAACGTGAAGTTCCCGCTGGTGTACACCAAGGTGGTGATCCGCAACTGGCAGAGCTTCATGAAGCTGGGCGTGCACGAGATCTACGCACCGAGCCAGCCATACAGCCGCGTGAAGCTGGACTACCCGGTGGACATCGGCGGCTACAGCCACCCGCGCGACCCGAACCAGCCCATCGGCCTGCACATGGTCTACGTGCCCACCAGCCCGAACGCCGGCATGGACGCGCGCACCCAGGCCCGCGTCGGCCGCGGCAAGCTCTACGCCATGAGCTTCGAGCAGATGGAGGGCATGATCCGCGACCAGCTGCAGGCCATGCTCGGCCCGGCCGGCTTCGATCATCAGAAGGATATCCAGGCGATCACCATCAACCGTTGGTCGCACGGCTATTCGTACTTCTCCAACAGCCTCTTCGATGATGAGGAAGAGAGCGAAAAACTGATGAACCTGGCCCGCACCAAGGTCGGCAACGTCACCATCGCCAACTCCGACGCAGCCTGGGACGCCTATGCCCATGCCGCCATCGACGAAGCCTGGCGCGCGGTGGGCGAACTGTCCTGATAGACCCGGCGCCACGCCCTGCGTGGCGCCACACACAACGGCCATCCGGCCGAAACCCCGCGGGCACGCCCGCAACGGAGGCAAGCATGCGTCACCTCGTCAGAGCGTTTTACCTGCTGTCGCTGTTCACCTTTGCCAGCCTGGTCCAGGCCGCAGAGTCGCCAAAACAGATCGTCGATGCCTACATGGCCGCGTGGAACGCCCACGACGCCGAGAAGGCCGCCGGCTACCTGGCCAAGGATGCGGAGTACTTCGACGTCACCGTCGGCACTCCGCAGAAGGGCCGCGATGCCGCGCGTGACAACGTGATCAAGGTGTTCGTGGGGGCCGTTCCGGACCTGAAGTGGAAGATGAACGGCAAGCCGATCATCGACAAGGATGGCATCGCCTTCCAGTGGACCTTCAGCGGCACCAACACCGGCGCCTGGGACGCCCAGACCCCGGCGACCAACAAGCCGCTGTCGTTCGACGGTGTGAGCTACGTGAAGGTCAAGGACGGCAAGATCGTCTACCAGGGCGACTACTACGACGCCCTGGGGCTGCACAAGCAGTTGGGTTGGTAACGGAAACGTAGGGCGCATAACCCAGAACGGGTTATCCGCCGTCCAGCCATGGCGGCGGATAACGCTACGCGTTATTCGCCCTACGTAACCACGACCAGCGCTCTACTACACAGCCGCGCCTCCGGGTGCGGCTGACATTAGAAGAAAGAAGCCCTCGCCTACCCCTGCCCTCATCCGCCACTGCAGTGTCCCAACCCATGCCAAGCCCACAGGAAAGCCGGCCCGCCAGCGCCGAAGACAGCTCCAGCACCCGCTCCACCATCGACCAGGTCAAGCAACTGATCGCCGACCTCAACGTGCGCTGGACGCAGATCAGCAAGGTTTCCGAAACCATCAAGCAGATCGCCAGGAATACCAACCTGGTGGCGCTCAATGCCGCCATCGAAGCCGCCCGCGCCGGGGAAAGCGGGCGCGGCTTCGCCGTGGTCGCCGACGAGGTGCGCCGCCTGGCCACCCAGTCAGCCAACGCCACCGCCGACATCGGCAACGTCGTGGCCTCGATCAAGAACGAAAGTGCCAAGGCCCTGGCCGATGTCGAACAGGCCGAACACTCCAGCCTGCTGGACACCGCCCGCGTGGTGCTGGCCGGCGAAGCCCAGCGCCTGGAAGCGCGCTTCGCCGTGATGGCCACCGCGCTCTATGGCCTGAAGAACTTCATCCTCGGCCTGAAGGCGCGCAACCTCGGCCCGCAGCGCGAGCAGATCGACGCGGTGATGCACGAGTACCTCACGCGCAACCCCGACCTGCTGGCCTTCGCCTGCGGCTGCGAGCCCAATGCCTTCGACGGCCGCGACCGCGAGTTCATCGATGCGCCGGGCCACGACGCCAGCGGCCGCCTGATGGCCTACTGGCACCGTGGCAGCGGCGTGGCCCAGCGCGAATGCCTGGTCGGCTACGACAAGGCCGACGGCAGCGGCGACTGGTACCAGGTCCCCCGCGACAAGGGCCGCGACGTGTTCATGGAACCCTACGAATACAGCGTCGCCGGCAGCACCGTGCTGATGACCTCGTTCATGTCACCCATGTACGCCAACGGCCGCTTCCTCGGCATCCTCGGCGCCGACTACACCTTGCACCAGTTGCAGGAAAGTCTTGGCAAGCTGACGCCCATGGGCGGCGGCCGCTACGCGCTGCTCTCCAATGCGGGCGTCTACGTCACGCACGCCGACGCCAAACGCCTGGGCGACAAGGCCAGCGAACTGCCGCAGGAAGCGCGCAACGCCATCGCCCAGGGCAAGGCCTGGGAACAGGTGAAGGGCCAGCGTGTGGAGCTGCTGCAACCGATCCGTGTCGGCGACAGCGATGCGCCCTGGGCGTTGATGATGAGCTTCGAGCTGGCGCAGGCGACGGAGTGATAGTCAGCAGGGCGCCCTTCGGGCGCCTTTCGCGGAGAAGCTCCGCTCCTACAAAAGCCACACCGTAGCTGACCTGTAGGAGCGGACCTTGTCCGCGAAACCCCGGCGCAGCCGAATCGGTCCGGGACCAACTACGCCCGGTCAGGCAATTCGGTGATATGGATTTCCGTCACCAGCGCCGGCTTCACCAGCGGCGTACGCGACAGCAACGGGCAGAAGCGCGCCAGGGTGCCAATCAGCTCCCATTGGGTATCCAGGGATTGCGCCAGCACATCGACATCCGCCAGCACGCGCTGGCCGACACGCTGCAGGTGCGGGTCCGGGCTATGGCCGAGTTCCACCGAGAGCTGGGTGATCAGCGTGCTGAGGTTGGACATGTTGCGGGTGGCGAGGGCGAGGATGTTCGCCAAGAGAGCGATTTCGGATTGCGGAATGACAGCAGGCGTTGCAGATGCGTCCATGCGTGCTCCAGTGATGCTCGGGTGGGTAGTTGCGCAGTCCTTGCGCGAGCACGGTGAGGGTAGCATCACAGTGCCACCTTGCGACAGATATCACATTTCAATTCTTTTCCTGACCGAGAGGTCACGCTGATCGGGTCAGCGTGACCTGCCCGTGGCTCAGGCCTGTCCGAAGGCCTTGCGCTTCGGCGTGCCGCGTTGCGCAGCGCGCAGGTATTGCGCCGGCCAGGGCACCGGCTGGCCGCCCAGTTCATCGGCGGCGTGCAGCGGCCAGTAAGGATCGCGCAGCAACTCGCGGGCCAGCAGGATCAGGTCGGCCTGCCCGGTGCGCAGGATGTGCTCGGCCTGCACCGGCTCGGTGATCATGCCGACGGTGCCGCTGGCCACGCCGGCTTCCTTGCGCACGCGCTCGGCGAACTGCGTCTGGTAGCCCGGCCCCACCGGAATCTCGGCGTTCACCGCAGTGCCACCGGAAGACACATCGATCAGGTCCACGCCCAGGCCCTTCAGGCGCCGCGCCAGCTCCACGGTTTCGTCGGGGTTCCAGCCGTCCTCCACCCAGTCGGTGGCGGACAGACGGACAAACAGCGGCAGCTCCTGCGGCCACACCGCCCGCACCGCCTCGGTGATTTCGAGGAGGAAGCGGATGCGGTTCTCGAAGCAGGTGCCGTACTGGTCGCGGCGCTGGTTGGAGAGCGGCGAGAGGAACTGGTGCAGCAGGTAGCCATGGGCCGCGTGCACCTCGGCAATCTTGAAGCCGGCGGCCAGGGCGCGCTCGGCGCCGCGCACGAACTGGTGCTTGATGGTCGCCATCTGCTCTTCGCTCAGGGCGATGGGCGCGGTGTGTTGCGGGTCGAAGGCGATGGCCGAGGGCGCCACCGGTGTCCAGCCACCCTCGCTGATCGGCACCGAGCCATGCTTGCCCAGCCACGGCGCCCAGGTGCTCGCCTTGCGCCCGGCGTGGGCCAGCTGCACGCCGGCCACCGCGCCCTGGGACTCGATGAAGCGGGTGATGCGCCGCAGCGGCTCGACCTGCTCGTCATTCCAGATGCCCAGGTCCTCGGCGCTGATCCGTCCTTCCGGGGCGACGGCTGTGGCTTCGACGATCACCAGGCCGGCGCCGCCGACGGCGCGACTGCCCAGGTGTACCAGGTGCCAGTCGTTGGCCAGGCCGTCCTGGGCGGAGTATTGGCACATGGGGGATACGGCGATGCGGTTGGACAGGGTCAGCTGACGCAGGGTCAGGGGCTCGAACAACTGGCTCATGGTGGCACTCCCTCGGGTCTTCAGAACTTGTCACTTCAACTGTAGACCGGGATCGCCTAAGGATAGGCTCCGATGATCGGTGGAAGCCGTTCCTACCCGCGCAAACCTCGTCGGCGCAGGCCCTGTCCGTAATGCTCGAGGACATCGCGGACAAAGTCCGCTCCTACAGCTCATCCCCGGCGCGGCTCTTGTAGGAGCGGAGCCTCTCCGCGAATTCCCGGCGAAGCCCGGACAGCCGAGTGAAGTGGGAGCACCGGCCTATCGGCCGGATCGCGGACAAGGTCCGCTCCTACAGCTCATCCCCGGCGCGGCTCTTGTAGGAGCGGAGCTTCTCCGCGAATTCCCGGCGAAGCCGGGACAACCGAGTGAAGTGGGAGCACCGGCCTATCGGCCGGGTCGCGGACAAGGTCCGCTCCTACAGCTCATCCCCGGCGCGGCTCTTGTAGGAGCGGAGCTTCTCCGCGAATTCCCGGCAAAGCCGGGACAGCCGAGTGGCGTGGGGGCGCCGGCCTATCGGCCGGATCGCGGACAGGGTCCGCTCCTACAGCTCATCCCGGCGCGGCTCTTGTAGGAGCGGAGCTTCTCCGCGAATTCCCGGCGAAGCCGGGACAGCCGGGCGGCATGGGGGCGCCGGCCTATCGGCCGGGTCGCGGACAGGGTCCGCTCCTACAGGTCATCCCGGCGCGGCTCTTGTAGGAGCGGAGCTTCTCCGCGAATTCCCGGCAAAGCCGGGACAACCGAGTGGCGTGAGGGCACCGGCCTATCGGCCGGGTCGCGGACAAGGTCCGCTCCTACAGGTCATCCCGGCGCGGCTCTTGTAGGAGCGGAGCTTCTCCGCGAATTCCCGGCAAAGCCGGGACAGCCGAGTGCCATGCGGCGCCCGATTGCCAACCGCCGCCGAGCGCCTTGTACAGGGCCACGCTGGCCTGCAAGCGCAACTGGCGCAGGTTGGCCAGGCCGTCCTGCGCGGCGTACAGCGTGCGCTGGGCGTCGAGCAGCACCAGCAGGTCCTCGGCCCCCGCGCGGTAGCGGGAGCTGGCCAGCTCGAAGGCTCGCTCGGCCTGGCGCACCTGCTCGGCCTGGGCCTGTAGCCGTGCCTCCAGCCCGTCGATGGCGTCCAGGCCGGATTCCACTTCGCCGAACGCGGTGATGATCGCTGCGCGGTAGTCCGCCAACAGCTCTTCCTGCCGAGCCTGGGCAAGATCACGCTGGCCGCTCAGGCGGCCATGATTGAAGATCGGCGCGACCAACCCGCCGCTGACGCTGTAGAGCGGATCACTGGTGAGATCACCCAGGCGCGAGCCGCCGCTGTTCAGGTCCAGCCCCAGGGTGAGTTGCGGGAACAGCGCAGCACGGGCGGCGCCCAGATCGGCGGCGGCACTTTGCAGCTGTGCCTCGGCGCGAGCGAGGTCCGGCCGCCGGGCCAGCAACTGCGATGGCACTCCCGCCGCGATGCCCGGGTCGCTCAGGGCGTTCAACGAGTCCGCCTGCAGGCGCAGTTCCTGGCGCGTGCTGCCGAGCAATACGGCCACCGCCACTTCGCTTTGCGCCGCCTGCTGGCGCAGGTCTGCCTGTTCGACTCGCAGCCCCGCGAGCAGCGCGCGCTGCTGGGCGAGTTCCAGCGGCATGGCCGCCCCGGCGCGCTGGCGCGATTCCAGGGTGGCGAGCACGTCCTCGGCGTTCTTCAGGTTCAGCCCGGCAATGCGCAGGCGCTCGCTCAGGCCGGCGTGCTCCAGCCAGGCGGTGGCGACGGCGGCGGTCAGGCTCAGGTGGGTGCTGTACAGGTCGAACTCGCTGGCCCGCCATTGCGCTCGAGCCGCGTCGCGCAGCGCCTGGTTGCGGCCCCACAGGTCCAGCTCGTAACGGGTTTGCAGGCCGAGACCGAACGCATTTCCCGCCACCTCCGCGCTACCACCCAGGCGTCCCTGGCGCGAGGCGTTCAACGTGCCGTTCACTTCCGGCAGCAGGGGCGCGCCGGCGATCTGCAAGGCCGCACGGGCCTGGCGCAGGCGCGCCTCGGCGGCCTGCAAATCATAGCTGTCGCGGGCAGCGCGGGCGACCAACTGGTCCAGCTCGGCGCTACCGAACTGGCGCCACCACTGGGCATCCAGTTGCGCTGCAGCCGGCGCGGCGGTGTGTGCCCAAGCAGCAGGCGCGGCGATCTGGTGCGACGGCGCCGGCTCCTGCAACGAACAGCCGGCCAGCAGCAGGCAGAGCAATAACAGTCGCGCCTTCATCACTCACCTCCCAGCGCGACAACCGGGTCGAGCCGCGCCGCCTGCCGGGCCGGCGCATAGCCGAACACCAGCCCGGTGACCAAGGCGCAACCGAACGCGCCGAGGATCGCCGTCAGCGAGAACACTACCGGCACGCCGCTAAGCAGCAGCACGGCACCGATGGACAAACCGATGACCACGCCGATCAACCCGCCCACCAGGCTCAGCAAGGTGGATTCGGAGAGAAACTGCCGAAGGATGTCGCGCTGCCGCGCGCCGGTGGCTACGCGAATGCCGATCTCGCGGGTACGTTCGCGCACGGTCATCAGCATCACGTTCATCACGCCGATGCCGCCCACCAGCAGCGATACGGCGGCGATCAGGCTGAGCATCAGGGTCATGCTGTCCTGCGCCTCGGCCTGGGCCTGCAACTTGGCGGCGGCGTTGCCGATGCCGAAGTCCTTGCGCCCGTGACGCTCCAGCAGCAGCTCCTTCATGGCCTCTTCCGCCTCTTTCACCAGCGCCGGCGACATGGCGTCGATCACCGCGTAGTCAGGATCGGTCATGCCCTTGTAGACCCGCGCGCGGCCGGCGTTGTAGGGGATGAAGAGCATCTCGTCGTAGTCCTCGACGCCCGAATCGGCGCCCTTCTCCTTGAGCACGCCGATCACCTCGAACAGCGCATTGCCCACCAGCAGTTGCCGGCCCAGCGGGCTCTCTCCGTCGGGGAAGAAGTAGGTCCAGGCCTTGTGCCCCATCACCACCAGCGGCGCCAGTTCGCGGTCCTCGGCGGCGGTGAAGAAGCGCCCCTGCACCACTGGCCAGCGGTGGATCAGCGGCATTTCCTCGGTGGAAGCGAAGGTGTAGAGCGACTTGGACAGGTTGCCGTAACGCACGGTCAGGGCGTTGCCGATCACCGGCATGGCATGGCGCACCTCCGGCAGCTCGGCCACCGCTGCCAGGTCATCCACGGTCACCGCACCGATGGGCCCGCCCTCGGGGGGATAGTCGCCGCTGACGTACATGATGGTCGCGCCCAGCGACGCCATCTGCTGCACCACGCGCTGCTTGGTGCCCAGGCCGATGGCGAGCATGACGATCACCGAGGCCACGCCGATGACGATGCCCAGCAACGTAAGCGCCGTGCGGAAGCGGTTCAGCCACATCACGCGCCAGGCCGAGCGCAGCGCTTCCAGCAGGTCGCCGGCCAGGCTTGCCCCTCCGGCTTCGCGGGCGTCGCGCAGATCGGGAAGCGGCAACGCGGCGGCGCCGGCCTGCCCGCCGCTGTCGGAGACGATGTGGCCATCGCGGATCTCTATGACGCGCCTTGCCCGCGCCGCCACCTCGCGGTCGTGGGTGATGAGGATCAGCGTGTGGCCCTGGGCGGACAGCTCATCCAGCAGCGCCATGACCTCTTCGCCGCTGCGGCTGTCCAGCGCGCCGGTGGGTTCGTCGGCGAGAATGATGCGCCCGCCGTTCATCAGCGCGCGGGCGATGGACACACGCTGCTGCTGGCCGCCGGAGAGCTGGTTGGGGCGGTTGTCCAGGCGCTCGCCCAGGCCCAGGCGGTGCAGCAACTGGCTGGCTCGCTGATGGCGCTCATCGGCGGCACGGCCGGCGTAGAGCGCAGGGACTTCGACGTTCTCCCGCGCGCTGCACGTGGGAATCAGGTGGTAACCCTGGAACACGAAGCCGAACGCCTCGCGGCGCAGCCAGGCCAGTTCGTCGCTGTCCATCCGCGCCACGTCGCTGCCAGCGAAGCGATAGCTGCCGGCGCTGGGTCGATCCAGGCAGCCGAGGATGTGCATCAGGGTGGATTTGCCCGAGCCGGAGGCGCCGACGATGGCGACGAATTCGCCCGGTTCGATGCGCAGGGAAACCCCGTGCAGCACCGTGACCTTCGGACTGGCTCCGCCGCCGTAGTGTTTGACGATGCCGTCCAGTTCGATCAGGGCGGTCACCAGGTGAATCTCCGCGGGCCTTCCTGGGCGGTCAGCTCGCCAAGTATCAGTTCGTCGCCTTCCGCCAGGCCGTCGAGCACTTCGCCCTGCAGCCGGTTGCGCACGCCGACGCGCACCTCGCGGGTCTGCAACTGGCCGGCGCCATCCAGCACCCGCGCGCGGTACAGGCCACGCTGTTGCGGCACGGACTCCAGCGCGGTGAGCGGGACGGCGAGCACATCCGTGGCGGCGGCGTTGACGAAGGTGACCTGGGCGGTCATCTGCGGCATCAGCGCGCCGTCGGCGTTGTCCACGTCGAACAGCACGGTGTACAGCACGACCTTGCTGGTGCCGCTGCTGGCCTGGCCGCTTCCGCTGCTGCTTTCCTCGGTCTTGGGTTCTTCCGGCGCCGGCAGTACCTGGCGCACGCTGCCGGTCCAGCTGCGGCCGTCACCGCCCAGGGTGGTGAAGCGCACCGGCATGCCGGCGCGCACCCGGCCGACATCGGCTTCGGAAACATCCGTCCACACGGTCATCGACGACAGGTCGGCGATACGCAGGATCGCCGGGGTCTGGTAGGTGGCATTGAGAGTCTGGCCCTGCTCGGCCTTCACCGAGATCACCGCGCCGGCGATGGGCGCATAGACGCGGGTGTAGTCCAGTTGGGTCTGGTCGGCGCTGAGGGTCGAGCGGGTCTGCTGGATCTTCGCCTGCAACTGGTCGATGCGCGCGGCGGACACCTTGCGCTCGGCCTCGGCTGTCTGCAGGTCCTCCAGGCGCGTGGAGCCCTCGGCGTACATCTGTCGCTGGCGGCCATGCTTCTGTTCGGCCAGTTGCAGTTGGGCGCGCTGCTCGGCGAGCTGCGCCTGCAAGTCGGCCAATTGGGCCTTGCCGGCATCCACCGTGGCCTGTGGAATGCGCGGGTCGATCTCGGCCAGCAACTGGCCCTGCTCCACCACATCGCCGGCCTTCACCAGTAGGCGGTCGATCTGCCCGGAAACCCGCACGCCCACTTCCACCTGGGTGCGCGGTCGCAGCGTGCCGATGGCACTCACCGTCGCTTCGATATCGCCCCGCTGTACTGTCTGGGTCTGGTAGCGCACGCCATCGCGCCCCAACGCCCAGACCAATCCGCCCCCCACAACGACCAACAGGGCCGCCAGCGTCAGCAGGCGGCCCTTCTTCCCCCGTCCCATCCACTACATCCTTGCTGTCAGTGCAATTCGCTCGATTTGCCCATGGCCGCCACCGCTCCGGGTGCCAGGCTGTATCGCTTGTTCTCGTCGCGTTCGAGCAGGCCGGAGAGGTGCAGCCGGCGCAGGGTCTGGCTGACGCAACTGAGGGAGATCGGCAGGCCGGGCTCCTCCAGGTAGGCATGCAGCTCCACCGCGGTCGCCCTGCGACAGGCCACCAGGGCATCGAGGATATTCAGGCGCGGCAGGCTGCTGCGCAGGCCGGCGTGCTCCAGCAATTGGCGGGCCGGGCGCGGCAGGCGCGGGCGGACCGGGGTGCTGGCTTTCACGGTTGCTCTTAGGGGCGATGTCATGGGCGCACCTCGAAAGACAGGGTGGAAACGTGGATCACGCTGTCATAGCGCTTGCCGTCGACGCTGGCGCCGCCGTTGACCTGGGCGGAGACCTCCAGCACATAGCGCGCCGGGAACGGCGTGGCCAGGGTCACCGTGCCGTCCGCCGCCGGTTTCAGGCTGCGGCTCCACTGCTCGGAGGTGTACACGTTGACCTGCGAGGCCGGCACCACGGTGCCTTTCCAGTGCAGGGCGAAGGTATTGCCGCCGGGCGTGGTGGGCACCAGTTCCAGATCATTCTGCGCGTTGGTTTCGCTGCGGCCTTCGCGTGCCTGATAGATGGTCAGGGTGCTGCCTTCCGCGCGCTGGGCGGCGGCGCGCAGGTCGCCTGCGGGAACGTTGCCGATCTCGAAGGACTCGACGCCGGCCTTCATCGGCGCGGTCTTGCCGTCGCCCAGGACGACGTGCGGATTCTGCAACTGGGCCACCGGCAGGTGCTCGCCGGGCTGCAGTTCGCTGAAGTAGCTTTTCGCGCTCTGGCCTGCATTGCGTTCCAGCCACAGATAGTCCGCGTTGGCCAATGGCGCGCAGCTCAGCGCCACGGCCAGCAGCGAGAGCTGGCGAAGGGTCACGGTCATGCGAGGTTCTCCTGTCTTGAAGGCGCTTGTCTGAAGAAAGCGACATTCGCTTCCGTTGCGAATCGATCGCTTTCACATACAAGACGGATGAGCAGCGAAAAACGCGCACCGAAAATGTGTAAAGAAATGGAAAAGACCGCGAAATCCACGCCGAAACATTTATTTGCAACTGGAAACGGCCGGTTTTTCCGTTTCATCCGTCCTTATTGCTAGAACACCGCTGCTCCTTGGGTGTCTTCGCGCCTCGCCGGCCCGCTCCGGCGGGGGCCTTTTCCTTTGTCTTGTCCTTGCGTGGCCGTGATTCCCCATGTCCAAGAAATCCCGCTCCAGGCTCTGGTTCCTGGTCCACAGCTGGCTGGCCCTGCCCATCTGGTTCTTCGTGTTCCTGGTGTGCATCACCGGCACCCTGGCCACGGTGAGCCAGGAGATCGTCTGGCTCGCCGACCCCGCCGTGCGTGCCAATGCGCCCGATGACGACGCCCAGCGCCTGGGCTACGACCAGGTGCTCGCGGCCATCGCCGAGCAGCAGCCGCAGGCCGCCGTGCGCATGATCAATGTCCCCAGCGAATCGCATTTCGCCCTGCTGGCGCGCGTGACCTATCCGGACACCGGCACCGCCACGCTCTACGTCAACCCCTACACCGGGGTCATCCAGGGCAAGACACCGCTGTTCGATTTCCAGCAGTTCACCCGCGCCCTGCACGGCTGGTGGCTGGTGCCCTTCACCCATGGTTTCAGCTGGGGCTGGTACCTGGTCTCGCTGCTGGGCCTGCCGATGCTCGCCTCGCTTGTGACCGGCCTGGTGGTGTACAAGCGCTTCTGGCGCGGCTTCCTCAAGCCGACCCTGCGCCTGCGCCAGGGCGCGCGCATCTTCTGGGGCGATGTGCACCGGCTGATGGGCATCTGGTCGATCTGGTTCATCGCGGTGATCTCCATCACCGGCACCTGGTTCCTGATCCAGGCGGTGTTGTTCGACAACAACATCTCCATCTCCAGCGAAGGCGTGCCGACCATCATCCAGCGTGACCGGATCCCGCCGGGCGAGAATGGCGCGGCGCCCTCGCGCATCGGCCTGGACGCCGCCGTGCTGGCCGCCCAGGAACGCATTCCGGGCCTGGAGGCGCGCTACTTCGTGCTACCGGCCAATGCCTTCGATCCGCTGAGCGTCGGTGGCAAATCCTGGTACCCGCTGATGTTCGAGAGCGCATCGGTGAATCTCTACGACGGCAGCGTGCCGTCCGTGCGCCTGCTGGGCGACCGCAGCGGCCTGGAGTTCGTCACCGAATCCATGCGCCCGCTGCACACCGGCGACTTCGGCGGGCTGTGGATCAAGCTGATCTGGTTCGTGTTCGGCCTGATCCTCAGCATGATGGTGCTCAGCGGCCTGATGATCTGGAGCAAGCGCACCCTGATCGCCACCGCCAAGGAACTGAAGAAGCAGAAAGCCCGCGAGCGGGTCATCGCCACGACCATCACGGAGGCCCGCCCATGAGCAGCCCGAGCCGACTGCGCCGCCAGTGGCTGCGCTGGCGATTCCACCTCAGCGCCCTGCTGGTGCTGATTCCCCTGGGCTTCATGCCCCAGTACTTCCACGAAGCGAAGCTGGATCGCGGCCTGCGTGGCCTGGGCGAACGCGAGATCGGCGCCGTGCAGGTCGGCCCCTGGACCGCGCGCATGGCCGAATGGGAAGTCGGCGGGCCGGAAGACGAAGGCCGCGCCGGCTTCGTCAAGGCGTTCACCCTGGCCTTCTGCGACAGCTGTTATCCCCAGGTGAAAGCCGCCTACCTGCGCATCGGCGAACCGCGCAGCCTGCGCGCTGCCGGCGGGCTGTTCTCCGGCACGCCGCACCAGCAGTTCGCCGAAGTGACGGTGCCGCCGCGCGTCACCGCCAGCGATGCGCTGTGGCTGACCGTGGAAGGCTGGGATGGCGCCGTGCACCAGACGCAGATTCCCCTCGACCAGGCCTCGCCTTCGCTGGTGGCCTGGCTGGAAAAGACCCGGAGCCCATGATGAAAACGACTCTACGATCCGCCGCCGCCCTCCTCGCCCTGGGCGCCAGCGCCGGCGCGCTGGCCCACGCGCCGTTCTGCGAATGCACCGCGCTGGACGCCGAGACCATCCGCTGTGTGGGCGGCTTCAGCGACGGCAGCGACGCACCGGGCGTGACCCTGGACGTGATGAGCGCCGACAACAAGGTGCTGATTCCCGGCAAGCTGGGCGCGGACTCCAGCCTGACCTTCAAGCGCCCGAACGAGGACTTCTACATCCTCTTCGATGTCGGGCCGGGCTATCAGGTGGAGGTCGAGCCGAGCGAAATCAAAAGCCTCTGATTCGACCGTCCATACTGGCGTGGCAATCGTGGACTTGCTCCGGGGGAAACATCCAAAATAGAATGCGAATTAATCTCAATTTCATTTTATTCGCGGAGCAGTCCCGTTCATGTTCACGCCAGACCTGGCCTACCAACTCCAGGTGCAGCAGTACTATCGCCAGCACCACGGTCTGGTCCGCAACTGGCTGGCGCGCAAGCTCGGCAACGCCTGCGACGCGGCAGACCTGGCGCACGATGTGTTCCTGCGGCTGCTGTCGCAGCGCCGCCAGTTCGACAGTGACAGCCACGTGCGCGCCTACCTGCTGGCCATCTCGCGCAACGCCTGCGTGGACTTCTGGCGCCGTCGCCAACTGGAACAGGCCTGGCTGGACACCCTCGCCTGCCGGCCGGATACATTCCTGCCCTCGGAAGAACAGCGGGCGATCATCTTCGAGACCCTGGAACAGATCCACGGCATGCTCGCGCGCCTGCCCGAGCGCGTCGCCGAGGCCTTCCTGCTGTCTCAGCTCGAAGGCCTGGGCTACCGCGAAATAGGTGAGCGACTGGGCGTATCCGAACGAACCGTCTGCAAATACATGGCGCAGGCCATGTACCAGTGCCTGTTGCTGGAGATGGAACTGGACGAGGCGCTGCAGCCTTGAGCGCAACGCGTCCCGACCATGCGACGCTGGAGCAGGCGGCGCAGTGGTTCGCCCAGCTCAATGCCCATCCCGAGGATCGCCAGTTGCACGCCCGCTGGCAGCAGTGGCACGCGCAGAGCACGCAGAACCGCCAGGCCTGGGGTTACGTCGAGCGCATCGGCCAACGCTTTCAGCCGCTGCTCGATGACAACCAACTGGCCGCGCAGACACTGCGCTCGGCGCGCACCCTGTCACGGCGCCGCACGTTGCAGACGCTGGCCGTGCTCTCCGGCGGCACGCTGCTCGGCCTCGTCGGCTGGCGCCACGGCGCGTTGCGCGAGCAGTGGGCTAGCTGGAGCGCCGACTACCAAAGCGGCAGCGGGGAAATCCGCGAATTCCGCCTGGCCGACGACAGCCATTGCTGGCTCGGTGGCGACAGCGCGCTGGACGTGGATTTCAGCGGTGACTCCCGCCGTCTGCTGCTGCGCAGCGGGGAAATCCTCATCGATACCGCCAAGGATCGCCGGCCCTTCTTCGTCGAAACCGCACAAGGTCGCCTGCAGGCGCTGGGCACGCGCTTCAGCGTCACGCAACAGGAAGCCGCCACGCGCCTGGCGGTCTTCGAAGGCGCGGTGGAAATCGCCCTGTCCGGCCAGAGAAAGGTCGTGCCGGCCGGCCAGCAGACGAGCTTCGACGGCCAGCACATTGGTGCGCTGCAAGCGGTTGATCCCGCCCGTGAGGCGTGGAGCCGGGGCGTTCTGCTGGCCAACGACCTGTCGCTGAGCGAATTCATCGCCGAGCTGATTCCCTATCGCCGCGGGTATCTGGGCGTCAGCCCGGAAGTAGCCAGGCTGCGGGTCATGGGCAGCTTCCCCCTGCACGACAGCGACCGTGCCCTGGACATGCTCGCGAGCATCCTGCCGGTGCGCATCCAGCGCACGCTGCCCTGGTGGGTAAGCATCGAGCCACGTCCGTAGAAATCGCCCTCCGTCATTTTTTGAAAATAATTCGCGTTTGCGCTTCCGGTTTTTTCCGCTCGTTCGAATCAGTGGGTGACAACAGCGCTTTGTCGCGCGCAAAAACACCAAAGGAATTTCCATGTCACCCGCCAAGACCTGCCATTCCCCCGTTCCCCTGCGCCAGCTGGCGCTGTGCGTTTCCCTGGCACTGGGCACCTGCCTTGCCGTTACCACTCCACCAGCCGTGGCCACCGAGCAGGGCCAGGCGGGCGTACGCGACTACAACATTGCCGCCGGCCCCATGGCCCAGCAATTGAACCAGTTCGCTGCGCAGAGTGGCATCTACCTGGCGGCCGACAGCACACTCACCCAGGGCAAGCGGAGCAACGCGCTACACGGCCGCTTCAGCCCGGACCGGGCGCTCGAACTGCTACTGGAAGACACTGGCGTGCAAGCCATCCAGGCCGCCGAAGGGCACTACGAGTTGCGCCTGGCACCGGACAGCCCGATGGAAATGTCCGCCGTGACCATTTCCGGCAAGGCGCCGGGCTCCACTACCGAGGGCAGCGGCTCGTACACCACCTATTCGTCGAGCAGTTCGACCCGCCTCAACCTGACGCCCTCCGAGACCCCGCAATCGGTCACCGTGCTGACCCGCCAACGCCTCGACGACCAGAAACTCGACCGTCTGAGCGACGCGCTGGAAGCCACCGCCGGCATCACCGTGGTTCGCAGCGGACTGGGCGCCGACACCGAGGGTTTCTGGTCGCGCGGCTTCCTGATCAACAACTTTGAAACCGACGGCGTGCCGACCTCCTCGCTGCTCGGCAATCACCTGCAAAGCACCGCCATGTACGATCGCGTGGAAGTCGTGCGCGGTGCCACCGGCCTGACCAGCGGCATGGGCAATCCCTCGGCGACCATCAACCTGATCCGCAAGCGACCGACCCTCGAGCCGCAAGTCAGCCTCACCGGGGAAGCCGGCAGCTGGGATCGCTACGGCACCGGCGTGGATGTCTCCGGGCCGCTCAACGACCAGGGCAACGCCCGTGGCCGCCTGGTGATGGACTACAAGACCCAGCGCGCCTGGATCGACCGTTATGACCGGCAATCCGGGCTGATCTACGGCATCAGCGAATTCGACCTGTCCGACGCCACCCTGCTGACCGTCGGCTTCAGCTACCTCAAGGAAGACGTCAACACACCGATGCGCAGCGGCTTCCCGCTGCAGTACGGCAACGGCCAGCGGCTGGACGTGAAGCGCTCGGACAACTCGGCGCCGGACTGGAGCTACTACAACAACGAGCTGGAGAATGTGTTCGCCTCGGTCGAGCACCACTTCGACAACGACTGGAGCGGCAAGGCCGAGCTGAGCCATACCGAGTACCGCTACGACGGCGTGGTCACCTACATGACCGGCAGCGCCGACCAGGCCAGCGGCGCGGGGCTGTCGATCCTGCCGGTACGCTGGAAGTCCGCGCCGCAGCAGGACAACCTCGACCTCTACCTCACCGGACCGTTCTCGCTGTTCGGCGCCGAACACGAGCTGATCGGCGGCATGACCCTGTCGCAGATCCGCGAACTGGACACTCCCGACTACGGCGGCTGGCTGTACGACGGCTACGATGGCTCGATCCCGAATATCCGCGACTGGAATGGCTCGGCAGCCAAGCCGACCTTCAGCAAGTACGGCGAGTCCGACAGCCGCGAGAACCAGTACGCCGCCTACCTGACTTCGCGCTTCCACCTGAGCGATGCCGCCAGCCTGATCCTCGGCGGTCGCGTTGTGGACTGGAAGCGCACGCAGGAAAGCCATCCGTACGACGGCGCCGATAGCAAGAACAAGGAGCGCGAGAGCGGCGTGTTCATCCCCTACACCGGCATCACCTACGCGCTGGATGACATCTGGTCGCTGTACGCCAGCTACACCAAGATCTTCAACCCGCAAGGTTCCTGGGTCCGCGACCGCAACAACCAACCGCTCGACCCCGAAGAAGGCACCAGCTACGAGGCCGGCATCAAGGCCGCCTTCGCCGAGGGTCGCCTGACTTCCAGCCTGGCCCTGTTCAAGACTGAGCAGGACAACCTGGCGATCTGGGACGGCGTCGCCTACAGCGCCGCGCAAGGCGCCACCACCAAGGGCGTGGAGCTTGAGCTCAACGGCGAACTGGCCGAAGGCTGGCAGCTCACCAGTGGCTATGCCTACAGCGTGACCACCGATAAGGACGACGAGCGCATCGTCACCGACCTGCCGCGCCACAGCCTGAAAACCTTCACCAGTTACCGCATGCCCGGCGAGTGGGACAAGCTGACCCTCGGCGGCGGTTTCAACTGGCAGAGCAAGACCGGCGCTGACCTGGGCTACCACACCCAGGACAGCTACTACGTGGCCAACCTGATGGCGCGCTACCAGCTCACCCCCCAGCTATCGGTGGCGGCGAACCTGAACAACGTATTCGACCGCGAGTACTACACCAGCGTGAGCACCTACGGTGTCTACGGCGCACCGCGCAACCTGATGACCAGCGTCAAGTACGACTTCTGAAGCACCCGGCCCGGCGCCTGGCGCGTCGGGCCGGTCAGCGATGACTCAGATCGCCGTCGACTCGCCACCCTGCGGCAGGATCAGCCGGTCGGGCACATGGCCCTGGCTGTTGCGCGCCAACAGGTAGTAGGCCAGCGCTGGTAACAACAGGCCGATCAGCCAGGAGATATCCACGCCACCGAGCCTCTCCACCAACGGACCGGTGTAGAAACCGCTGTCGATGAAGGGCATCTGCACCAGCACGCCGAAGCAGTAGACGCCGATGCCGGTCCAGTTCCAGCGACCGTAGCGGCCGTCGGGATCGGACAGCGCGGGGATGTCATAGCGCTCGCGGGTGATGCAGTAGTAATCCACCAGGTTGATCGCGCTCCACGGCGTGAAGAACGCCAGCAGGAACAGCAGGAACGACTTGAACGCGGCCAGGAAGGAATGCTGCCCGGCCAGCGCCAGGCCGGTGGACAGGCCGACGATCACCAGCACGAACAGCAGACGCTGCAGGTGCGTGACCTTCAACTGGCCACGGAAGCCGCTGATGATGGTGGCGATGCACATGAAGCTGCCGTAGGCATTCAAGGTGGCGATGGTGACCTTGCCGAAGGCCACGCTGAAGAACAGTGCGGACGCCATCATGCCGCTGGCGCCCAGGCCCACCACGTAAGCCACCGGCTGCCCGGAGAACTCCTTACCGGCCAGCGCCGCGGCGAACACCCCGAGGACCATGGACGTCTGCGAGCCGAGCACCGAGCCCAGGCCCACCGCGAAGAACGTCTTCGGCGACGAGGTTTCGCTGGGCAGGTAGCGCGAGTAGTCTGCCACGTAGGGCCCGAAGGCGATCTGCCAGGACGCCGCCAGGGAAACCGCGAGCAGGAAGGTGTTCCAGGCGAAGTGGCGATTCTCCAGCAGCACACCGATGTCGTTGACCGACAGCAGGCGCACGAACAGGTAGGCGAAGGCGACGATGCCCAGCACGCTGGCGGCCTTGCCGAGCCAATGGATCACCCGGTAGCCGCAGACCGTCACCGCGACGATCACCGCCGCGAACACCAGGATGCCGACGGTGTCGCTGACATGGGCCAACTGGCCGATGGCCTGGCCCGCCAGCACCGTGCCGGTGGCGTTGAAACCGACGTACATCACGCAGACCAGCACCAGCGGGATCACCGCGCCGAACACGCCGAACTGCACACGGCTGGAGATCATCTGCGGCAGGCCGAGCTTGGGCCCCTGGGCGCCGTGCAACGCCATCACCACGCCGCCGAATATCTGCCCGATGAGCAGGCCGATCAGCGACCAGAACACGTCGCCGCCAAGCACCACCGCCAGCGCGCCGGTGACGATGGCGGTGATCTGCAGGTTGCAGCCGAACCACAGGGTGAACTGGCTGAACAGGCGGCCGTGCCGTTCAGCCTGGGGAATGTAATCGATGGAGCGGGTTTCGATCAGGGACTTACCAGCCATGAAGCTTTCTCCTCGCCGCCGGACGTTCGCCCAGCCGCGCTGTTGTTGTTATGGAGCCTGTTCACGACCTCGCGAGCTAGAGCCGTAGTAGGCGGAAAGCACCCGAAGAGCGGAGTTTACGAGCTGTAATTGAGCATCTGAGGGCGCTTTCCAACGCCCTACGGCCGACGCGCAGCAGATCGTGGACAGGTTTTGTGCACAGCGTTTCCTGATTCACCGGGGCGGCAGCGGAGGCCGCCCCGTACCTGCCGTCAATGGCGGGCGGCATCCAGCACGGCGCGGGAGATGATGATCTTCTGCACCTCGGAGGTTCCCTCGAAGATCCGCAGGATCCGGGCGTCGCGCACGAAGCGCTCCAGCGGCAGGTCGCGGATGTAGCCGTAGCCGCCGTGCAGTTGCAGCGCGGCGTCGGTGATGAAGCCGCAGGCCTCGGCGGCGAACAATTTGGCGGTCGCCGATTCGAGGCTGAAGCGCTCGCCGCTGTCACGCCGCGCGGCGGCCTGCTGGGTGAGCAGGCGCGCGGCCTGGAACTGCGCGTGCATATCGGCGATGCGCCACTGGGTGCCCTGGTAGGCCGACAGCGGCTTGGTGCCGATCTGCCGCTCATCCACCCACTTCAAGGCGTACTCCATGGCGGCGCGGGCGATGCCCAGCGACATGGCGGCGACTTCCACGCGGCCGCGATCCAGCACTTCCATGGCGGTGCGGAAGCCCTGGTTTTCCTCGCCCAGCAGCGCATCCGCCGGCAGCCAGCAGTCCAGCGCCAGCTCGTAGATGGTGCTGCCGCGCAGGCCCATGGTCTTTTCCGGGTTGGCGAAGGTGACGCCGGCGGTGCCCTTGGGAATCAGGAAGGCGCTGATGCCACGGGCGCCGGCCTCCGGGTCGGTCTTGGCATAGAGCACGATGAAATCGGCTTCGCGGGCATTGGTGATGTAGTGCTTGCTGCCGCGAATCCGCCAGCCGCCGGTCTCGCGCACGGCGCGGGTGCGCATGTCCGCCGGGTTGGAGCCGGCCGCCGGCTCGGTCAGGCCGAAGGCGCCGAGCAGCTCGCCGCTGGCGCAGCGCGGCAGCCATTCCTGGCGCTGCTCCTCGGTGCCGCCGATGAGGATCGAATCGGTGGCGAGGAAGTGTGCGGTCAACGCTGACGCGGTGGAGGCGCAGGCCGCCGACACCGCCTCGACTACGCGGCTCATGGCCAGGCTGCCGATGCCGAAGCCGCCATAGGTTTCCGGCAGGTTGATGCCCATGAAGCCCAGCTCGCCGAGGGCCTGCAGGCTTTCGGCGCAGAAGGATTCCTCTTCGTCATAGCGCTGGGCGTTGGCGGCCAGCACGTCGCGGCAGACCCGCTCGGCGGAGTCGACGATGGCCAGTTCGGTGGCGTCGATGTCGAAGTTCATTGCACAGCTCCTGCTTTATTCGTGAGGCCGAACGCGGCGTTGGCTTCGCCCAAGCGGGGAGCGCGCGTCGCGGCGTGGGGCTTGCGCCCGTTGAAGTAGACCGGTTGCGGCACCAGTGGCGGCTGGTCGTCGGCCGGTTGCACCAGCAGTTGGCGCACCTGCGCCTGTTCGCTGCCGGTGGCCTCGGCGAGGTTCCACACCGGCGAGGCCGGCACGCCGGCATCCAGCAGCAGGTCGCAGGCCTGTTCGACGCTGCGCTGACCGGTCCAGGCCTCGATCTCGGCGCGCAGTGCCTGCTCGTTGCGGGTGCGCGAGGGGTCGTCGGCAAAGCGCGGATCGTCGGCCAGTTCGCCGCGGCCGATGCTTTCGCAGAAGCGCCGGAACAGCTTGTCGCTGGCCACCGCGATCACCACCAGGCCGTCGGCGGCGCGGTAGGTGTCGAACGGCGTCGACACCGGATGGCGGTTGCCGACCAGGCCCGGCGCCTTGCCGTGGGCGAACAGGTTCGACAGGCCGGTCATCTGCAGGCTGACCAGCACGTCGAACATCGCCACGTCGATATATTGCGCACTGCTGCCCTGGTGCTCGCGGGCGAACAATGCGCTGCTGATCGCCCAGGCCGCATAGACGCCGGCGCACAGGTCACCAAGGGCTTCGCCGCTGCGGGTCGGACCCGTCTCGGGGAATCCGCTGACGCTCATCAGCCCGGACATCGCCTGGGCGACGATGTCGTAGGCCGGGCGGCGCGACAGCGGGCCGTTCTGGCCGAAACCGGAAATGCTCGCGTAGATCAGCTTCGGGTTGTGCTGCCTGAGGCTGTCGAAATCGATGCCCAGGCGCTGGGTGACGCCGGGGCGGAAGTTCTCCACCACCACATCGGCGTCCGCCACCAGGTCATAGAAACGTTGCAGGTCTTCCGGCGACTTGAAGTCCAGCTCGACGCTGCGTTTGCCGCGGTTGATCAAGCCGAAATAGACGCTTTCGCCGTCCTTGAACGGGCCGAGGTGGCGGCTGTCGTCGCCGTGCCCCGGCACTTCGAACTTGATCACTTCCGCACCGAGATCGGCGAGCATCGCGGTGCAGTGCGGGCCAGCCAGCACGCGGCTCAGGTCCAGTACACGCACGCCATTCAGCGGCTGCGGCGTGGGCAGTTCAGTCACATTGCTCATGCTCGATTCCTCAGCCGGTGATCATCGGCAGGTTCAGGCCCTGCTCCCTGGCGCAATCAATCGCGATCTGGTAACCCGCATCGGCATGGCGCATCACGCCGGTGCCTGGGTCGTTGGTCAGCACGCGGGCGATGCGCGCCGCCGCCTCGTCGGTGCCGTCGCAGACGATCACCATCCCCGAGTGCTGGGAGAAGCCCATGCCCACGCCGCCGCCGTGGTGCAGTGAGACCCAGGTGGCGCCGCTGGCGGTGTTCAGCAGGGCGTTGAGCAGCGGCCAGTCGGACACGGCGTCGGAGCCGTCGCGCATGGCTTCGGTCTCGCGGTTGGGGCTTGCCACCGAGCCGGAGTCGAGGTGGTCACGGCCGATCACGATCGGCGCTTTCAGCTCGCCGCTGCGGACCATCTCGTTGAATGCGAGGCCGAGCTTGGCGCGCTGGCCCAGGCCGACCCAGCAGATGCGCGCCGGCAGGCCCTGGAAGCTGATGCGCTCGCGCGCCATGTCCAGCCAGTTGTGCAGGTGGGCGTCGTCGGCGATCAGTTCCTTGACCTTGGCGTCGGTCTTGTAGATGTCCTCGGCGTCGCCGGACAGCGCGGCCCAGCGGAACGGACCGACGCCACGGCAGAACAGCGGGCGGATGTAGGCCGGGACGAAGCCGGGGAAGTCGAAGGCGTTAGTGACACCCTCTTCCTTGGCCATCTGGCGGATGTTGTTGCCGTAGTCGAAGGTCGGCACGCCCTGCTTCTGGAACTCCAGCATGGCGTTGACGTGCACAGCCATGGATTGCTTGGCGGCCTTGACCACGGCGGCCGGGTCGGTCTGCGCGCGGTCGCGGTACTGCTCCCAGGTCCAGCCGGCCGGCAGGTAACCATTGAGCGGGTCGTGGGCGGAGGTCTGGTCGGTGACCATGTCCGGGCGCACGCCGCGCTTGATCAGTTCCGGGAGGATTTCCGCGGCGTTGCCCAGCAGGGCGATGGAGATGGCCTTGCCTTCGGCGGTGTACTTCGCGAGGCGCGCCAGGGCGTCGTCGAGGTCCTTGGCCTGCTCGTCGACGTAGCGGCTGGCGAGGCGGAAGTCGATGCGGCTCTGCTGGCATTCGATGTTCAGCGAGCAGGCACCGGCCAGGGTCGCGGCCAGCGGCTGGGCGCCGCCCATGCCGCCGAGGCCGGCGGTGAGCACCCACTTGCCTTTCAGGTTGCCGTCGTAATGCTGGCGACCGGCTTCGACGAAGGTTTCGTAGGTGCCCTGGACGATGCCCTGGCTGCCGATGTAGATCCAGGAGCCGGCGGTCATCTGGCCGTACATGGCCAGGCCCTTGGCGTCGAGTTCGTTGAAGTGCTCCCAGTTGGCCCAGTGCGGCACCAGGTTGGAGTTGGCGATCAGCACGCGCGGGGCGTTGGCGTGGGTCTTGAAAACGCCGACCGGCTTGCCGGACTGCACCAGCAGGGTTTCGTCTTCATTCAGTTCCTTCAGGGTGGCGACGATCTTGTCGTAGCACTCCCAGTTACGCGCGGCGCGACCGATGCCGCCGTACACCACCAGCTCCTTGGGGTTCTCGGCGACTTCCGGGTCGAGGTTGTTCATCAGCATGCGCAGCGGCGCTTCGGTCAGCCAGCTCTTGGCGTTCAGTTGGGTGCCGCGCGGGGCACGGATTTCGGTATCACGGTAACGGCCGGTGGAGCTCATCTGGACTTCCTCGATGCAGGGGTGGCGCCACGCTGGAAGGCAGTCCGGCGGGGCGGAAACGGGTGAATAGAGGGCAACGGGCACTGCCGTACTCATCTACTGTCACCTGATATGTGTAAAACCTTATATCAACCTGTATATACAAGCTAATGCAAAGCAAGGGCCAAATAAGCTGGCGGTGCGCTAGGAGCTCATTTCCGCGATGAGAATGTCTTTTTATTTCAAATGGATAGAAATCTTATGCACAGACAGGCGACGCCCCTCGCCACGGGTGGCAGCGAGAGAAGGCTTCGGGAAAGGAAGGAGGAAAAGTAACAGCGCGGTGCACAGAGGTAACAAAACGGTGCACCAAAGGAGACAGCGGGGGCGGACTTTTCGCCCCGTCGGGTGACAGCCGATTACTGCCCGAAACGACCTTCGAGGCGATAGCGCGACCCCGGATAGACCAGTCGCGCGGCACCCACCTGCCCCTTCGCCGACCAGGTGCGGCGACGGATCAGCAGGCAAGCATCACCCCGCTTGATGCGCAGCAGCTTGCAGTCGGCCGCTTCGGCGTTGATCGCCTCGACCACATGTTCACCCTCGGTCAGCGGCGCCAGTTGGATCAGGTAGGCGTAGGGCGTGATGCGGGTGAAGTCCTGCTGCAGGTACTCCGGCGCCACCTCGGCGTTGACGAAGCGTTCCTCCAACTGCACCGGCACTTCGTTCTCGTAGTGCACGACGATGGAGTGAAAGATGCGCTGGACGTTTTCCAGCTCGAACGGCATCGCCAGGGTCGCACCCTCGGCCAGCGGCTCCAGTAGCACCACTTCGCAGCGGTGTTCATGTCCGCGTGCGGCGATCTCCTCGGCGATGTTGTGGATCTCGAAGAGCGCCGCGTGGCCCTTCTGTTCGGCGACGAAGGTCCCCACGCCCTGCAGGCGCACCAGCACGCCTTCGATGGTCAGCTCGCGCAACGCGCGGTTGATGGTCATCCGGCTCACGCCAAGCAGGGCGAACAGCTCGCTCTCCGAAGGCAACTTGGAGTTGGGTTTCCAGACGCCGTTGCGGATCTGCTGCAGGATGATTTCCTTGACCCGCGCATACAGGGGCGCCGGAGTTTCCAGCGCGAATGCGGCCAGGGAAGAATGATCTTGGGACACGGCAGCTCCTGAATCGGCGGATGGCGGGCTAGCCGCCAGTTTACCCGCCGCCGGGCCTGCCGCCTACGCGCCGCCGAACCACGGGCACCGGTGAGCGGCTTTGGTAGGGCGCATAACGCGTCAGCGTTATCCGCCGCGATGGGGCCGGCGGATAACCTGTTCCAGGTTATTCGCCCTACAGTCGACGAAACACCGTACTCGTGATCAGCGCGGCGCGATATGCGCCACCATCAGCTGCACGGTTTCATTGCCGCGGAATTCGTTGACGTCCAGCTTGTAGGCCACTTCCGCCCAGCGCACGGTGGGGTTGGGCCAGATGTCGCGGTCGATGTTGAAGGCGATGGCGTCCAGCTGCAGCGAGCCGCACTCGGTCTTGAGCACCAGCTTCAGGTGGCGCTCGCCGACGACGCGCTGCTGGACGATCTGGAAAATGCCGTGGAATAGCGGCTCGGGGAAATGCTGGCCCCAGGGCCCGGCCTGGCGCAGGGCGCGGGCCAGTTCCAGGTGGAATTCCTCGGCGCTGAGCTGGCCGTCGGAGAGCAGGCGCCCGGTCAGGTCGTCCTCCTCCAGCTGGCGGCGCACCTCGAAGTCAAAACCGGCGGCGAAGGCGCCGAAGTTTTCCTGCGGCAGCGACAGGCCGGCCGCCATCGCGTGGCCGCCGAACTTGCTGATCAGACCCGGATGGCGTGCGGCCACGGCGTCCAGCGCATCGCGGATATGGAAGCCCGGCACCGAACGCGCCGAGCCCTTGAGCGTACCGTCGCCGGCATCGGCGAAGGCGATGGTCGGGCGGTGGTAACGCTCCTTCAGGCGCGAGGCGAGGATGCCGATCACGCCCTGGTGCCATTCGGGGTCGAACAGGCACAGGCCGAAGGGCATCTCCTCCACCGGCAGTTCCTTGAGTTGGGCCAGCGCCTCGCGCTGCATGCCCTGCTCGATGGCCTTGCGGTCCTGGTTGAGCTGGTCGAGCTGCACCGCCATGTCGCGGGCGACGCCTTCGTCTTCGCAGAGCAGCAGCTCGATGCCCAGGGACATGTCGTCCAGGCGCCCGGCGGCGTTCAGCCGCGGACCGAGGATGAAGCCGAGGTCCGTGGATGTGATCCGCCGGCAATCGCGCCCGGCCACTTCCAGCAGCGCGCGCAGGCCCGGACGCGCACGGCCAGCACGGATTCGCGCGAGGCCCTGGTGCACCAGGATGCGGTTGTTGGCGTCCAGCGGCACCACGTCGGCGACGCTGCCCAGGGACACCAGGTCGAGCAATTCGGCGAGGTTCGGCTCGGCAATGCCGCGTGCGGCAAACCAGCCGCGCTCACGCAGGCGGGCGCGCAAGGCGAGCATCACGTAGAAGATCACGCCGACACCAGCCATGGCTTTGCTGGGGAAGTCGCAGCCGGGCTGGTTCGGGTTGACGATGGCGTCGGCGGCGGGCAGTTCCGGCCCCGGCAGGTGGTGGTCAGTGACCAGCACGCGCAGGCCGGCGGCCTTGGCGGCGGCGACGCCGTCGATGCTGGAGATGCCGTTGTCCACGGTCACCAGCAGTTCCGGGCGCTTCTCCAGCGCCACGGCGACGATTTCCGGGGTCAGGCCGTAGCCGTACTCGAAGCGATTGGGCACCAGGTAATCGACCCAGGCCGCGCCGAGCATGCGCAGCGCCAGCACACCGACGCTGCTGGCGGTGGCGCCGTCGGCGTCGAAGTCGCCGACGTAGAGAATCCGCTGGCCCTTTTCCAGCGCATCGACCAGCAGTTCCACCGCCGCGTCCACACCCTTGAGCTGCTGGTACGGGATCAGCCGCGCCAGGCCCTTGTCCAGCTCCTCCGCACTCTGCACGCCACGGGCGGCGTAGAGGCGGGTCAGCAGCGGCGGCAGGTCGCCCAGGTTGGGCAGGGTTTGCGGGAGGGGGCGGGATTCGATGCGCATGGGTGTTCCAGTCGATTCATTCAGGCGCCGATCCCGGCGCCCTGGTTACAGCGGGTAAAGCTGGCGATTAACGCTCGCCCATCAGCCATTCCACTTGCAGCTCGTGCTGGCCGCGCTCGTCGGTGACGAAGATGGTCCCTTCGCTGATCATCACGGTCCAGTTGATCGAGCGCGGCAGGTCGCGGGAGATTTCTTCCAGCGCTTCCTGGGGCATGGCGACGACGTTGAGGTTCTTCAGGTGGCGCACGCTGTCGAGCACCTTGGTGGTCCACACGCGCAGGTTGCCGTAGGCCACCAGGGTCAGCTTCTCGCAGCGGCGCGAGCACCAGGTCAGGCGGTCGGCATCCGGCTGGCCGACTTCGATCCAGTGCAGCACGCGGTCGTCCAGGCTCTTTTCCCACAGCGAGGGCTCTTCCACGTCCGACAGGCCACGGCCGAAAGCCAGCTGCTCGTTGTACCAGATGACGTAGGCCAGCAGGCGCACCGCCAGGCGCTCCTCGGTTTCCGAGGGATGGCGGGCGACGGTGAAGCGCAGGGTCTCGTAGACCCCACGGTCGAGGTCGGTCAGGCTGATATCGGCTTTGTAGGGCGTGGCGGACAGGGCCATGGGCGTTCCCGGCGAATTTTCGAAGGCGGCAAGTCTACCGCGAAAGCACGGGCGCGGCTGACTAACTCCGCGGACGTCGGTCGGTTCCCGGCTCCGGCGCGGCCAGTTCGATGCGGTTGCGGCCCTTGGCCTTGGCGGCGTAGAGCGCCTGGTCGGCCAACGACAGCAGGCGCAACAGGTCGTGGCCTGCCTCGCGGCTGGTGGCGATGCCGATGCTCACGCTCAGCTGGCCCTCGGCCATGAACGGCAACTCGGCGAACTCGCGGCGCACGCGCTCCGCCACCTGGCAGGCGCCCTCAGTATCGGCACCCACCAGCAGGCAGGCGAACTCTTCCCCACCGATGCGGGCGAACTGGTCGTGCTTGCGCATCCGCGAGGCGGTGATGCGGCTGAATTCCACCAACACGCGGTCGCCGGCGGGATGGCCGAAGGAGTCGTTGAGGCGCTTGAAATTGTCCAGGTCGCAGAGCAGCAGCGAGGCCTGTTCCCCGCGATCGGCGCACAGCCGCAGCAGGCGTTCGCCGGTTTCCATGAAGGCGCGGCGGTTGCCCACGCCGGTCAGCGGATCGCTGAGGGCGGCGCTGCGGAACTGCAGCTCGGCGCGTTCCTTGACCATCGCCAGGGTAGCGAAGGCGATGCCGATGGCGAACAGCATGGTCTCGAAGACCAGGAAGGTGAAGAAGGTCGAGCCTTGGCCGTTGTTGGCCACGCTCTCGAACGGCATGCCGCGGTCGACCACCAGGCGCACCACATAGACGACGGTGTGGAACAGCAGCAGCGCCAGCGTTGGCCGCAGTTCCACCTCCAGTTTCTGGCGGCTGCGCCACAGCTCGCTGATCGCCGCGATGCAATAGATGACGGTGATGCTGGTACTGACGGCGATGCGCGCCACCAGGGATTCGTAGAAGGGTGGAACCAGGCAGAGCAGCGCCCAGAACGCCGCGCCGGCACCGATCAGCGGCCAGTGCGGCTTGCGTCCGGTGAAGACACGCATGGAGGTCCAGGTCATCGCCGAGCAGAGGTGCAGGATCACGTTCCCCAGCAGGATCGGCACCACATCCATGCCGAATCCGCGCAGCGTCGCGACGAATGTTCCGATGGCGCCCAGCAACAGCGCCGCACTCATGTACCCCAGCGTCGACTCGCGACGACCGCTGTGCCAGGCGAACGCCATCAGCACACCCACCAGGGTCAGGACATACAGGTCGACAACTACCAGCGTTGGCAGGTGCAACGTCATGCAGCCCCCTCGCCACCCGTCGGCGCACATTCTCCAGGGAATGCCGCCAGATCATCGGGCTGTTTGCAGGAAGACGAACGCATCACAGTGTACCTGCCCGAAATCGGGCGAGATTAAGTAGGAAGCATCTGAATGAGGCTACTCTACGCGCGCACAAGGCCGTCGCAAAGCGCTGATACCGGACGCCTGCCCGGCGGCCTGTTCGAAGCCGCGCACACGGGTTAGAGTCCCGCCACTCTTCTTTGCTCGGACCCACCGATGAACAGCACCGCCAAACCCCTCGCCGGCCTCAAGGTCATCGAACTCGGCACCCTGATCGCCGGCCCCTTCGCCTCGCGCCTGTGCGCGGAATTCGGCGCCGAGGTGATCAAGGTCGAGTCGCCCGATGGCGGCGATCCGCTGCGCAAGTGGCGCAAGCTCTACGAGGGCACCTCGCTGTGGTGGTTCGTGCAGGCGCGCAACAAGCGTTCGCTGACCCTTAACCTCAAGCACGAGGCCGGTCGCGAGGTGCTGAAGAAGCTGCTGGCCGAGGCCGATATCCTGATCGAGAACTTCCGCCCAGGCGTGCTGGAGAAACTCGGCCTGGGCTGGGACGTGATCCACGCGCTGAACCCGAAGCTGGTGATGGTGCGCCTTTCCGGCTTCGGCCAGAGCGGCCCGTACAAGGACCAGCCGGGCTTCGGCGCGGTGGGCGAGTCCATGGGCGGGCTGCGCTACATCACCGGCTTCGAGGACCGCCCGCCGGTGCGCACCGGCATCTCCATCGGCGACTCCATTGCCGCGCTGTGGGGCGTGATCGGCGCGCTCATGGCGCTGCGCCACCGTGAAGTGAACGGCGGCGCAGGACAGGTCGTTGACGTGGCGCTCTACGAAGCGGTGTTCGCCATGATGGAGTCGATGGTCCCGGAGTTCGACGTGTTCGGCTTCATCCGCGAGCGCACCGGCAACATCATGCCCGGCATCACGCCCTCCTCCGTGCACACCACGGCCGACGGCAAGCATGTGCAGATCGCCGCCAACGGCGACGCCATCTTCCGCCGCTTCATGACCGCCATCGGCCGCCTGGACCTCGCCGAAGACCCGACGCTCGCCAGCAACGACGGCCGCGATGCCCGCCGCGATGAGCTCTACGGCATCATCAATCGCTGGGCCAGGTCCGAATCGCTGGATACCGTGCTCAAGGTGCTCAACGAAGCCGAGGTGCCGGCCAGCCGCATCTTCTCCGCCGAGGACATGTTCAGCGACCCGCAATTCCTGGCACGGGAGATGTTCCTCTCCGCCAAGCTGCCGGACGGCAAATCCTTTCGCATGCCCGGTATCGTTCCCAAGCTCTCCGACACGCCCGGCAGTGCAGAGTGGATCGGGCCCAAGCTGGGTGAGCATACGGATGAGGTGCTGAGCGGGCTGGGTTACGACGCGACTGCTATCGCCGCGCTGCGCAAGGACGGCGCGGTCTGAGCGTTCGCTCTTCGTAGGAGCGGAGCTTCTCCGCGAAAATCCGGCGCAGCCGGGACAAGACTTCCGGCCGGGCGGCCGGGTCGCGGATAAGATCCGCTCCTACAAAACGCCACCCGCCGAAGTGGTAAGCAGGAAAGCAGTGAGTCAGCCGGCTTCCTGCTCCGGCTCTTCGGTCTGCGCGATGAACTCCAGCATCTTCTCGCTGCCGTCCAGCAGGTCGGCGTGGATCGCCTCGCGGGCGGCGGCGCCGTTGCGATCGCGCAGGGCGCGCAGGACGTCCCAGTGGTGCTCGATAGCCATGCGCTCGTTGAAGTCGGCGTAGGCCTGGGCAATCAGCGGGCCGGTGCGCATCCACAGGCTGTCGAGGAAGGCGCGCAGCAGCGGCATGCCGGCGATGTCGGCGAGGGCGAAGTGGAAGGCCTGGTTGAGCTTGAGCGCCAGCACCAGGTCCTCGGCGTGAATCGCGTCGAGATTCTCGCGAATATTGGTCTCCAGCTCGTCGAGCTGCCCGTCGCTGGCACGTTCGGCGGCAGTCTCGGCGGCGAGGCCTTCGAGCGCTACGCGGATGCTGCGGATCTCCAGGTACTGCTCACGGGTCAGTAACGGCACGCGGATATCGCGCGGGGTCTTGAGGACCAGTGCCTGCTCCTTGGCCAACTGCAGGATGGCGTCGCGCACCGGGGTGACGCTGGTGCCCAACTGCTGGGCCAGGTCGCGGATGCGCAGGCGATCGTCCGGCTTGAAGCGGCCGGTGATCAGCGCCTCGCGCAGCAGCGCGTAAACGCCGCTGCCCAGGTAGGAATGATTGAGCCCTTCGATCGGGTAGTTCATCGCCGTCTCATCGCGTGGTGCGGAATTCGGGCGCGAATGATGGTCGCTGATCGCGCCGAATACCAGCCGGTTTCACACATGCTGCCCGCCATTGACGTGGATTTCCGCACCATTCACGTAGGACGCGCCGCTGGTGCAGAGGAAGTGGATGAGCGAGGCGACCTCCTCCGGCTTGCCCAGGCGGTGCATGGGAATGTCGCGTTCGACGATCAGCTCGGTACCCGACGACAGGATAGCCGTGTCGATTTCCCCCGGCGCGATGGCGTTCACCCGCACGCCATGCGGGCCGAAGTCGTGGGCCATCTCGCGGGTCAGCGCGGCCAGCGCGGCTTTCGAGCAGGCGTAGGCCGCACCGGCGAAGGGGTGCACGCGCGACCCGGCGATGGAGGTGACGTTGATCACCGAGCCCTTGGCCGCCTTCAGTTCGTCGAACAGGCCACGCGCCAGCAGCGCGGTGGAGAACAGGTTGACGTTGAACACCTTCAGCCAGGTGGCGTAGTCGCTGCCCAGCACGCCCAGGCGTTCACCTTCCGGGCCCTTGGGAGAGATGCCGGCGTTGTTCACCAGGGCGTGCAGCGAGCCGCCGAGCTTCTCGCGGATCATCGGCAGGCTGGCCTGCACGCTGTCGATGTCCTCCAGGTCCAAGTGGATGTGGTTGATCAGGCCTTCGGCCCAGGGGCATTCGGCGCTCCAGTCCTGGCGCGAGGCGGTGAACACGCGCCAGCCGGCGGCATTGAAGTGCTTCACCGTGGCGTGGCCGATGCCGCGGCTGGCGCCGGTAAGGAGCAAGGTTCTGGTCTGGTTCATGGGGCTTCCCTCTCAAGTCTGAGCCGCTTTCTATGCCCCATCGGGGCGCGCGATCGATGAACGTCCGTGAAGCGATGGCGTCAATAAAAACATGATGCATCATGTTTTGGAAGATGTTTTAATCGGTCCAGCTTGGTCCTACACCGAGCTATCCGAACAACAACAAGAAACGGAGCAACTTCACATGATCGATCTCACCCGTTCCGCCGGTTCCTCTCCCTGATGTCCGAGGGCAATGCCAGCCGGCCTTCCAGCTTGGCCCGGCGCATCGCCCCACTCTTGAAGCTGCCCTCTTATTCATGGGCCGGATTGGCCCGCTCAGGAGTCATCGCATGTTCAAGAAAGCCATAGCACTGATGATGTTGGCCGGCGGCGCCGCCCAGCTCCACGCCGAGACACTGACCGTGGTGTCCTTCGGTGGCGACAACAAGGTGGCCCAGGAAAAGGCCTTCTACAAACCCTTCGAGCAGCAGGCCAAGGTCACCGTCCAGGGCGCCGAGTACAACGGCGAGATGGCCAAGATCAAGGTCATGGCCGACACCGGCAAGACCAGCTGGGACGTGGTCGAGGTGGAATCCCCGGAACTGATGCGCGGTTGCAGCGAAGGCCTGTTCGAGCAGCTCGACTGGAGCAAGCTCGGCAAGCAGGCCGACTTCCTCGACGCCGCCGTGAGCGACTGTGGCGTAGGCATCTTCATCTGGTCCACGGTGCTCACCTACGACGCCAAGAAGCTGGCCAGCGCCCCCACCAGCTGGGCCGACTTCTGGGACGTGAAGAAGTACCCGGGCAAGCGCGGCCTGCGCCGGGGCGCCAAGTTCACCCTGGAATTCGCCCTGGAAGCCGACGGCGTGAAACAGGCCGACCTGTACAAGGTGCTGGGCACCAAGGAAGGCGTGGACCGCGCGTTCAAGAAGCTCGACGAGATCAAGCCCTACATCCAGTGGTGGGAAGCCGGCGCGCAACCGCTGCAATGGCTGGCCGCCGGTGACGTGGTAATGACCTCGGCCTACAACGGCCGCGTCGCCACCGCGCAGAAGGAAGGCCGCGACTTCGCCATCCAGTGGAACGGCAGCATCTACGACCTCGACCACTGGGCTATCGTCAAGGGCAGTCCGAAGAAGGAGCTGGCCGAGCAGTTCATTGCCCTGGCCAACAAACCCGAGTACCAGAAGGTCTTTGCCGAAACCATCCCCTACGGCCCGACCAACAAGAACACCATCCCGCTGATCAACGCCGCCATCGCGCCGAACCTCCCCACTGCGCCGCAGAACCTGGAGAACGCGCGCGCCATGGACACCGAGTTCTGGATCGACCACGGCGAGGAACTGGAAACCCGCTTCAACGCCTGGGCAAGCAAGTAAGTGGATGGCGTCCGCCCGGCCCCGCGCCGGGCGGACGCGCCACCTCGCCCGGCCGCTGCAATACAGAACGACCGCTGAACCCTGCTGGAGATGTACCCGTGCCCCTCAATACCGCTCCCGTCCACGATCACCTGCTGGAAGCGGCCCCCGCCCAGGTGAGCGATGCCCAGGCCGCTGCCATCGCCGAGGAATACTTCGGCCAGCGCGGCACGCTGCACCGCCTCGCCGGCGAACGCGACCTGAACTTCCATATCGCCCACGGCCATGGCGACGACCGCCTGCTGAAGCTCTCGCACCCGCTGGAAGACCCGCAGGTGGTGGACTTCCAGACCCGCGCCCTGCTGCGCGTGGAGGCCCTGGACCCGACTCTGGCAGTGCAGCGCGTCTATCCCTCGCTGAACGGCGAACACCAGATTCCCATCACCGTCGACGGCCAGCCGATGATTGCCCGGCTGTTCTCCTTCGTCGACGGCGTCCCGCTGCACCGCGTCCCGCAACGCAGTCGCGCCCTGCGCGAGAACCTGGGCGACGACCTGGCCCGCCTGGGCCTGGCGCTCAAGGGTTTCGAACACCCGGCCACCGCCGACCACGAGCTGCTCTGGGACCTCAAGCACGCCTCGCGCCTGCGCAACCTGCTGACCTACATCGAGGACCGCGAACAGCGCGCCCTGGTCGAGCGCTTCCTCGACAACTTCGAGCGCCATGCCCTGCCCCGCCAGACCACGCTGCGCGCCCAGGTCATCCACAACGACCTGAATCCGCACAACGTCATCGTCGATGCCGAGCATCCGGACCGGGTACGCAACATCCTCGACTTCGGCGACATGGTCCACGCGCCGCTGATCAACGACCTGGGCGTCGCCGCCGCCTACCAGGTGGGCGAGCCGGACGCGCCACTGGCCACCGCCTCCGAGATGATCGCCGCCTACCATCGCCGCTGCCCGCTGCAGGCCGAAGAACAGGAAATCCTCGCCGACCTGATCGCCACGCGCCTGATCATGACCCTGAGCATCACCGCCTGGCGCGCCAGCCTGCACCCCGAGAACCGCGACTACATCCTGCGTAACACCGGCCACGCATGGCAGGCCGTACAAGGCCTGGCCCGCCTGAGCCGGGAACAGGCGCAGGAGCAGATCTTCGCCGCCTGCGCCCAACAAGAGGAGCCCCGCAAATGACCATGCCCAACGGATTCAGCGCCGCCGACGCCGAGCGCCTGAGCGAACAGGAACGTCGCCTGATCGAGCGCCGCGCGCGCCTGCTCGGTCCGGCCTACCGGCTGTTCTACGAGCGCCCGCTGCACACCGTGCGCGGCGAAGGCGTATGGCTCTACGACAACCAGGGCAACCGCTACCTCGACGCCTACAACAACGTCGCCTCCATCGGCCACTGCCACCCGCGCGTGGTGCAGGCCATCGCCAGCCAGGCAGCAGTGCTCAACACCCACACCCGCTACCTGCAGGAAGGCATCCTCGACTACGCCGAAGACCTGCTCGCCACCTTCCCCGCCGGGCTGGACCAGGTGATGTTCACCTGCACCGGCAGCGAGGCCAATGACCTCGCCCTGCGCATCGCCCGCCAGTACACCGGCGGCACCGGGGTGATCATCACCCGCTTCGCCTACCACGGCGTCACCGGCACCATCTCCGAGCTGTCGCCGTCCCTCGGCGCCGGCATCACCCTGCCCGCCCACGCCCGCACCTTGCGCGCGCCGGACGCCTACCGCCTGGGTGCGGAGAACGTCGGCAAGCTGTTCGCCGATGACGTGCGCGCCGCCATCGCCGACCTGCGCGCCAATGGCATCAAGCCCGCCGCGCTGCTGCTCGACGGCATCTTCGCCAGCGACGGCGTGCTGGCCGATCCGGCCGGATTCCTCGCCGAAGCGGTGAAGGTCGCCCAAGACGAAGGCCTGCTCTACATCGCCGACGAAGTGCAGAGCGGTTTCGCTCGTACCGGCGACGCCATGTGGGGCTTCCAGCGCCACGGCGTACAACCGGACCTGGTCACCCTCGGCAAACCCATGGGTAACGGCCAGCCCATCGCCGGCGTGGTCGTGCGCCCGGAAATCCTCGAAAGCTTCGGCCGCGAGGTGCGCTACTTCAACACCTTCGGCGGCAACCCGGTGTCCTGCGCGGCGGCCCAGGCAGTGCTCGATGTCATCCGTGATGAACAACTGCAGGAGCGCTCACAGCGCATCGGCAACTTCATGCTGGACGGCATCCGCCAGTTGGCCGACCGGCACGAACTGATCGGTGACGTGCGCGGCGCGGGACTGTTCCTCGGCGTCGAATTGGTCACGGATCGCGCGGCAAAAAGCCCGGCCGCCAACCAGACCCGCCAGGTGGTGAACGCGATGCGTGAGCGCGGCGTGCTGATCAGCGCGGCCGGCCCGATGGAGAACATCCTGAAGATTCGCCCGCTACTGGCCTTCGAGCAGGAACATGCGGAGCTGTTCATCGATTGCCTGGACAAGGCGCTGAAGGAAGTAACTGCCTGACTTTTTCGTCTTTCAGAAACGACGCGGGCCGCGATGAACATCCATCGTGGCCCGTTTCGTTTCTGCAGGGTGAAGGATCAGAAGCGCACGCCGACGTTAACCATCGCGGCCGATCCCCCCAGCACCACGAACTCCGCAGCGACCGGCCCCAGGTGCGCGCCCACCGACGGGATGATTGCCGGCGCTACGCCATAGCGGTTCAGCGGAATCTTGTCGCGGTAGTCGCCGCGATAACCCTGTAGCGCGCCGCCAGTGACCTTGGCGTAGAACGGCGTGCCGTCCCAGTCGAAGCGCTTGCCGGCATAGACGTAGTTGGAACGCTGGCTGAACGAGTTCTTGAAGGTCGCACCGCCGAACACCACGCCATCGGCGCGGTTACGCTCGAGGCCGATCAGTTCCTGGTGGTTGTTGTGCTCCGGATCGTTGGTCCAGTGGGTCGTGTAGACGCTGGTCTGCAGGTACCAGAAGCCCCCGTCATCAGCCATGGCGATGCCACATCCAAGCAGGGCCAGCGCGGCAATCAGCAGGCGGCGCATGGCGCGTCCTCCGTTCAGATGGTGACGCGGCTGGCGCCGTTGACGGTCATGATGCGCACGCGATCACCGATCCGGAACTGCTGGTTGGCATCCACCGCCTGAACGTAGGCGCGGGTGCCGCCGTCATCCTCGCGGACCACGATCTCGACGCCCTGGGTGCGGGTAATGCCCTCTTCCACCGCCGAGCCCGCCGCCCCGCCAGCCACGCCGCCGAGAATGGTGGTGATGGCCTTTCCACGGCCGCCGCCAATGGAGTTGCCGGCGATACCGCCAACCGCCGCGCCGGCCAGGGTGCCGATGGGCGTCTTGGTGCCTTCGATCTGCACCGGCCGCAGGGATTCGACGGTGCCCATGCGGACGTTCTGCACAGCGCGGGCGTCAGCGCGGGAATAGGAAGAACCCGACAGGTTGGACGCGCAGCCGCTCAGCAGAGCGGCGCTGGTGAGCAGGGCGGTCAGCAGCAGAGTAGAACGGTTCATGGTGGTCACCTCGGAAGGGGCTGAAAGAATAGGGCAAAGCCTACGAGGCCAACCCTGAACTCCCCCTGAACCCTTTCTGAACCATCACTGAACAAAGCTGAACGAAGCTGAATGAAACCTCTGTCAGCCCTCCAGGGCGACCAACTGCCTGCGGCTGCGCTCGAACCAGCGCAGCAGGTAGTCCGCCAGAAGCTGCGTGCGGCGCGGCAGGCGACCCTGGTACGGATGGATGAGGAACACCGGCTGGCTGCGAGTCTGGTAATCACGGAGCAGCCAGACAAGGCTGCCTTCAGCCAATTCCTGCTGAATCATGTAGGACGGCAGCCGACTGATGCCGGCACCAGCCAGCGCGGCTTTCTTCAGCAGCGTGTAGTGGTTGCTCGCCAGCACGCCACTGATCGCAACGCGGAACAGTTCGTGGCGGCGCTGATAAAGCCACACGTCGCTGTCCTGATAGTGGGTGTTCTGCAGGCAGGAATGCCCGGTCAGGTCCGCCGGAACCTGCGGCGCACCGTGTTCGGCGAGGTAGTCCGGCGTGGCGCAGGTCAGTTCCTGCAAGGCGAACAGGGGCTTGGCGACGAAGCGGTCATCCACTTCCAGGCTGCCGGAACGGATCGCCAGGTCGAAGCCGTCGGCCACCAGGTCGCGGCGCTCGTTGGACAGATCCAGTTCCAGGCGGATGTCCGGGTATTGGCGGGAGAACTCCATCAGCCAGGCATCGAAGAAGGTCTCACCCAGCGACACCGGTACGCTCAGCCGCACCTTGCCCTGTGCCTCTTCCTGCAACGCCAGCACCGCCTGCCGAGCCCGCGCCGCCTGGGCATTGAGCGCCTGGGCCTCGGGCAATAGCGCGGCGCCGGCTGCGGTCAGGGACAGACGCCGTGTCGTACGGTGCACCAGGGTCGCGCCCAGCGCCTGCTCCAGCGCGGAAATGCGCTTGGACAACTGGCCCTTGCTGCAACCGAGCTTCTCCGCAGCGTGGGTGAAGCTGCCGCATTCCAGCAGCACGGCAAAGGCGGAAAGGTCTTCCAGGTCGCTGGCGATTGTTTCCATATGAAAACCAAAGGTTGTCGATTAGATGGATTATCACAACAAGTTGCCAGACTACTCTGGATAGGTCTTCAGCCAAACCACCCAGTGGAGCCTTCTCATGAAAATCATCCTGATCGGTGCCAGCGGCACCCTCGGCCAGGCCGTCGCCAACGAACTGAGCCCGCGCCACGACATCATCCGCGTGGGCCGCAACAGCGGCGACTACCGCGTGGACATCACCGACAGCGCCTCGATCCGCAAGCTGTTCGAACAGATCGGCGGTTTCGACGCGCTGGTCAGCGCCGCCGGCAAGGTGCACTTCGGTGCGCTGTCGGAAATGGGCGAAGCGGAAATGGCGGTCGGTCTGAAGGACAAGCTGATGGGCCAAGTGAACCTGGTGCTGATCGGCAGCCAGTACGCCAACGACGGCGCTTCCTTCACCCTCACCACCGGCATCCTCAGCGAACAGCCCATCGTGCTGGGTAGCTCCGCCAGCCTGGTCAATGGCGCGGTGGAAGGCTTCGTATGCAGCGCCGCCCTGGAATTGCCGCGCGGCCAGCGGATCAACGCGGTGAGCCCGAACGTGCTGGTGGAATCGATGGAGGGCTACGCGCCGTTCTTCCGTGGCTTCAAGCCGGTCCCCGCCGCCGACGCCGCGCTGGGCTTCGCCCGCAGCGTGGAAGGCAAGCAGACCGGGCAGGTGTACAAGATCTGGTGACCACCCTGCACGCTGCGCTCTGAGCGGCTTTGCGTAGGATGGTGTGGAGCGAAGCGATACCCATCAATGCACCGACAGACATTGTCGATGGGTATCGCAAGTTCTACCCATCCGACGATCCTGACAGTCGGACTGATGCCTTGGCGTCTGCCATTCACCTGGGTTCGCGAACAAGCTCGCGAACTGCCGCTATTCGGTCTTCCCGGCATAACAGACCGGGGAACTCCCCTCGCCCTGTTTCTCCAGCTCATCCTCAAGGAACTCCGCCAGCACCCGGGCATTGTTGTGCTCCTCGTCCCTGGCCGCATAGAGCAGCGTCAGCGTGCCCTTGCGCGCCAGATCGAGCAGGCCCATCCAATGCTCCGGATGCGCGTTCAGCTCGCCGTGGTAGGCCCTGCGGAAATCCTCGAACAGGCTCGGATCATGATGAAAGCGCTGACGCAGCTCGTTGGACGGCGCAGCGTCC
The DNA here is from genome assembly GCF_016919445.1 of Pseudomonas sp. PDNC002. Lineage (NCBI taxonomy): Bacteria > Pseudomonadati > Pseudomonadota > Gammaproteobacteria > Pseudomonadales > Pseudomonadaceae > Pseudomonas > Pseudomonas sp. PDNC002. The sequence goes on along the minus strand of NZ_CP070356.1, from coordinate 2,734,154 downwards.
TTGGCCCAGAACGCCATGTACAGGTCTTCCTTGCGAATCCCCCGCGGCCACAGGCGGTCCACCAGTACCCGCTCTCCATCCGCTTTCATGGCCGGCTCGTAGGCGCGCTTGCAACGAATCATCCGAAATCCTCCCCACCCAGGGCTTAGCCCTTGAGATGACCGGCGTCGCTGGGTAACGTGGCTCCACTTTCGAGGGAGCCACTCCATGCGATCCAGCCGTTTCATTATCTTCAGCCTGCTACCCCTGTTCGCCGCCTGCCAGGTGTGGACGCCGAACAAGACCGATATTAACGCCTCCACCCGCCTGCAAGGCGAGCTGAGCCGGCTGGACGGCAAACTGGTGTTCCGCAGCTGTGCCGAGCAGCGCCGCTTCAGCATCGAGGACACCGGCAACACCGGCCTGCCCCGCGACGCGCTGGAAATGTTCAACGACGGCGCTACCACCCTGTTCGCCGACCTGCGCGGCAACTTCAGCGGCAGCACCGCCCAGGCCACCGACGGCAAGCTGGAAGTGAGCAAGGTCCTGCGCCTGCAGAACGAAGGTCCGGGCTGCGACGATCCGAACTTCAAGCGCGCCATCGTCCGCGCCAGCGGCAACGAGCCGGGCTGGAGCGCGCTGGTGAACAACCAGGGCATGCTGATCGAACAACCGGGCAAGCCGCCGCTGGTACTTCCCTTCATCGCCGAAGGTGTGCCGGATGGCAGCACCAGTTACTCCAGCGAAGCCAACGGCGAGAAGGTCGAGCTATGGATCGCTCCGGCGCGCTGCCAGGACAGCATGAGCGGCGCCCTGAGCAACCTGTCGGCCGAGCTGCGCCTGGACGACAAGGTCATGCGCGGCTGCGCCTATCCGGGCGGCTCCAGCAACGACTGACTGCACCCTATGCACTGATGCCCAGGCTTCCACTCCAAGCGCCACCACTCGCAGGAACAGCCCAAGGTGACAGGCTTTTGACCTTGTAGGAGCGGACCTTGTCCGCGAAGCGGTTCGATTCACGCTGGGCCATCCGGCGCATGCCGGGTGGAGTTCGCGGACAAGGTCCGCTCCTACGGGGCGATTTCAGTACTTCTGGCGCGATAGGTTCGAATCGCGCCTGTGGCCATCGCGGGCGACGTCCGCTCCCACGTCCTGCCAGTTCAGACCAGCAGCCCCGCCGCCATCAGCCGCGCCTTGAGCGCAGCGAACTCCTCGGCGTACTCCCAGTAGGCCAACCGGCCGGGGCTGGCGGTCACCAGTACGTACTTCTCGCTGATCGACTGGATGCGTTCGATGCGCACCAGTTTCTCGACGAAATCTGGCTCCGCGACCTGTTCGATCACTTCGCGGTTCTGCTCGTCGTAGCCGTGCACCATGAACGCGGCGCGCACCTTCAGGCTGATGAAACTCATGCCGGCTCTCCCAGGATGGCTGCATCGGCCGCGTGCAAGGCGTGCAGGGCGGTGGTATCGAACAGCGGGACCGAGGCGTCGGCCGGGCCGACCAGCAGGGAAATCTCCGTGCAACCCAGGATCACCGCCTCGGCGCCCTGCTCCACCAGCGCGGCGACGACGCGCCGGTACTCTTGCCGCGACGCGTCGCGAATCTGCCCCAGGCACAGCTCCTCATAAATGATTCGGTGCACCACCTGGCGGTCCGCCTCGTCCGGCGTCAGTACCTTCAGCCCGAACCTGTCCACCAGGCGATCCTTGTAGAACGCCTGCTCCATGGTGAAGCGCGTCCCCAGCAGGCCAACCGTGGAAACACCCGCTGCGCGGATCGCCTCGGCGGTCGGGTCGGCGATGTGCAGCAGCGGGATGTCCACCGCCGCCTCGATGGCCGGCGCCACCTTGTGCATGGTGTTGGTACAGAGCACCAGGAAGTCGGCGCCCGCAGCCGCCAGCGAACGCGCAGCGCCGGCCAGCACACGGCCGGCGGCATCCCAGTCACCGGCGTGCTGCAAGCGCTCGATCTCGTGGAAGTCCACGCTGTAGAGGGCGATCTTCGCCGAGTGCAGGCCGCCGAGTTTTTCCTTGATGCGTTCGTTGATCTGCCGGTAGTAGGGAATGGTCGATTCCCAGCTCATGCCGCCGATCAGGCCAATGGTTTTCATGGTTCCCTCCAGGAATATCAGTCCAGTCCGATGCAAGGCAGATCACCGGGAAGCGCCGCGCCATGTTCGGCGCACTGGCGCACCGCGTCGATCAGCGGATCGAGGTCGAAGCCCTGGGAAATCAGCCACAGCGGGTTGTAGTAGGTGGTCTCGTAGCGCTCGCCGCTGTCGCAGAGGATCGCCACCACCGAGCCGCTCTCGCGCCGCGCCACCATCTGCCGCGCCACCAGTAGCGCGCCGATCAGGTTGGTCCCGCTGGAGCCGCCGACATGCCGCCCCAGGCGCTGCGCCAGGTAGTGCATGGCGGCCAGGGAAAGATCGTCTGGGACCTTGCAGCAGGCGTCCAGCACGTTGGGCAGGAACGACGCTTCCACGCGTGGCCGGCCGATGCCCTCGATGCGCGAGCCGTAGTTCAGGGTCAGGTCGCGATCGCCGGTGCGGTAGGAATCGAAGAACACCGAGCGCTCGGCGTCGGCGCAGAGCACGCGGGTTTCGTGGCGGCGATAGCGCGCGAAGCGGCCGAGCGTGGCCAGTGTGCCCCCGGTGCCGGGGCTGGAGACCAGCCAGGACGGCGTGGGGAAGCGCTCGTGGCGCATCTGCTGGAAGATCGACTCGGCGATGTTGTTGTTCGCCCGCCAGTCGGTGGCGCGCTCGGCGTAGGTGAACTGGTCCATGAAGTGGCCGCCGGTTTCCTTCGCCAGGCGATCCGACTCGGCATAGATCTGCGTCGGGTCATCCACCAGATGGCTCTGGCCGCCGTAGAAGGCGATCTGCGCGATCTTCTCCTTCGAGGTGCTGGCCGGCACCACGGCAATGAACGGCAAGCCCAGCAAGCGGGCGAAATAGGCCTCGGAGATGGCGGTGGAGCCACTGGACGCCTCGATCACCGGCGCACCGGGGCGCAGCCAGCCGTTGCACAGCGCGTAGAGAAACAGCGAGCGCGCCAGGCGATGCTTGAGGCTGCCGGTGGGGTGGCTGGATTCGTCCTTGAAGTACAGGTCGACACCCGGCAGGCCGGGCAGGTCCAGCGGGATCAGGTGAGTGTCGGCACTGCGCTGGAAATCCGCCTCGATGATGCGGATCGCCTCGTGGGTCCAGTTGCGTTCCTGGGCGGACATGGTGGGTTCTCCTCGCACAATTCTCGATTCGGTGGATTCAGTCCAGCACACCGGCCGGCGTGGTGGGCGGCGCGCTGCGCCATTGGCTCAGGGCGACGCCGACGAACACCAGCCCGGCGGCCAGCGCCTGCTGGCCGCTGAGCACTTCGCCCAGCAGCAGCGCGGCGAAGATCAGGGTGAAGACCGGGATCAGGTTGATGAAGCCGGTCGCCTGGCTCGCCGGCAGGCGGCTGACACCGAAGTTGTACAGGCCGTAGGCGCCAACGGTCACCACACTGCCCAGGTAGATCAGCGCAAACCAGCCAGTCGGGCCGGGCGCCGACGGCAGGCCGGATGTCGCCAGCGCCAGCGGCAGGAAGAACACCGAACCGATGAACGCCTGCATGGCGGTCAGGATGAAGGGCGAATAGCGCGCCGACAGGTGCTTGAGCAACAGGGTGTAGCCGGTGGCGCAGAGCATCGCCAGCAGCTCGTAGAAATTGCCCAGCAGCGGGTTGGGCGCATGACGGTCCGGCTCGCTGGCCAGGGTCAGCCAGAGCGAGCCGAGTACCGCCAGGGCAAAGCCCAGCCAGGTGTTGCGGGCGATCTTTTCATGCAGCAGGAAGAAGGCGCCGACCGCCACCAGCAACGGCAGCAGCGCGGTAATCATTCCCGCCTGCGCGGCGCTGGTCTGCTGCAGGGCCAGGGATTCGAAGATGAAGTACAGGCAGGGCTCGCAGGCGGCCAGCGCCAGCAGCCATTTCCAGTCGCCGGGGCGGTAGTCGATACGTCCGCGCCAGCGCCAGGCGGCGAGGAAGATCAGGCTGCCCAGCGCCATCCGGGCGAAGATCACCCACATGGCGGGCATTTCCTGGAAGGCGAATTTCAGGGCGATGAAGGAACTGCCCCAGAGCGCCATGGCCAGCACCAGGCACGCGAGGGCGAACGGCCGGGATTGCTGCACGGGACGCTCCAGTCAAAAGGTCACCGGAGTATAGGAGGCGGGCGGTTCGGACCGACAGGTACAGAATCGCAGGGAAACTGTATGGGCTGGCACACTCTTTTTGCAGGACCGAGGGGGGACGCCCAGTCCTTGCTCGCGAACAGACGGGCCGGCGGCTCCATCGCTCAGGCGGTTCGCGAGCAAGCTCACTCCTACGAGCATCATCCAGGCAGTGAGGGGCGCTGCTGGTTTTCCCTCACCCCAGCCCTCTCCCAGAGGAAGAGGGAGCTGTCCTCCGCTGGCCGGGAGGTTCGGAACCAATCCTTGCGCCAATCAGTCCCCTCTCCCTCTGGGAGAGGGTTAGGGTGAGGGCAGGTCCCGCGCAGAAGCCGCAAAAAAATCACTCCCAGGGCTTTCCCTTGGTCCCTCGCTCCACCGGCACACGCTGCTGCATCGCCGCCTTGGCCAGCAGGTGCGCGCTCACCGGCGCGGTGATGAAGAGGAACGCGGTGATCAGCACCTCATGCAGACTCACGCCCTCGCCGCGCGTGCTGAAGTACAGCAGCGAAGCCAGCACCACACCGCCCACGCCCAGGGTCGAGGCCTTGGTCGGCGCGTGCAGGCGCGTGTAGAAGTCCGGTAGCCGGTACAGGCCGATGGCGCCGAGCAGGGCGAACAGGCTGCCAGCCAGCAGCAGCAGGCAAACCAGCGCTTCGACGATCCACTGAGTAGTCATTCGATGATGTCTCCCCGCAGGAGGAACTTGCACAGCGCCACGGTGCTGACGAAGCCCATCACCGCGATCAGCAGCGCCGCCTCGAAGTAGAGGCCGCTGCCCTTCCAGATGCCGAACAACACGATCAGCGCGATGGCTTTGATCGACAGGGTATCCAGCGCGAGGATGCGGTCCGCCACCGACGGCCCGCGAATTAGTCGCGCCACGGTGAGCAGCACGGCCACGCCCAGCAGCGCCAGGCAGATCGGGATCACGATGCCGAGCATGCGAACACCTCCTTCAGCGGCGCCTCGTAGCGCGCCTTGATGTCCGCCACGAGAGCCTGCGGATCGGGGACATCGATGCCGTGGACCAACAGCGTGCGGCGGTCGGCGGACAGATCCGCCGAACAGGTACCGGGGGTCAGGGTGATGACGCTGGCGAGGATGCTGATGGCGAGATCGTCGGTCAGCTCCAGAGGGATTTCGACGAAGCCTGGTTGCAGGTTCGACTTCGGCCCCAACACCAGTTTCGCCACCTGCAGGTTCGCCACAACGATGTCGTAGAGCACCAGGCCGATAAAGCGCAGCAGCAGGCCTGGCCGCTGAATGCGCGGCGCGGCCAGCAGCAGGTTGCGGCACAGCAGCGGAATCGTCAGACCGAGGAAGGCGCCCAGCAACCAGTGGCCGAGGGAGAAATCGTTGACCAGCAGCAGCCAGCTCAACAGCAACACGCCGCTGAGCAACGGGTGCGGTAACAAGCGCCGGATCATGCGCCACCTCCCAGCAGGATCGCGTGACGATACAGCCCGGCATCCAGCAGCTGTGCAGCGGCGGCCTGGGTGTAGTCGATCAACGGCCGCGCCGCGACCACCATCAGCGGTGCGCTGGCCAGCAGGCCGAAGGTCGCCAGCATCTTCACCGGCTCACGGTCGGCGCTACCCAGGACACTCAGCCCGGTGCGCCAGAACAGCGTGCTGCCGGCGCGGCTCAGGGCGATGATGGTCACCAGCCCGCTGACCAGCACCACGCTCCACAGCGCGACAGCCTCGCTGCCACCGCTCACCGAGCGCAGCAGCATCAGCTTGCCGAGGAAGCCCGACAGTGGCGGCAAGCCGGCGACCGCGATGGCACCGAAGAAGAACGCACCGCCCAGCAGATGCGGTTGCAACAAGGCCGGGCCTCGTACCAGTTGGCCGCTTTTGTCGCCGCGCTGGCGGGCGATCAGGTCGGCGAGCAGGAACAGGCCACCCGCCACCCAGATGCTGTGCAGCAGGTAGTAGAGCGCGGCGGACAAGGCTTCCGGCGTTCCCAGCGCGATAGCCGCGAGCAGCGTACCGGCGGAGACCACGACCAGGTACGACAGCAGCCCCTGCAGCGTGGTCGCCGCCAGCGCACCCAGCGCACCGGCCACGATGCCGGCCAGCGCCAGCGGCCACAGCCAGGCCTGCGCGAGGTTCGCCAGCTCGCCGGCCTGCTCGCCGAAGATCAGCGTGTACACGCGCAGGATCGAGTAGATGCCCACCTTAGTCATGATCGAGAACAGCGCCGCCACTGGCGCAGTGGCTTCGGCGTAGGCCCTGGGCAACCAGAAGTACAGCGGCAGCAGCGCGGCCTTCAGGCCGAACACCACCAGCAACAGCAAGGCGGCCACACGTACCAGCGGTGCCTGCTCGGCGCTCAACTGCGCCACCCGCTCGGCCATGTGCGCCATGTTCAGCGTGCCGGTGATGCCATAGAGCGTGCCCACCGCGATCAGGAAGAACGCCGAGCCGACCAGGTTGAGCACCACGTAATGCACGCCCGCGCGCACCCGCCCTGCCCCGCCACCATGCAGTAGCAGCGCATAGGACGCGATCAGCAGGATCTCGAAGAACACGAAGAGGTTGAACAGATCGCCGGTGAGGAAGGCACCATTCAGCCCGAGCAACTGGAACTGGAACAGCGCGTGGAAGCGCTTGCCGCGCTTGTCGTCCCCGCTCACCGCGTAGATCAGCGCGAGGCTGGCCAACAGCGCGGTGGCGGCAATCATCAGCGCACTCAGGCGGTCCAGCACCAGGATGATGCCGAACGGTGGTTGCCAGTTGCCCAGCGCGTAGAACTGCACCACACCGCTGTCGGCCTGTTGCAACAGCACGGCGGACAAAGGCAGCAGTGCCAGCGTGGCGAGCAACGACAGACCGCGCTGCAGGCGATTGCCCACGAGCAGCAGCGCGCAACCGGCGAACAGCGGCAGCAGGACGGGCAGGATCAGCCAGTGGTTCATCGGCTCTGCTCTCCTTCGTGGCCATCTCCACCGTCGACGTGATCACCGCCGGTGTCCGCGAGGCCACGCAGGGCCAGGACAATGACGAAAGCCGTCATGGCGAAGCCGATGACGATGGCGGTCAGCACCAGCGCCTGGGGAATCGGATCGCCGGCGTTGGCGACCTTGCCAATCACCGCCGGATCACCGGCCAGCCGGCCCATGGCGAAGAGGAACAGGTTCACCGCATACGACAGCAGGGTCAGCCCCAGCACCACCGGGAAGGTACGCGCACGCAGCAGCAGATAGACGCCGCTGGCGGTCAGCAGGCCGAGGGCGATGGCGAACAGCGCTTCCATCAGTGCGCCTCCTTGGTCAGAGGCTCCGGCGGCGCGGTGACCGAACCCAGCCCGGAAAGAATCAGTAGCGTCGCGCCGACCACGGTGAAGTACACGCCCAGGTCGAAGAGCATGGCGGTGGCCAGCTCGATCTCACCCACCAGCGGAATGTGGAAGTGGCCGAACGCCGAGGTAAGGAACGGGAAGCCGAAGAACCAGGCGCCCAGCCCGGTCAGCCCGGCGATCAGTACACCGAGACCGGCAAGGCGGCTGTAGTCCAGCGGCAGGCGCGTGCTCACCCAGCGGCTGCCGCAGGCGATGTACTGGAGGATCAGCGCCACAGAAGTGATCAACCCGGCGATGAAGCCGCCGCCCGGCAGGTTGTGCCCGCGCAGGAAGATGAACACCGAGACCAGCAGCGCCAGCGGCAACAACAGGCGTGACAGCGTGGCGAGGATCGGCGGGAAGCGATCCTTCGCCCAGGCACGGCCTTCGTCATCGCTCTCGCGGCGCAGCAGGCGCAGGCCATCGAGCAGCGCGAAGATGCCGACGGCGGCGATGGCCAGAACGGTGATCTCGCCGAGGGTATCGAAGCCACGGAAGTCCACCAGGATCACGTTCACCACGTTGTGCCCGCCACCACCCGAAACGCTGTTCTCCAGGTAGTAGCCGGCAATGCTGTCGTAGGGGCGAGTCAGCACGGCGTAGGTCAGCAGCGTGACCATCAGGCCGGCGCCCAGGGCGATCACGAAATCGCGCAGGCGGCGCAGGCTGCTGGAAGTCTTCGGCGTACGCGCCGGCAGGTAGTACAGCGCCAGCATCAGCAGGACCATGGTCACCACTTCCACCGACAGCTGGGTCAGCGCCAGGTCCGGCGCGGCGAAGCGGGCGAAGGCAAGAGCCACCAGCAGGCCGGCGATGCTGAGGATGACCAGCGCAGTCAGGCGCTGGCGATGGAACCAGACGGTGAGCGGCCCGGCGATCACCAGCAGGACCAGCCCCAGCGCAGTGATGCCATCCAGCGGCGTCTGCGCACGGTCACCCTGGATCCCGGGCAACGGCGCAAGACCGGCGAACACTACGACCACGGCGGCCAGCACCAGCAGCATCGAATAACGTTGCAGCGAGCCATTCTCCAGGTAGCCAGTGACTCGCGCGGCAAAGCGCACCACGCGCTGCACCTGCTGCTCGAACACCAGCTTGGCGTCCAACGCCGGCAGCCCGGCGTACCAGTCGAACAGCGGCTTGCGCAGCACGTAGAGCAGCACGCCGCCGGCGGTGGCGACAAAGCTCATGGCCAGCGGCGCGTTGAAGCCATGCCAGATCGCCAGGCTGTACTCGGGCAGCGCGCCGTTCAGGCTCGACGCGGCGGCGCCGGCCAGCAGCGGGCCGACGATGATCCCCGGCATGATGCCGACCAACAGGCAGATCAGTACGAGGATTTCTACCGGCACCTTCATGTAGCGCGGCGGCTCGTGCGGATGCGGGTTGGGCAGGTTGATCGGCTCGCCGTTGAAGAACACGTCGTGGATGAAGCGCACCGAGTAGCTCACCGAGAACAGCGCGCCGACGGTGGCCAGTGCCGGGATCAGCCAGTTGAAGCTGCCCATCATGTTCTGCGCCAGGGTCTCGCCGAAGAACATCTCCTTGCTGAGGAAGCCGTTGAGCAGCGGCACGCCGGCCATGGACGCCGACGCCACCATCGCCAGCACGGCGGTGTGCGGCATGTACTTCCACATGCCGTTGATGCGGCGCATGTCGCGGCTGCCGGTCTCGTGGTCGATGATGCCGGCGGCCATGAACAGCGAGGCCTTGAAGGTGGCGTGGTTGATGATGTGGAAGATCGCCGCGACGTTGGCCATCGGCGAGTCCAGGCCGAACAGCAGGGTGATCAGGCCCAGGTGGCTGATCGTGGAATACGCCAGCAGCCCCTTGAGGTCGTTCTGGAACAGCGCCATGAAGGCGCCCATCAGCAGGGTCGTCAAGCCGGTCAGGCTGACCAGGTAGAACCACAGGTCGTTGCCCGACAACAGCGGGTACAGGCGCGCCAGCAGGAAGACGCCAGCCTTCACCATGGTCGCCGAGTGCAGATAGGCCGACACCGGCGTCGGCGCCGCCATCGCGTGGGGCAGCCAGAAGTGGAACGGGAACTGTGCGGACTTGGTGAACACGCCCAGCAGCACCAGACACAGCGCCAGCGGGAACAGCGGGCTGGCCTGCAACACCTCGCGCGCACCGAGCACCGTGGAGAGTTCGAAGCTGCCGACCACGTGACCGATCAGCAGAATGCCGGCCAGCAGCGCGAGACCGCCGCCACCGGTGACCGCCAGTGCCATCCGCGCGCCCTTGCGCGCATCCGAGCGATGGCCCCAGAAGCCGATCAGCAGGAACGACGACAGGCTGGTCAGCTCCCAGAACACCAGCATCAACAGCAGGTTTTCGCTGAGCACCACGCCGAGCATGGCGCCCATGAACAGCAGCAGGAAGGCGAAGAACCGCCCGGCGGGCTCCTTCTCGGAGAGGTAATAGCGCGCGTAGAGAATGACCAGCAGGCCGATGCCCAAGATCAGCAGCGCGAACAGGAAGCCCAGGCCGTCCAGGCGCAGGCTGAGGTTCAGGCCCAGCTCCGGCAACCAGTCCAGGCGATACACCTGTGCCTCGGAACCCAGCACCGAGCGCTGGCCCATCAGCAGGATCAGCCCCAGCAGCGGCACCAGGCCGGTCGCGGCGGCACAGGCGGTACGGCCGAAACGCTCGGCCAGCAATGGCAGCAATACCCCGAAGAAAGGCAGCGCGATAATCAGCGCCAACGTCATGACCTACTCCTTTTCACCGCCGGACGGCGTTCGGACAAACAACACCGCGCACAGGCGGCCGGCTTGCAAAGGCGACGATTATCCATATCTATCGATTACACGTCATGGATTGAAGTATTACGAAAATACAGCCCCGAGCCGCGCCCGCATTGAGCTGCGCCGGATTTTCCGATCCCCCAAACGATAGCGCGCGACAGTCGGGGTGACTGTCGCGCGCTGGTTTTCGATGGCTGCCACGCACGGGCAGCCAGGTGCCGGTCAGTGAGCGACGCGGCTGGTACCGTTGACGGTGAGGATGCGCACGCGCTCGCCAACGCGGAACACGGCACCTTCATCGACCTGCTGGACGTAGGCGCGGGTGCTGCCGTCGTCTTCACGAACGGTGATTTCCACACCCTGGGTGCGGGTCAGGCCTTCCTCGGTGGCCGCACCGAGCAGGCCGCCGGCCACGGCGCCGATGATGGCGGTGACGTAGCTACCCTTGCCACCACCGATGGCGCTGCCACCGATACCGCCGACTGCGGCGCCGGCAACCGAACCGATCGGGGTCTTGGTGCCTTCGATCTTCACGGGGCGCAGGGCCTGGATGGTACCCATGCGAACGTTCTGCACGGTGCGTGCTTCTTCACGGGTATAGGTATCGCCAGTCAGGCTGGACTGGCAACCACCGAGGGTCATGGCCAGGGCAGCGAACGTCACGGCGATCAGGGCAGTTTTACGCATTGGGAACCTCCGGATAGGGCAACGGCTATTAGACTCCGACGGCAGCCCAACTGTCACGCCAGGCCTTGCAACATCTTCGTTCGAGTTCAGCTTTCGTACAGTTTGAGCCATATCCGCTGAAAACGCCTGTCATGGCTCAGTTTTCTGTGCGTATGGATGGGTTAGCCTGACGACCGCAACATGGAGCCCACATGGACTACTTCATCATCGTCGCTACCACCGCCGCCGGCCTGTACTTCCACTGGTGGATCTACTGGCGTATTCGCCGCTGGATGGACCGCGACCTGGCCCTGTCGATGGCGGGCGACGATCCGCAAAAGCGCACCTACCTGCTGCAGCGCCTGGACGATGCCAAGCGCCAGAAGGTGAAGCGCCGCGAGTTGCCCGACTGGTTGCAGCGCGCAGCGGACGACTACCGCGCCGCCTGAGCCAGGGACCAGAATCGCGACAGCGCCTCGGCGCGACGTTCCAACTCGACCGCTGCCCGTGCGCAGGCATCGGCCAGGGTGATCGGCCCCGGCGCCAGGCTGAACGCGGCTTCGATACCCACGTCCCGCAGTTCCGCCAGGCCTTCGCCGACACTGCCGGCCAGCGCGATTACCGGCACACCGACACGCCGCGCCACATGGGCCACGCCTACCGGTGTCTTGCCGTGCAGACTCTGGCCATCCAGGCGACCTTCACCGGTAATGACCAGCGACGCACCCGCCAATGCCGATTCAAGTTCGGAGAGCTCGGCGATCAACTCGATGCCCGGACGGAAGCGCGCCTTGAGAAAAGCCCGGCACGCGAAGCCCAGGCCGCCCGCCGCACCGACACCGGGGAACAGGCTGTGATCCTGCCCCAGTGCACGGGCCGCCACCTGCGCATAACGCGCCAACGCCGCGTCCAGTTGCTGCACCTGCGCGGGACTGGCCCCCTTCTGCGGACCGAACACCGCCGAGGCGCCGTGGGGACCGCAGAGGGGATTGTTCACATCAGCCGCCACGTCGACTTCGACCTCGGCCAGACGCGGGTCGAGGTTCGACAGGTCGATCCGTTCGAGCTGCGCGAGTTGCGCGCCGCCGGCGCCGAGTTCGTTGCCCTGGCCGTCGAGGAAACTCGCACCCAGCGCCTGTAGCAGACCCAGGCCGCCATCATTGGTGGCGCTGCCGCCCAGGCCGATGATGATCTTCCTCGCGCCGGCATCCAGCGCCGCGCGGATCAGTTCGCCGGTGCCGCGACTGGTGGTGCGGGTGGCGTCGCGCTGGCCTTCGGGCACCCAGTGCAGGCCGCTGGCGGCGGCCATCTCGATCACTGCGGTGGCGTCGTCCAGCCAGCCCCAGTGCGCCTTTACCGGCAGCTCCAGCGGGCCACAGACATCCAGTGCGCGGCGCTCTCCCGGCCGCGCCGCCAACACCGCGTCCACCGTCCCTTCGCCGCCATCGGCCATTGGCCGCAGCAACGTTTCGTCGCCGGGCCGGGCGCGCAGCCAGCCACGGGAAATGGCCTCCGCGACCTCGGGGGCGGAAAGGCTTTCCTTGAAGGAGTCAGGGGCGATGACGACTTTCATGGGGCGGGTCCGTTGTGCGGGAGGATGCTGGGCATCCTACACCGCCACGGGGGGCCACGTAGGAGCGGACTCCGTCCGCGATGATTTCCGCAGGTGCCGGATGCCCATCGCGGACAGGGTCCGCTCCTACACGATCAACAGCCCCTCAGCCTGACCCTCTTCCTCAGGAGTGGAGCGCGCAGCCAGGGCTGCGGTGAGGAAAAGCATCGGCACGGGCTACCCGGGAAAGACAGTTGCTCCTACGAAAGCCCCATCCGCAGATCAGGGCGCGAGGCGCTCGCGGACCCAGGCACCGTTTTCGTTGCGGAAATTAAGACGGTCATGCAGGCGACTCGGACGTCCCTGCCAGAACTCGACGCGGCTGGGCAGCAGGCGGAAGCCACCCCAGAATTCCGGGCAGGTGGGCGCCGTGTCGGCGAAGCGTTGTTCGGTCTCGGCCAGCAACTGTTCCAACTCGCCACGGCCATCGATCACCCGGCTCTGCGGTGACGCCCAGGCCCCCAGACGGCTGCCCAGCGGGCGCACCCGGTAGTAGGCGGCGGATTCCTCGGCGGAGACTTTCTCGACGCGCCCTTCGATGCGTACCTGACGCTCCAGGGCCGGCCAGAAGAAGGTCATGGCCGCGCGCGGGTTTTCCCCGAGCTGCTGGCCCTTGGCGCTTTCGTAGTTGCTGAAGAAGGTGAAGCCACGCTCGTCCAGGCCCTTGAGCAGCAGCACGCGGCAATGCGGCTGGCCGTCGGCGTCCACGGTGGCGAGCATCATCGCGTTGGGCTCGACCGGCAGTTGCTCGGTCTTCACCGCGTCCTCGAACCACTGGTTGAACAGGCTGAACGGCTCGGCGGGCGCCTGGGCTTCGGTCAGTCCGTCACGGGTGTATTCGCGGCGCATATCGGCCAGGGTCTGGGCCATCGCAATTCTCCTTCGGAAGAAGTCCCTAAGCTTATCCAGAGTTGCGCCTTCGCGCTTGATCCACGACAAGCGTCATTCCGCACGAAATGACGCCGTCGGCAGGAAAGATCAGTTGGCCTGGGCGAGCGCCAGCAGGCTGGTGCGCTGGGTCAGCAGCACTTCGACGCGGCGGTTCAGCGCACGGCCTTCGGCGCTGGCGTTGTCGGCGCGCGGCAGGCTGGAGCCGACGCCCTTCAGGCGCAGGCGATCGGCACCCAGGCCGCTCAGGCGGAAGATCGAGGACACCGCCTGGGCACGCTGCAGGCTGACCTTGTCGTTGGTCGCCTTGTCGCCGGAGCTGTCGCTGTGGCCGAGGACCAGCACGCCGCTTTCCGGATCGTTCTGCAGCATCTTCGCCACGTTGCCCAGCGGCGCCAGGGTGATCGGCAGCAGCAGTTCAGGACGCTTGGGGTTGAAGGAGCCTTCCACCGGGGCGATAAGCACCAGGGCGTTTTCGCGGCGCTCGACGGTGAACTTGCTGCCCGCCACAGCGGCGCGCAGGGACTTCTCATGCTGGTCCAGCCATTCCTTGCTGACCTGTACGGTCTGCGGCTTGGCGGCCTGGTCGGCACCCGGCTTGCTCTCGCTCACGCCGAACGGCCACCACCAGTGGCCACCGGGCTGCTTGCTGCCCGCCTCGGCTACCTTGGGCGCTTCCACGGGCTTCTGCTCCGGCGCGGGCGCGGCGGCGGTCACTTCCTCGTCGCCACCGAAGGGCCACCACCAGTGGCTGGTGCCGGCGGCAGGCTTGGCGGTAGCAGCGGTGTTTTCCGGGGCCTGGGCCGGGTCCTTGGACTGGAACTGGCTGCAGGCGGAAAGACCGACACAGAGTGCGAGGGTAGAGACTTTCAACAGATTCATGGGGCGATTCCATAAGTCGGAATTTGACGGGAGGCCGGGCGCGGCAAACAGGCAGTCGCACCCTGACTTCAGCAATCAGCTTAAGAGTTGTACATAACTTACTCAGTTGGAACGAGATTTTAATCTCGAACTGACGAGCGGCGCTCATCGGCGCCCGGAGAGGAACGTCGTCGCGAAACTGGCCGACAGCGATTGCGGACGACCTTAAGAAGGCGCAGCGGGAGGAAGGTTCCTCCCGCCCGTCGCTACAGGCACTCGCCGGCGATACGCGCCAGGCGCTGCGCGCGCGGGTCCATCAGCACATAGGGGCCGAGGGTGTTCACGACGAAGCCGAAGGCCAGTTCGCGCTGCGGATCGGCGAAGCCGATGGAGCCGCCCGCGCCCGGATGACCGAAGGCCTGCGGGCCCAGGCCATAGGTAGCGTTGGCCACCTCTGCCTGGTCGAGCATGGTGCCCAGGCCGAAACGTGTGCGCGTCAGCAGGGTGCGGTCCTCGCCCACCGCATGCTCACGGGTGAGTTCGGCGAGCAGCGCTGGGTCGAGCAGCTTGCCATGCAGCAGACCGCTGTAGAAGCCGGCCAGCGAGCGCGCATTGCCGTGACCGTTGGCCGCCGGCTGCGACATGCGCCGCCATTCCGGCTTGTTGGTGCCGGTGAGCACCGATGGCGGATTGGTGAAGGCGCGGGTGGAGAGCGCCGCCGCATCGGTCATCATGGTCTTGAGCAGGCGCTGTGCGGCGGCATCACCGAGGCTGCCCTTGCCACGGGCGATGTGCGCCACGCGGTGGAACTCAGCGTCGTCCAGGCCGATGTGGAAATCCAACCCCAGCGGCGCGGCGGTGCGCGCAACGATGGCAGCTCCCGGCTCGCGCCCATCGACGCGGCGGATCACTTCCCCTACCAACCAGCCGTAGGTGATCGGCGCATAGCCATGCTCGGCGCCGGGCACCCACCAGGGCGTTTCGGCAGCCAGCGCGGCGGTCATGGTGTCCCAGTCGTACAACGCTTCCGGCGCCAGCGGCTCGCGGATCGCCGGCAGCCCGGCGCGATGGCAGAGCAATTGGCGAACGGTGATGTCCTGCTTGCCGGCCTGGGCGAACTCCGGCCAATAGCGCGCCACCGGGGCGTCCAGCTCCAGCCGGCCCTCGCCCACCAGTTGCAGCGCGGCAACGGCGGCGAAAGTCTTGGTGCAGGAGAACAGGTTGAGCAGCGTGTCGGCCTGCCAGTCCTGGCCCGGCTCCTTCCCCGCGCTGCCGGCCCAGAGGTCGACCACCGTCTCGCCGTCGACCTGGATGCACAGCGCGGCGCCGCGTTCCTGAGGGTCTTCGAACAGCGCGTTGAAGGCATCGGCAACGGGGGTGAAACGCGGATCGCAGTGGCCGTTCAGGGTCATCTCAAGCTCCGGAAATGCACAGGGGCGGAAGGCGCCATTCTTTCAGCGCGTCCCGCCCCTGGGAACCCCGCCAAAGGCGGGGATGGACATCACGAATGTTGGATCATTGCTCCGAAGACGGCTGCTCGTCGTTGCTGTCGTCATCGTCCGACGCCGGTTTCGGCCCCGGCTCCGCAGGCGCCTTGGCAGCCGCGCGAGCCTGCTCGTCGATGGCCTTGAGCGTTTGCTGGTTGGCCTTGCGCACGGCATCGACGAAGCCGGTGAACGGCAGGTCGGTGATGCCGACCAGGCCGATGTGACCGTTCTCGCCGTCGAGCAGGCGGCCAGTCACCGGCTGGTCGAGGTACTGGAACCAGTGCGCGCCAACGATGTTCGGCTCCTTCGCCGCATCGGCCAGGAAGCGCTGGTACGCCTCGCCACGCTGCTGCTCGTTGTAGACCTCGGCGACGCCGCCCCAGAACGGCCCGCGATCGCGCGAGCCAAAGTGGAACTCGGTGATCAACACCGGCTTGTCCAGGCTGCGTACGTAGTTCGCGTCATAGCCCTGCTGCGGCAGCGGGACGTAGAGATTGAAGCTGAGCACGTCGCAGTACTGCGCGCAGGAGGCCAGCGCCTCCGGCGTGCTGACGGCAAAGCGTGGGCCGAGCAGCAGATGGTTCGGCGCGTTCCACTTCAGCGAGTCCTTCAGCGTCTTGAAATACTGGTCGGCGTAGAGGCGCAGGAAGGCGCTGTAGTCCTGGACGATCGCCGGGTGCGCCTCGCTCGGCAGCGGGGCCTGGTAGCCCGGCGCGTCGAGGTCTTCCCAGGCACCCAGTTGCACGCCCCAGGCCTCGGCGAGGGCTTCGTGTTCCGTGTACTTATCCTTGAGCTGCTTGATGAAAGCGCGCTTGGCCGGGCTGTCGGTGGACAGCTTCAAGGTGCCGAACACCAGCGCATAGTGCGACTGCACGTCATCGCCGCGACCGGCCCAGGCCAGCTCGTTGTCCGCGTAGTAACCCAGCAGCCAGGCATCCTCGCGGTGATCGCGGGCGGCGATGGCGATGGCGCGCTCAGCGGCCATGGCGAAACGCGGATCGAACGGATCGGGCATGGCGCCCCACCAGTCGTAGCCGGTGCTGACGGTGGCGTAGTCGCCGCTAATGGACAGCGGGACGCTGTACGGCATGTGCGGATCGGCGGCGAACTCCGGGTCGCTCCAGTCGCCCAGCGTGTTGAAACCCCAGGCGCCGAGACGCTGCAGCGTCCGCTCGCGCCAGGCGGTGGCCGCGGCGTCGCCGGTCAGTCCGCCGTCGGCGCGGAAGCGGTTGGCGGCGTAGAAGTCGTACCAGCGGCCATTGCCGAAGGCGCGGCCCTGCTGGGCGCCGACGCCACTGCGGTCGTCGCGCTGGCCGTAGAAGGCGGCCAACGGATCGTCTTCCTTGGGCAGGGTGGCGAACATGTACTCGCGGCCTTCCACGTAGGTCTGGCTACTGTCGGCATTGACCGCGTTGACGCCCATGGACCAGAACGAATGTCCTTCCGGCGTCACCAGCCACCAGCGGCCGTTGCGCTTTTCGATGCGGAAGAAGCCGGTGCCTTCGAAGGCCGGTCCATCCAGCAAGCCGCCGAATGCATCACGGCCGGGCGCGGGCTGCCACTTCTTCAACTGCTCGCCTTCGGTTTTCCAGGCACTGGCCAATTGCTCGGCGCTCTTCACCTTTTCCGGCCACTCGCTGCGGGTGGACTGTCCGAAGCCGTCGACGATGCCGGTGTAGGCCTTGTGGTACTCGTCGTTGCCGGCGCGGGTGCCGAAGCGGCCAACGAGGATGTCCTGCGCCGCCTTGGGCGCGTTCAGGTAGAGCTTCACCGCGCCGACCTGGCTGCGGTTCAGCTCGCCGGTCACCTTGCTCGCCAACAGCAGGCGCTGGCCATCCTGGGTGATCGGCATCGGCACGCCGGCACGCATGCCGAAGTTCTCCGGCGTCATGGCTTGCAGGGGAATCACCAGGGTCTGCGCGGGCCCCGCCGGCAGCGCGATGCTGGCATGCAGACCGGGGGCACCGGCAACACCCTCGATCTCCACCTCCAGGGTGATCGCCCAGTCCATGGCGTTCTGGATGCGCAGGCTGATGCTGTCCGCCTGGGACCAGTCCCAGCTACCGCTGGACGGCGCCAGGCGCAGGGTTGGCTGGGGCGCCGGGTTGAAGTTCACCCGCCGCAGGATTTCACCCTCGGGCGTGGCTTCCGCGGTGGAACTGGGCAGGTCGGCGTTCTGCGTGGTGACGCTAACCACGGCCATCGGCTTGATGAAGTTGAACAGGGTTTCATTGCCGCCAGCCGACCAGGCCGGAGCACTGGCGATGGCCAGGCTGAGCAGCAGAGGCAGATGCCAACGCATCGATGTCATGTGTTCTTGTCCTTGCAGCACGCCCGCCGGGCGGCAGGCGTTCGTTTGACAGCAAGCGCGGGAACTCGCTCCCGCACACAACTCAAGCTATTTCGCGGCGGAATGGCGGTAGTGCGTTGAGGATGGCCTTACCGTAGCGTTGCGTCACTACGCGCCGATCGAGCAGCGTGATTGTGCCGCGATCTTCCTCGGTGCGCAGCAGGCGTCCGCAGGCCTGCACCAGCCGCAGCGAGGCGTCGGGCACGGCGATTTCCATGAACGGGTTGCCACCGCGCGCTTCGATCCATTCCGACAGCGCCGCCTCCACCGGATCGTCCGGCACCGCGAAGGGAATCTTGGCGATGACCACGTGTTCGCAGTAGGCGCCGGGCAGGTCCACCCCTTCGGAAAAGCTCGCCAGGCCGAACAGCACGCTCGGCTCGCCATCGTCCACACGCGAGCGGTGCTTGTTCAGGGTTTCCTGCTTGGACAGGTTGCCCTGGATCAGCACGCGCTTGCGCCAGTCGCGATCCAGGCCGTCGAAGACCTCCTGCATCTGCTTGCGTGAAGAGAACAGGATCAGCGAACCGCGCGAACCTTCGACTATCTCCGGCAACTCGCGAATGATCGCGGCGGTATGCGCGGCGGCATCGCGCGGATCGGCCTTGAGGTCCGGCACGCGCAGCACGCCGGCATCGGCATGGTGGAACGGGCTCGGCACCACGGCGGTGACGGCGGCGCGCGGCAGGCCGGCGCGCATCCGGTAACGGTCGAAGGTGCCCAGCGCAGTAAGCGTCGCCGAGGTCACCAGCACGCCATAGGCGACGTTCCACAGGTTGCGGCGCAGCGTCTCGGCGGCAAGGATCGGGCTGGCGTTGGCTTCGATGTCGTAGAAGGTGCCGCTCTCGGCGAGGGTCAGCCAGCGCGCCATCGGCGGGCTGTCTTCGGGATCTTCGCAGGTGAAGGCGGTCCACAGCTCCCAGTTGCCCTGGGCGCGGGACAGCAGGCTGCCAAACAGCGGATACCACTCCTCGGCCTGGTAGCTGGCAATGCCGACGCTGCCCTCCCCGTCCATGGCTTCCTTGAGCAATTCGGTCAGGCGGGTGAAGAGGTCGGTGAGCTTGGAGAAGCCCTTCTTCAACTCGATGCCCATCTCGCGGATGTGTTCGGGAATCACCCCGCCCTCGAAGCGGTGGCGCGGCCGCTCGCGGCCTTCCATGTCCTCGCCGGCACGAAAATCGCCGATCTCCTCGCAGGCGGTGAACATGAACTGCTGGTGCGTGCGCAGCTCGCGGGCCAGCTCCGGCACCTGTTCGATCAAGCGACCGAGGTCGCCCGGCAGCGGGTTCTGCGCCAGCAGCTTGGTCAGGTTCTTGTCCACCTGGGCCAGCCAGTCGGCGGTGGCGCGCAGGCGGGTGAAATGCGCGAAGTGGCCGATGGCCTTGTCCGGCAGGTGGTGGCCTTCGTCGAACACGTAGAGGGTCTCGCGCGGGTCCGGCAGGATCGCGCCGCCGCCCAGGGCGAGGTCCGCCAGCACCAGGTCATGGTTGGTGACGATGACGTCGACCTTGGTCATGCCTTCGCGCGCCTTGTAGAAGGCGCACTGCTGGAAGTTCGGGCAATGGCGGTTGGTGCACTGGCTGTGGTCGGTGGTGACCTGCGCCCAGTGTGCGTCCTCGATGGCCTCGGGCCAGGAGTCGCGGTCGCCGTCCCAGCGGTTGCCGGCCAGGCGCTCGATCATCTGGTTGAACAGTTTGGTGGAGGTCTCGTCCACGTCGATGCGGAAGCCTTCCTCCTCGAAGAGTTGGGCGGTGGCGCTCTGCGCCTGGCCTTCCTGCAGCAGGTGGTCGAGCTTGGACAGGCACATGTAGCGCCCGCGCCCCTTGGCCAAGGCGAAGCTGAACGACAGGCCGGAGTTGCGCAGCAGGTCGGGCAGGTCCTTGTGGACGATCTGCTCCTGCAGCGCGACGGTGGCGGTGGCGACCACCAGGCGCTTGCCGGCGGCCTTGGCGCAGGCGATGGCGGCAAGGCTGTAGGCGACGGTCTTGCCGGTGCCGGTGCCGGCTTCCACGGCGACCACGGCGGCATCGCCGAGGCGATGGCCTTCCTCGTCGCTGGCGATGGTCCCCAGGACCTTGGCGACTTCGGCGATCATCAGGCGCTGGCCGTAGCGCGGCTTGAGTTCCTTGGCCTCGAGGAAGCGCGAGTAGGCGCCCTGGATCGTGGCCTTGAGTTCGGTGCTGAGCATGGACTTCCCGGACCCCGGACGGGTCTCGGTGGACACATCCGGATGCTGGATAAATTTTCAGTGGTTCGATGGGGCGGCTATGATAACGCGCTTGTCCACAACCGCCAGCGGAGATCGTCCGAATGACACCCTTTGCCTTCGTCTATGCCCTGCACGTCCTGGCCGCCCTGGTCTGGGTTGGCGGCATGTTCTTCGCCTGGATGGTACTGCGCCCGGCCGCCGTCGCCGCGCTGGAGCCGCCAGCAAGGCTGAAGCTGTGGCTGCAGGTATTCCCGCGTTTCTTCCGCTGGGTATGGGCCGCGGTGATCCTGCTGCCGGTGACCGGCATCGGCATGATGCACCTGAGCTACAACGGCATGGCGGGTGCGCCGCGTTACGTGCAGGTAATGATGGGGCTGTATGTCGCGATGCTCGCGCTGTTCCTGCGCATCCAGGCGCTGCAGCTGCCGGAACTGCGCAATGCGGTCGGGGCCGAGGACTGGCCGGCCGGCGGCGCCGCGCTGGGCAAGATCCGCAAGACCGTTGGCCTGAACCTGATCATCGGCCTGGCGCTGGTGGCCTTCGTCGCGGCACGCCCGCACTGGTAAAACAAAAAAGCCCGCCTGGATGCCAGGCGGGCTTTTTGCTCGGCCAAGGCGCCTTAGAAGCGTTTCACTTCCAGGCGGCCTTCGCTGCCCTTCGCTCCTTCCGCACCGCCCTTGCCTTCCGAGCCGGGCTGCTCGCCCGCCACCGAATAGAACCAGCAGCCTTTCTCGCCGCTGCGCGCACCCGCCTTGCCGGGCTTGCCGCCCGCGCCGCCGGCGCCACCTTCCAGCCGTACCTTGACGCGTTCGACATCGAAGTGCTCCGGCACTTCCAGGCGCACCACGCCACCGGCCGCGCCTTGTTGGCCATCGGCACCATTCTGGCCGTCACCGGCGGAGCGGCCGCCACCCCACAGGCAACCGGAAGTCTGCGCGCTACCGCCGTCCAATCCGTCGTAGCCCGGCGCGCCAACGCCACCGCGCACGTCGATCAGCAGGTTCTGCACCTGCACGTCCTGGAGGTGCAGCACCAGGTTGCGGCCACCACTGGCGGGTTTCTCGAAGCTGCCCGAACTGCCCTGCGCGGCGATCACGCTGCCGTCGGCCAGGTTGCCGTGCTGTACGTCGATCTGCAGCACATCGCTGCCAGGAAACACGCCGAGCCGAGCGTTCTTCGCCAGGTCCAGCTCGCCGATCTTCAGTTCCTTCACCCGCGACGGGATCAGCAGTGCACCTTCCGGGCCGACCGTGACGCGGTCGAGGGTCAGGCTGTCGCCCTTCACCGGCAGGCGCAGCACGGTATTAGCCTCGACCGATACAGATCCGGCGGCGGAACACGCCAGCGGCACGAACAGTGCCACGCCCAGCAACGACTTACGCATGGGTATCTCCTTCTACGTTTGCGGATGCCGGTTGCGGCAGAGTGGCGAAATGGAAGACGCCGAACAGCAGGATCTGCAGGCGGTCCATGCCCGGATGCGGGCGGCCTTGCAGGCGCTTGCGCAGGGCCAGGACCTCGACGATATGGATCAGCAGGATCAGCGCGCCCGCCGCGTTGAGCAGCAGGCCGAAGGGATGTGCGAAGGGTTGAATCAGGTTGGCCAGCACCGCCAGCCAGAACAACAGGGCAACCAGCTTGCCCAGCCCCAACAACGCTTTCATGAAGTGCCCCCGTATTTTTCTTTGCCGGGGAACATACGCCTCTGTCCCGGACGATGCCAGTGGCCGCCCGGAATGACAAAGGGGGCCAGAAGGCCCCCTTTGTACACATCACGCCAGGATTACTGACGAGTGATCTTGATTTCCGTGCGACGGTTCTCGGCGCGGCCTTCCTTGGTCTTGTTGTCCGCAACCGGTTGGCTTTCACCGTAACCGACCACCGACTTGATGCTGCTGGCAGGTACACCAGCGTCGATCAGGTAGTTGGACACGGCATTGGCGCGGCGTTCGGACAGTTTCTGGTTGTAGGCATCGGTACCGATACTGTCGGTATGACCGCCGATGTTCAGCTCGGTGGTCGCGGCCTCACCTTTCAGGCGGGTAGCGATGGTGTCGAGCTTGTCCTTGTCCTGCGCATCGATTTTCGACGAGTCGAAGGCGAAGTGCAGGTCACGCACGACGATGGTCTCTTCCTTGGGCAGCGGTGCCGGAGCGGGCTCAGGAGCCGGCGCAGGCGGCGGAACCTCAGCCACTTGTTCTTCAGCACCATGTACCCAGCAGTAGGATGCCCCCAGCACACCACCAATCAAGGCGCCCCAGCCAGCCCATGCGCTGCTTTCAATGGAACCCAGACCGGCGCCGCCGACACCGCCAACCACGGCGCAAGTCGGCCAGTCGGACTTCTGCAACCCTGCGCAACCGGTGAGCAACGTGCTTACCAGCAGCAGGGGTAAAGCGGTCCTTGTGATGCTCATAAAGTTAAGTCTCCTCTAATGATCGGGTCTTGACCGACAATTACCGAGTAAAGACGTGACTGACAGAATGCGCCAGCACTAGGCCATATGGGTGTCACACGCTAGTCTTCGTTCATTATTTTTTGCATTCGAAGAGTCCCATGATTTCGACACGCACACCGCAACAGGCCCTTGCCGCCCTGCTCGACCGCTACACACCGCAGCGCCTGCTGCTGGTGGGCGCCAGCCAGATGCCGGCGGTGGAGGCCTTCCTCGCGGCGCATCCGGATTGCGAACTGTCCCACGCCGACGCCGGCGCGCTGCCGGCGGAACTGGCCGCCAAGCGCTATGACCTGGCGCTGCTCGCCGACTGCCTGGAACACCTGCCCCGGCGCGAGGCGCAACAACTGGTGGGTGGCATCCGCAACCTGAACAGCAACCGTGTCGCCGTGCTGGTCGACCTGGACGCTGCACAGGCTCGCGACGCCGACTTCTACGCCCTGGCCATGCAGGCCAGCGAACGCTTCCAGCGCGAGGCGCAGGTGCTCACCCTGTTCACCTACGACCTGCGCGAATACAAGCAGGTCCCGGACTGGCTCAACGCGAAGTTCTGGGCCAATCCGGAAAACTTCGGCAAGTACTGGTGGTAACCATGATCGAACCGACCTGTCCCTGCGGCAGCGGCCACCCGCTACCCGATTGTTGCGGGCGCTTTCACGCCGGGCTCGCCGCCCCCACCGCCGAGGCGCTGATGCGCTCGCGCTACAGCGCTTACGCGCTGGGGCTGGTGGATTACCTGCGCGCTACCACGCTACCCGCCCAGCAGGACGGCCTGGACCTGGACGCCATCCGCGCGTGGAGCCTGGGCAGCACCTGGCTGGGCCTGGAAGTGGAAAACCATGAAGTGCTCGGCGGCCAGCCGGAGCACGCGCGGGTGACCTTCATCGCGCGCTGGCACGATGCCAGCGGCGAACACAGCCATCGCGAGTGCTCGGGCTTCGTCCAGCGCGACGGCCGCTGGTACTTCCTCGACCCGACCGTGCCGATGAAACTCGGACGCAACGATCCCTGCCCCTGTGGCGCCGGTGGCAAGCTGAAGAAATGCTGCGGACCGTGGATCGAATAATGTCCATACGCACACCACTTGGGGGCGGCAGGTGCGTGGGCTAGAATCCGCGCTTTTTTCCGGGGCGGCGGCCATTCGCCGCACCGGCTACCCCTGCCGGAACTCGCCATGCTGCTGACCGTTCTCTACATCATCGCCATCACCGCCGAAGCCATGACCGGCGCGCTGTCCGCCGGACGCCGCAGCATGGACCTGTTCGGCGTCGTGCTGGTGGCCTGCGTTACCGCCCTGGGTGGCGGCTCGGTACGTGACATGCTGCTGGGGCACTATCCGCTGACCTGGGTGCGTCACCCCGAATACCTGGCGCTCACCGCCGCAGCCGCGCTGGTGACGGTGTTCATCGCACCACTGATGCGCCACCTGCGCTCGCTGTTCCTCGCGCTCGACGCCGTCGGCCTGGTGGCCTTCACCCTGATCGGTTGCCAGGTCAGCCTGGAAATGGGTCACAGCCTGTTGATCGCCGCGGTGAGCGGGGTGATCACCGGGGTCTTCGGCGGCATCCTGCGGGACATCTTCTGCAACGACGTACCGCTGATCTTCCGCCGCGAGCTGTACGCCAGCGTGTCCTTCGCCAGCGCCTGGTGCTACCTGATCTGCCTGCAGATCGACCTGCCCAAGGAGCAGGCCATGCTGATCACCCTGTCTGCCGGCTTCCTGTTCCGCATGCTGGCGATCCGTTTCCGCTGGGAAATGCCCAAGTTCGTCTACAAGGACGACCCGCACCAGGGCGACTGATCAGTCCTGCAATTTCAGATGGCTGGTATCTGGCGCAGGTCCCGCCGGCGAAGGCTTGGCCTGGCCCATGTCGCTGCCCACCGGGGCCACGCTGAACTGGCTGAGGTCCACGCGCGGCGCCTGGGCCTCGGGCTTCTCGTCCTGCAGGTCGGCGCCTACCGGGGCGAGGCCGAAATCCGGGGCATCGACATCGGCGAACGCGGCCATGTACTCATCGCGCGGAGCGACCTTCAGGCGCCCCTGCGACGACGCGCCGGACGCTGCCGGTTGCATCGGCGCAGCAGGCTCGGCCGCTGGGGGCGGGGCCAGTTCGATTTCCTCGATCTGCGCATCCATGTCGACCACGTCGACGATGGCGCCGGCACGCTCCAGTACGCTGCGGTACTTTTCCGCGGCCTCGGCGTCGAGGTTGTTCTTGATGACCATGCGCCGCCCGGAGAACAGCAGCGCAATACGCTGGGCGTCGGCCTGGAACAGCTTGGCCAGGTTGGCCTTCACCGTCTCCAGTTGCGCCCCGGGGACGGTTTGCCCCGAGAAGGCGATCTCATAGCGGCTCATCTTCACTCTCCTGTGTTAACCCGCCGGTTACATTCGGCCAGTATGGTGCAGCTTCTTTTAACGTAACAACAACTTGCGGCCGAGCAGGTGCTTGGTACACTGAGGCGTCTTAGGGGATAGACATGAATTATCAGGCGCAAATGATAAGAATTATCAGCCTGATCTGGTTCTTCAGCCTGGTTTCAGGCTGCAGCTGGATCACAGGCGATTTCCAGCAGCCGGACGTGAAACTGGTCAAGGTAAACGTCGTCAAGGCACGCTTGCTGGAGCAGGAATTCACCCTGCACTTCCGCATCGACAATCCGAACGACTTCAGCCTCCCGGTTCGCGGCCTGGCCTACAAGGTCAAGCTGAACGATATCGACCTGGCCGAAGGTGAGTCGAATAACTGGTTCACAGTGCCGGCCAACGGCCATGAAACCTTTGAAGTACCGGTGACCACCAACCTCTGGCGGCACATGAAGTACATCGTCAAGTTGCTGGAAGATCCGGACAAGCCGATCCGCTATCGCCTTGAGGGCGAAGTGAAGACCGGGCTGCTGTTCGGACAGAGCGTGCACATTGCGCGCAATGGCGAGATAATTCCCGGCGATTTCATCCCCGATTGAGTGTCACCATGAGCCAGGAACCCCACGTACACGGTCCGAACTGCAACCACGACCATGATCACGATCATCATCATGACCACGGTCACGTGCACGGCCCGCACTGCAACCACAGCCATGAGCCGGCGCGTAACCCGCTCAAGGACGTCGGTCGCAACGACCCCTGCCCTTGCGGCAGCGGCAGCAAGTACAAGAAGTGCCACGGCGCCTGACCCAGGCTTCGAGCACTGCCCCGAAGGCCCGCCGAGCGCGGGCCTTCTGCTGTCTGGCCCAACTATTCGTCGGCTGCTGAAAATCCCGCTCCGCGCGGCTTGCACAGCTATCCTCGGCTCACTAACGTAGCGCCTTTTCCGCGACCCACTTTGTGCAGGAGCACATCCCCATGGCCCCGCGTGCCTTCCGCCGGCTTCCCAGCTTCGGCCTTGCCGCCACCGTCACTGCCGCTGTCAGCCTTACCGGCTGCCAGGGCTGGCTGAATGACCGCTATTCCGACAGCCTGCCGCCGAGCTACGGCGTGCAGCCGATCAAGGGCCTGGCCGACAACGTATCGATCCGCCGCAACAGCCTGGGCATGCCGCTGATCGAAACCAGCACCTTCCACGACGCCCTGTTCACTCTGGGCTACGTGCATGCCAGCGACCGCATCAGCCAGATGGTCGGCCTGCGCCTGATGGCCCAGGGGCGTCTGTCGGAAATGGTCGGCCCCGGCGCGCTGGAGACTGACCGTTTCATGCGCACGGTGAACCTGAAGAAAGCTGCTGACGCCCTCTATGCCGGCGCCTCGCCGCGCCTCAAGCGCTTCTTCGAGACCTACGCGCGCGGTGTCAACGCCTACCTGTACCGTTACCGCGACAAGCTGCCGATGGACCTGGCCGAGTCCGGCTACCGGCCCGAATACTGGAAGCCGGAAGACTCCGCGCTGGTCTTCAGCCTGCTGAACTTCGGCCTGGCGGTGAACCTGCAGGAAGAGATCGCCTCGCTGGTGCTCGCGCAGAAAGTCGGCGCCGACAAGCTGCCCTGGCTGACGCCGATCTACCCGGATGAAGCGCTGCCCTTCGAGGAAGCCGAGAAGCTCAAGGGCCTGCGCCTGGACGGCAAGATCGCGGGGCTCGAGCAACTGGACAAGGCCGCCGGACAGATCGCCGCGCTGCAGATGATGGGCGTCGCCGCCTCCAACAACTGGGCCATCGCCCCGCAGCGTACGCGCAGCGGCAAGAGCATCCTGGCCAACGACACCCACCTGCCGCTGTCCATGCCCTCGGTGTGGAACTACGTGCAGATCCGCTCGCCCAAGTACAACGCCGCGGGCGTCTCCATCGCCGGCGTACCGGGCGTGGTCGCCGGTTTCAACGGCAAGCTCGCCTGGGGCATGACCATGGTCATGGGCGACAACCAGGACCTCTTCCTCGAACAGGTCAAACGCCAGGGCAGCAAGCTCTACTACCTCGCCGACGGCCAGTGGAAGCCGGCCATCGAGCGCAACGAGACCTTCTTCATCAAGGGCCAGAGCCCGGTCCGCGAGGTCATCTACGAAACCCGCCACGGCCCGCTGCTCAACAGCGCGCTGGGCCCGCGCAAGCACGAGCTGCAACCGCTGGAGCTGTCCAGCGGCTACGGCATCGCCTACCAGAGCATCCAGGGCGAGACCGACCGCACCCTCGACGCCTTCTTCGACCTGTCCCGCGCGAAGAACGTCGAGCAGGCCTTCGACGCCACCCGCGACGTCCGCGCCATGGCGCTGAACATCGTGTTCGCCGACGAGAAGCACATCGGCTGGCAGGTCACCGGGCGCTTCCCCAACCGCAAGGAAGGCCGCGGCCTGCTGCCCTCCCCTGGCTGGGATGGGCGCTATGACTGGGATGGCTTCGCCGACCCGATCCTGCATCCGTCCGACCAGGACCCGGCGCAGGGCTGGCTGGGCACCGCCAACCACCGCAGCGTGCAACCGGGCTACGGCGCGCAGCTGTCCAGCTCCTGGTACTACCCGGAGCGCTACGAGCGCATCGCCCAGCTCGCTGGCGGCAGCAAGAGCCACGACTACCGCAGCATGATCGCCATGCAGTACGACCAGACCACGCCCTTCGCCGGCAAGCTGCAGACGATGTTCGATGCTCCGGGCATGGCGCAGCCGCTGAAGAAAGCCATCGACGCCCTGCCCGCCGATCAGCGCGCCCGCGCCCGCGAAGCGCTGGACCGGATCATGGCGTTCGACGGCAAGCTCTCGCCCACCTCCGGCGACGCCGCGCTGTACGAAGCCTTCCTGCAAGAGAGCACCAAGCAGATCTTCCTCGACGAGCTCGGCCCGGAGGACAGCCCGTCCTGGAAGGCCTTCGTCGAGACCGCCAACCTGTCCTACTCGGCCCAGGCCGACCACCTGCTGGGCCGCGATGACAGCCCGTTCTGGGATGACACCCGCACCCCGCAGAAGGAAGACAAGCCGGCGATCCTCGCCCGAAGCCTGGCCGCTGCCACCGCGTTCTGCGAGCAGAAGCTGGGCAGCGACCGCCACGCCTGGCAGTGGGGCAAGCTGCATACCTACGAGTGGGTCAGCGACAGCACCAAGATGGCGCCCAATCTCAGCGCTGGCGAACGCGCCAGCCTCGGCGCGATCAAGGGCTACCTGGACCGCGGCCCCTACCCGGCCGGCGGCGACCACACGACGCTGAACGTGTCCGCCTACCACTGGGGCCAGGACTTCGACACCTGGCTGATCCCGGCCATGCGCATCGTCGTCGACTTTGGCCAGAGCGAACCGATGATCGGCCTCAACAGCAGCGGCCAGTCCGGCAACCCGGCCAGCCCGCACTACGCCGACGGCATCGACGCCTGGCTCAAGGGCAACTACATGAGCTTCCCGTTCCAGTCGCAGAACCTGGAGAAGGTCTACGGCGTGAAACGCCTGACGCTGGTGCCGGAAAAGTGATGATCTGAAAAATATTTCCGGGAGTCGGGAACTTGCTTCCCGCCCCGGAATCAGAATTGTCGACTTACTCCATGATCATATTCAGGCACCCCTTGGGTGCCTTTCTTTTTTTCCCCGCCCCGCTTCCGCCGCACCACCCTCCTGCAAGACCTTCCCCGGCTGGTACTCCCCTGCATCCTTTCCTTCAGGAGTCATCGCCATGTCCGAATCCCTCATCGTCATTACCGGCAGCCCCGGCGCCGGCAAGAGCACGCTGCTCGACCATCTGCATCGCCATCACGGCCTGAACGTCGTCGAGGAAGGCGGCCGCGCCATCATTCGCGAGCAACTGGCCAGGGGCGGCGACGCGCTGCCGTGGGCAAACCGGGGGGGCTTTCTGCCAGGCGATGTTCGAGCACGCACTGACGACCCGCGAGCGCGCGCTCAATGCGGGTGGGTTGTGGCTGTTCGATCGCGGCCTGCCGGATGTGCTGGGGTATGCGAGGCTCTGCGGCCTAGCGGTTCCGGAAGAGCTGCAAATCGCCGCGCGGGAACTGCGCTACGGGCAGACCGTGCTCCTGGCGCCAGCTTGGGAAGCCATCTACCTCAACGATGCCGAACGCCGGCAGGACTTCGCCGAAGCGCAGCAAACGGCGGCGATCATGACCGAGGTGTACGACGAGCTGGGATATCGCGTGCTGCAGCTGCCGTGCGCCGATCTGGAAGCGCGAGCGGCCTTCGTGCTGGAAGCCTTACGGACGCCCGCCCATGACACCCATTGAAGCGGCGGGCGGCTCGGGAATGCTCACGCTGAGGGACACCACGATCTGGTGACTTTCGCCCTGGATGCCGTAGTCGTCGGAGTTTCCATAGCCCAGCCAGATTTCGCTGTCGCCGCGCATGCGGACATCCGACAGCTCATCGCCGTCCCCTTCCAGGCCATTCAGCCACGCGGAGGCTTCGCCCCGCTCCTGGCCAAGATGCACCTTGCCGTCCACGGCAAAGGTCAGCGGGTCCTTGCCCGGCTCGACCTGGTCGAGCCAACCGAGGAACAGCGACGGAGTGAATCGGCTATGCAGCCAGCAGCGCACCTGCGTCAGGCGCTGCCCCTTGAACACCAGCAGTGTGGAATTGCCATAGAGCAGGCCCTGCTCTCCGCCGCGCATGGGCAGGCGCGCGGTGGGCTCGCCCAGGCGTTCGACGAATTGCTTCAGGGGAGCGTTCGATGGGAGGCCGAGCACCTCGCCACCGGGCGTGACGCTGAGTTCGGCTGCCGCCAGATGGCCGCTCGCGCCCAGCAACAGCGCGCAGAGCAGGCCCCGCAGTCCTTGCGAGGTCATGTCCGGAATCTCTCTGAATCAGGCCTTGGGCAGGGTAACGCCGGTCTGGCCCTGGTACTTGCCGCCGCGGTCGCGGTAGGACACTTCGCAAGCTTCGTCCGACTGCAGGAACAGCATCTGCGCCACGCCTTCGTGGGCGTAGATCTTCGCCGGCAGGTTGGTGGTGTTGGAGAATTCCAGGGTCACGTGGCCTTCCCACTCCGGTTCCAGCGGGGTCACGTTGACGATGATGCCGCAGCGCGCATAGGTGCTCTTGCCCAGGCAGATGGTCAGCACGTCGCGCGGGACGCGGAAGTATTCGACGGTGCGGGCCAGGGCGAAGGAGTTCGGCGGAATGATGCAGACGTCGCTGTTGATGTCGACGAAGCTCTTCTCGTCGAAGTTCTTCGGATCGACCACCGCCGAGTGGATGTTGGTGAACACCTTGAATTCGGCGGCACAGCGCACGTCGTAGCCGTAGCTGGAAACGCCGTAGGAAATCACCCGGCTGTCATCGGCACCGCGAATCTGGCGTTCGACGAACGGCTCGATCATGCCGTGCTCCTGAGCCATGCGGCGAATCCACTTGTCCGATTTGATGCTCATGGCGGGTGTCCTGTGCGGCGGTTGAAAAAGAAGGCGAATCTTACCGGGGCCGGCCCTTCGGGGCAAAGGGCCGGCGGTCAAGCGCTGGCGATGCTCAGGGCAGCCAGGTCGTGCGCAATTTCCGCTGATCCACGGAGAAACGCAGCCAATCCTCGGCATAAGCGTCGGCACAGTCGCACTCCGCACCGGGCACGGCTTCACGCACCAGGCGCAGATCGACGCCATTCGCGGACTGGCGAAGCACCAGGCTGGCGGTTTTCAGCAAGCCTTCCACGGCGCCGGGGTCGCCCAGGCGCTTATCCACAACCTGCAGGGTGGCGAGGTCGAGCAGCAGCGAATCCACCACCGGCAGTCCGGGGCGGTTGTCGCGCACCAGAAGCATCAGCCCCAGGCCGTCGCCCATGTCCAGCAGCGGCACAGGGTCGCAGGCGCTCTTCGGGCTGCCGAGCAGCCCGCTGGCGTGGTAGAGCGCGGGCGGCAGCGGCAAGGTAACGACGGCGCCGTCGGCGCGGCGCGCCTGCACGGCCATGTCGTCCTCGAAGGCATCGCCCGAGGCGGAGCGGAAGTCCAGGGTCACCGGCTTGCCGCCGATCACGCACTGGGCCTGCCAGTCGGCGGAGTCCTCGTCGGCGCCCCAGGCCAATGAGCCGGTGAGGCCCATGCACGCCGCCAGCAGCCAGCCGGCGGCGGTTTTTGCATCCTTGCGCATTGCAGAGCTTCCGGATCAGTCGTCGCTGATGGAGATGTTCGGCATGTCCGGCGCAGCCTTCTCGCTCAGGGCGATGCGGGCGCCGACGCAGCGCGCGGTTTCCTGGTAGATCATCGCCAACTGGCTTTCCGGGTCGGCAACCACGGTGGGTTTGCCGCCGTCAGCCTGCATGCGGATGGCCATGGACAACGGCAGCGAGGCCAGCAGGTCGACGCCGAACTGCGCGGCCAGCTTCTCGCCACCGCCCTCGCCGAACAGGTGCTCGGCGTGGCCACAATTGGAGCAGATGTGCACGGCCATGTTCTCGACCACGCCCAGCACGGGGATATTCACCTTGCGGAACATCTCCACGCCCTTCTTGGCGTCCAGCAGGGCCAGGTCCTGCGGCGTGGTAACGATCACCGCGCCGGCCACTGGGACTTTTTGCGCGAGGGTCAGCTGGATATCGCCGGTACCCGGCGGCATGTCGATCACCAGGTAGTCGAGGTCATTCCAGGCCGTCTGGGTGATCAACTGGATCAGCGCGCCGGAGACCATCGGGCCTCGCCAGACCACCGGGGTGTTGTCGTCGGTGAGGAAGGCCATGGACATGACTTCCACGCCGTGGGCTTCCAGCGGGATGAACCACTTCTGGTCGCGGATCTTCGGCCGGGTGCCTTCGGGGATGCCGAACATGATGCCCTGGCTCGGGCCATAGATGTCGGCGTCGAGGATGCCGACCTTGGCGCCTTCGCGGGCCAGCGCCAGCGCGAGGTTGGCGGCGGTGGTGGACTTGCCCACGCCGCCCTTGCCGGAGGCGACGGCGATGATGTTCTTCACGTTGCTCATGCCCGGCACCTGGGCCTGGGCCTTGTGCGCGGCGATATGGGTTTCCACCTTGACCTGCGCGGAGTCAACGCCGTCCAGCGCTTCCAGGGCCAACTGCACGGTCTGCGCCAGGCCGTTCTTGAACAGGCCGGCGGCGTAGCCAAGTTCCAGGGTCAGCGAGATGCGCCCGCCCTGGATGTCCAGCTCGCGCAGGTAGCCGGCGTCCAGCAGGTTCTGGCCGGTGTGAGGGTCGTTGATCTGGCGGAGAAGGTTTTCCACCGTGGCTCGGTTGGCGGCGCCCATGGGTACTCCCGATGAAAGACTGAGCAGAATGGGCGGGTATCTTACGCCTGTCGTCGCGGCCTTGCTCGGGATCATCAGGGCCGTCTCACTCCCGTAGGAGCGGACCTTGTCCGCGATCCGGCCGCCAGGCCGGTGCCCAGGCCCACGATGCCATCCCGGCCATGCCGGGAATTCGCGGAGAAGCTCCGCTCCTACACAAAGCAGACTCCGGCGCCAATCCGTCGCAGTCGCCCCTCCCCTACTGCCAGGCGGCCCACGGGTGAAAGTTTCGCCCCAGCCCTATATAGTTGCCGATTCCCTCGTTTTAACCGGAACGGCCGATCATCATGTCCGAAGCCCGCAAGATCCTCGTCACCAGCGCCCTGCCCTACGCCAATGGTTCGATCCACCTCGGTCACATGCTGGAGTACATCCAGACCGACATCTGGGTTCGCTTCCAGAAGATGCGTGGCAATCAGGCGGTGTACGTGTGCGCGGACGATGCCCACGGCTCGGCCATCATGCTGCGCGCCGAGCGCGAAGGCATCACCTCCGAGCAACTGATCGATGGCGTGCGCGCCGAGCACATGGGCGATTTCGCCGACTTCCTGGTGGAGTTCGACAACTACCATTCGACCCATTCGGAAGAGAACCGCGAGCTGTCCTCGGCCATCTACCTGAAGCTGCGCGAAGCCGGCCACATCGCCACCCGTCCGGTGACCCAGTACTTCGACCCGGAAAAGCAGATGTTCCTGGCCGATCGCTTCATCAAGGGCACCTGTCCCAAGTGCGGCACCGCCGACCAGTACGGCGACAACTGCGAAGCCTGCGGCGCGACCTATGCGCCCACCGAGCTGAAGGACCCGAAATCGGCGATCTCCGGCGCCACCCCGGTGCTCAAGGAATCGCTGCACTACTTCTTCAAGCTGCCTGACTTCCAGGCCATGCTGCAGCAGTGGACCCGCAGCGGCGCCCTGCAGGAATCGGTGGCCAACAAGCTCGCCGAGTGGCTGGACTCCGGCCTGCAGGAATGGGACATCTCCCGCGATGCACCCTACTTCGGCTTCGAGATCCCCGACGCGCCGGGCAAGTACTTCTACGTCTGGCTGGACGCGCCGATCGGCTACATGGCCAGCTTCAAGAACCTCTGCGCGCGCCGTCCGGAACTGGACTTCGACGCCTACTGGAAACAGGGCTCCGACGCCGAGCTGTACCACTTCATCGGCAAGGACATCGTCAACTTCCACGCGCTGTTCTGGCCGGCCATGCTCGAAGGCGCCGGCTACCGCAAGCCGACCGCGCTGAACGTGCACGGCTACCTGACCGTCAACGGCCAGAAGATGTCCAAGTCGCGCGGCACCTTCGTCAAGGCGCGCACCTACCTGGATCACCTGGACCCGGAATACCTGCGCTACTACTACGCCTCCAAGCTGGGCCGCGGCGTGGACGACCTCGACCTTAACCTCGAGGACTTCGTGCAGAAGGTCAACTCCGACCTGGTCGGCAAGGTAGTGAACATCGCCAGCCGTTGCGCCGGCTTCATCCACAAGGGCAACAACGGCCTGCTGGTGGACGCCAACCCGGCGCCGGAACTGGCCCAGGCCTTCAAGGACGCGGCACCGAGCATCGCTGCCGCCTACGAAGCCCGCGACTTCGGCCGCGCCATGCGCGAGATCATGGCCCTGGCCGACCAGGCCAACGCCTGGATCGCCGACAAGGCGCCCTGGTCGCTGAACAAGCAGGAAGGCAAGCAGGATGAGGTCCAGGCCATCTGCGCCCTGGGCGTGAACCTGTTCCGCCAACTGGTGATCTTCCTCAAGCCCGTGTTGCCGAAACTGGCCGTTGCCGCCGAAGCCTTCCTCAACGTCGCCCCGCTGAAATGGGCCGACCACGAGCAACTGTTGGCCAATCACCAACTGAACCCGTTCAACCCGCTGATGACCCGTATCGAGCCCGCGAAAATCGAAGCCATGATCGAAGCCTCCAAGGAAGACCTTCTCGCCAGCGCCCCAAAACCCGCCGGCAACGGTGAACTGACCAAGGACCCGCTGGCCGCGGAAATCAACTTCGACGCCTTCGCCGCCGTCGACCTGCGCATCGCGCTGATCGAGAAGTGCGAGTTCGTCGAAGGCGCCGACAAGCTGCTGCGCCTGTCCCTGGACATCGGCGACGAGAAACGCAACGTGTTCTCCGGCATCAAGAGCGCCTACCCGGACCCGAGCAAGCTCGAAGGTCGCCTGACCCTGTACGTGGCCAACCTGGCTCCGCGCAAGATGAAGTTCGGCGTCTCCGAAGGCATGGTCCTGGCCGCCGGCCCCGGCGGTGAAGAGATCTACCTGCTCAGCCCGGACAGCGGCGCCAAGCCGGGTCAGCGCGTCAAGTAAGCGTCGGACGGCAAGGAGGCCAACGATGAAACTGCACCACGGGGCAGCGCTCGCCCTGAGCGCCGCCCTCGCCGGCTGCGGCGCCTCTTCGGAGCACGCAGCCAATTCCGGCGCCGCTTTCCAAGGGGAAGCGGCGAAAGCCGGCTCCTTCCTCGCCTACGAACACCAGGTCGGCATCCGCCTGGCCAGTGAGCGCATCGACGCGCAGCTGGCCGCCTCCCGCGATGCCTGCACCCTGGACCGCTTCGGCCCCTGCGAGCTGATCGCCATCGAGCAGAGCGGCGACAGCCAGATGCGCAACGCGCATCTTGTGGTTCGCATCGTCCCCGATGGTGTGGAAAAGCTCGTCGCCCTCGCGGCCGAAGGCGGCCAACTGCAAAGCCGCCGCACCCAGGCCGAAGACCTCGCCCAGGCCGTCAGCGACAACCAGCAGCTGCGCGAGCGCCTGGAGCGCGAATATCAGACCCTGCAAGGCTTCCAGGGCCGCAAGGACATGAGCGTCAGCGACCTGCTGGCGCTGGCCAAGGCCACCGCCGAAGTCGAGCAGCAACTGCACGCCGCGCGCCAGGACGCAGCCCAGCAGCAACGCCGCATCGCCACCAACCTGCTGACCCTGGACTTCTCCAGCGAATACCAGCCGACCGGGCGCTGGTCGCGCATCGGCAAGGCCTTCGGCAATTCGCTGGACGAACTCACCGACGGCACCGTCAACGCCATCCAGGTGGCCGCCTTCGGCCTGCCACTACTGGTCGTGCTGCTGGTCGCGGGGCTGATCCTGCGCTGGCTGTGGCGCAAACTCGGAACCCGACGCGCCACGAAGCGAGCTGCGTGACACGGACTCCCCGCCTTCGGTGGGGCTGCCTCAGGCCTACTGAGCGCCCTCGCAGTCCACATCCCCGCCACCCATGTGCTCGAAGCCTTCGAGGTATAGGCAGGAGGCGTCCTCGGCGCAGTCCTGCAGCGAGGCGTTGCTCAGGTTTTCCCGCGACGTCGGATCTTCCAGGTTCACGTCCGGGAAGATGTCCGCGACTTCCTCCGCGGTCATGATCTTGTCGAAGGTGACGTTCACCGACTGCAGGCGCCCGTACTCCCAGTCCAGGTCTACTGCCGTGACGTGCGGACTCAACTGCCGCGCCAGGGCTTCGGGCAACTGCGGGCCGGCGTAGCTGAGGTCGGTGTCATGGCAGGCGTCACCCCAGTTGCTCAGCTTCTTGCTGGCGGCGCAGCTGAACTGCGCGTCGGCGTGACCGGTACGCTGTTCCAGCAGGCAGGCGAAATCGGCGACATTCATCCGCGGCCAACTGACCAGGTCAGCCGTAGTAAAGGGGGCGGCCGAAGCCAGGCCACTGGAGAACAGCAGGCAAAGTGCGGTGAGGCGTCCGGACAGAGTTTTGCGCATCGCGACTTCCGTGAGGGGAACCGATCAGGTTCGGCAGCCGTCGATGTTCCTCCCGCCGCCCCTGGCACCGCAACTGATTTCGGGGAGGTACAATTACCTACTTCGCACCTTGTATTCGACCTATGCCATCTCGCCGCCAGCAACCCGCCGACCACCGGTCTCCGAGCATGATCCGCCTCCCCTCGCGCCCGGCTGCGAGCGCGCGACCATGACCGAACTCGCCCTGATCCTGGTCAGCGCCATTCTGGTCAACAACTTCGTGCTGGTGCAGTTCCTCGGCATCTGCCCGTTCAAGGGCGTGTCGCGCAAGATCGAGACGGCGCTTGCCCTCGCCCTGGCGACCACCTTCGTCCTCACCCTCGCCTCGGCGTGCAGCTACATCCTGCTGCACTACGTGCTGCGGCCGCTGGACCTGGAATTCCTGCGCACCATCAGCTTCATCCTGGTCATCGCCCTGGTCGTGCAGCTCACCGAGCTGCTGGTGAAGAAGACCAGCCCCCTGCTCGCCCGCGTGCTGGGCATCTTCCTGCCGCTGATCACCACCAACTGCATTGTCCTCGGCGTCGCGCTGCTCAACGCCAACAAGCCCGAGTTCGGCTTCCTGCAGTCCACCTTCCAGGGCTTCGGCGCCGGGCTCGGCTTCTCGCTGGTACTGGTGCTTTTCGCCGCCCTGCGCGAGCGCATCGCCATCGCCGACGTACCCAAGCCATTCAAGGGTGCGGCCATCGGCATGATCACCGCAGGGCTGATGTCCCTGGCGTTCATGGGCTTCAGCGGGTTGCTCAAGCCATGATCGCGGCACTGCTGATCATCCTGGCTTGCCTCGCGGGCGTTGTGGCGCTGCGCTACGCCTCGGTACGGGTGAACGTCGCGGGCGAACCCACCGCCGAACAGATCAACGACCTGCTGCCGCAGACCCAGTGCGGGCAGTGCGGTTACGCAGGCTGCAAGCCCTACGCCCAGGCGATCGCCGAAGGCGATGCAATCAACAAGTGCCCGCCCGGCGGCGCCGCGACCATCGCCGCTCTCGCCGACCTGCTGGACGTCGAGCCGCTGCCACTGGACGCCACCGAAGAAACGCCGCTGCGCGTGGCCTACATCCGCGAGGCCGAGTGCATCGGCTGCACCAAGTGCATCCGGGCCTGCCCGGTGGACGCCATCGTCGGCGCCGCCAAGCTGATGCACACGGTGATCGTCGACGAATGCACCGGCTGCGACCTGTGCATGGAACCCTGCCCGGTGGATTGCATCGAGATGCGCGACCTGCCCGCGAACGTCGCCGACTGGACCTGGCCGCTGCCGCAGAGTCGGCTGATCCACAGCGACCGGGAGCAAGCGGCATGAGCGCGCAGGTCTGGCGTTTCCCCGGCGGCCTGAGCCTGCCGGACAACAAGCAGCAGTCGACCCGGACACCTATCCAGCGGCCGCCGCTGCCGCGCCGCCTGGTGCTGCCGCTGCAACAGCACATCGGCGAGCCCGCCGTGCCCTGCGTCGACATCGGCCAGCGCGTGCTCAAGGGCCAGCTCATCGCCGAAGCCGGCAGCGCCATCAGCGCCGCACTGCATGCGCCGACCTCCGGCACCGTGGTGGCGCTGGGCGAACAACCCTATCCGCACACCTCCGGGCTGGCGGCGCCAGCCATCGTCATCGAAAGTGACGGCGCGGAGGAGTGGGCAGCGCTCGATCCGATTGTCGAGTACGCGTCCCTCTCAGGCGTCGAACTGCTGGCGCGCATCCGCCGCGCCGGCATCGCCGGGCTTGGCGGCGCGGGCTTTCCCACTGCCGCCAAGCTGGCCGCGCGCGCGCAGGACGACCTGCACACCCTGATCATCAACGGTGCGGAATGCGAGCCCTACATCAGCTGCGACGACCTGCTGATGCGAGAGCGCGCCGCCGAACTGCTGGAAGGCATCGACGTGCTGATGCACATCCTCCAGCCAGAAGAGGTGCTGATCGGCATCGAGGACGACAAGCCCCAGGCCATCGCCGCCGTGCAGGCCGCCATCGGCGAGCGGAACATCCGGTTGCAGGCGATCCCGACCTGTTATCCATCCGGCGGCGAGCGCCAGCTGATCCAGATTCTCACCGGCCGCGAAGTCCCCTCCGGCGGACTGCCGGCAGATATCGGCATGCTCTGCGTCAACGTCGCCACCGCCGTCGCCGTGGCCGATGCCGTACAGCGCGGTCGGCCACTGATCTCGCGCATCACCACACTGACGGGCGCAGCGCTGCAACACCCCTGCAACGTCGAAGCGCTGATCGGCACGCCGGTGGGCGAGCTACTGGACTTCGCCGGCCTCGACCATGGCAGGCTCGACCGCCTGCTGCTCGGCGGTCCACTGATGGGCGACAGCCTGCCTTCGCTGGAGGTGCCGCTGATCAAGACCGCCAACTGCCTGCTGGCCGCCACCCACGAGGAACTGCCGCTGCCGGCGCTCGCCATGCCGTGCATCCGCTGCGGCGACTGCGCGCAGGTCTGCCCGGCCAGCCTGCTGCCGCAGCAACTGCACTTTTTCGCTCTCGGCGAGGATCATGACCAGCTCCTGGCGCACAACCTGTTCGACTGCATCGAGTGCGGCGCCTGCGCCTATGTCTGCCCGTCGAGCATTCCGCTGGTGCAGTACTACCGCGCCTCCAAGGCCGAGATCCGCGAACTGGAACAGCGTCAACTGAAGGC
The DNA here is from genome assembly GCF_016919445.1 of Pseudomonas sp. PDNC002. Classification (NCBI taxonomy): domain Bacteria; kingdom Pseudomonadati; phylum Pseudomonadota; class Gammaproteobacteria; order Pseudomonadales; family Pseudomonadaceae; genus Pseudomonas; species Pseudomonas sp. PDNC002. Next base: position 2,695,296 of record NZ_CP070356.1, on the reverse strand, counting down.
CGAGCGATCGCGCCGGCGCTTCGAACAGCGCCAGGATCGCCTGCGCGGTGAAGAGCAACACCGCGCCGCCGAACGGCTCGCCCGCCAGGAACGCGCCGCGCGCGTACAGGAAGACGAAACGACGGTCGAGGTACCCAGCACACCGGCCGCCCAATCGGTGATCGAGCGCGTGAAGGCCGAGAAGGCGGTGGGCAATGCGCCGGACCAGATCAAGCGCCTGAAGATCGAAGCGAGCATGGCCCAGGTGGCGCTGAAGAAAGCCGAGAAGCAACTGGCCGCCCATGACACGGATCAGTTGCGCGCCCAGGTGGCCGAATTGCGTAGCGCCGCCGAAGAGGCCAAGGCCGCGCTGGCTGCCGCCGAATCGGAAAGCACCAGCGTCGCGCCGGCCCCAGTCGTTGCGCCGGCCGCCGATGACGCCGCACTCAAGAAAGCGAAGATCAACGCCGCCATGGCCCGCGCCCAGTTGAAGAAATCGGAGAAGGCCTTCGGCGAGTCACCCACGGATGAGCAGCGCGCGACACTCACATCCCTGCGCGAGGATGTCGAACGCATCGAGCATCAACTCGGCGAACTGCAGAACGCTGTCGGGTCGACGTCATCGACGTCCATCGAGCCTGTCGACGGTGTTCTGGCCCTGCGCCAGGCCAAGCAGCATTACGTCAGCCAGCGCGACGCGCTGCGCCAGGCCGAACACGACGGCGTTTCCGAGGAACACATGGCCGCCCTCCGCGCCACGCTGGCCGCCGCCGAAAAAGCCCTGCACGCCGCCGAAGATGCCAGCGGCAAGGCTCCACCGGAGCTGGTGCGCACCGACAAGCGCCCGGTAAGCGCTGCCCTGCGCGCCGCCAAGACGGAGCTGGCCTACGCCCGCGCCGACCTAAAGAAACTCGAACGCGAAGGCGCCGGCAATGAAGCCCTGGCCAGCGCCCGCGCCCGCCTGGACGCCGCCGAACGCGCCGTGGCCAACGCCAGCGCAGAGGGCCCCCAATGAAACTGCCGCGCATCACATCGCCCCACGCCACTGGCGGCAACCGTACGCAGAAGATCATGCTGACGCTGCTCACCGCCTGCGCGCCCGGCGCCCTGGTGCTGATCGGCCTGTACGGCGCGGGCACGCTGTTCAACCTGCTCTGGTGCAGCCTGCTCGCGCTCAGCACCGAAGCCATCCTGCTGAAGTTGCGCGACCGCCCACTGGCATTCTTCCTCAAGGACGGCAGCGCGCTGGTCACCGCCGTGCTGCTCGCCCTCGCGCTGCCGCCTTATGCGCCCTGGTGGTTGAGCGGCGTTGCGGTGGTGTTTGCGCTGATCTTCGGCAAACACCTCTACGGCGGCCTCGGGCAGAACCCGTTCAACCCCGCCATGGTCGGCTACGCGGTGGTGCTGGTGTCCTTCCCGCAACTGATGAGCCAATGGCCAACGCCGGACAGCGCACCGGGATTCGGCGACGGGTTACGGCAGATTTTCGGCTTCGCCAGCGTGGCGCCGGACGCCTGGGTCGGCGCCACCGCGCTGGACGTGGTGCGCAACAACCACAGCCTGACCATGGAAGAACTCCTGGCGCAGTCCCCGGCCTTCGGCAGCGTCGGCGGGCGCGGCGTGGAACTGGTCAACCTGGCTTTCCTCGCCGGCGGCCTGTTCCTGCTCTGGCGCAAGCTGTTCACCTGGCACGCGCCGGTGGGCATGCTCGGGGGACTGTTCGTCATGAGCCTGCTGTTCTGGAACGGTTCGGGCTCCGACTCCCACGGCTCGCCGCTGCTGCACCTGTTCAGCGGCGCGACCATGCTCGGCGCCTTCTTCATCGTCACCGACCCGGTGTCCGGCGCCACCAGCAACCGGGGCCGCCTGGTATTCGGCATCGGTGTCGGCGTGCTCACCTACGTGATCCGCGCCTGGGGCGGCTACCCGGATGGCCTGGCCTTCGCCGTACTGCTGATGAACCTCGCCGCGCCGACCATCGACTACTTCACCCGCCCGCGCACCTACGGGCACAAGAAGCCCGAGAGCGGTTTCAAGGCAGGTGACCGATGAACCGCGAGTTGCTGAAGAGCGTCCTGGCGCTGGGCGTGGTCGCATCGATCGCCGCCGGCGTGGTGGCAGCCGTCCACCAGTTCACCGCGCAGCGAATCGACACGGTCCAGCGCGAGGCACGCGGCCGCACGATTCTGGAGCTGCTGCCGCAAGGCAGCTACGACAACCATCCGCTGGAAGACCAGGTCAGTACCCTCGACCCGAAACTGCTCGGCCGCGACGAACCGGCGCCGGCCTTCATCGCTCGCCGCCAGGGCCAGGCAACGGCGGTGGTGCTCCAACCCGTGGCGCGGGACGGCTATGGCGGCTCCATCCAACTGCTGGTGGGTGTCACCGCGCAAGGCCGCCTGCTCGGCGTGCGGGTCGTAGCGCATCATGAAACGCCGGGCCAGGGCGACCGTATCGAGCTGGGCAAGAGCGATTGGCTGCACGGCTTCGACGGCCGTTCGCTGACTGATCCGGGTGACAACGGCTGGAAAGTTAAGAAGGACGGCGGCCAGTTCGACCAGTTCGCCGGCGCCACCGTCACCCCGCGCGCCGTGGTCAAGGCCACGCACCTGGCGCTGCAGTATTTCGACGCGCACAAGGCCCAGTTGCTCAACGCCGAGCTCGCCCCCGCCATTACGGGAGACCGCCATGAATAGTCTCGGCTACCGCGAAATCGCCCTGCAGGGCCTGTGGAAGAACAACCCGGGGCTGGTACAACTGCTCGGCCTCTGCCCACTGCTGGGCACCAGCAACTCCATGGTCAAAGCCCTCGGCCTGGGCTTGGCGACCATCGTCGTGCTGGTCCTTTCCAGCAGCGCCGTCGCGCTGATCCGTGGCTCCCTCAGCCAGGCCGTGCGCCTGCCCGTCTTCATCCTGATCATCGCCGCGCTGACCACCTGCATCGAACTGCTGATGCAGGCCTGGCGCTACGAGCTGTACCAGGTGCTGGGGATCTTCGTCCCGCTGATCACCACCAACTGCGTGATCCTCGGCCGCGCGGATTCCTTCGCGGCGAACAACAATGTGGCGCGCTCGGCCTTCGACGGCTTGATGATGGGGCTGGGCTTCGCCCTCGTCCTGCTGACCGTCGGCACCCTGCGCGAGCTGCTCGGCCATGGCACCCTGCTGGCCGGTATGGAGCTGCTGTTCGGCCCCACCGCCGCCGACTGGAAAGTACAGATCCCCGGCTACCAGGGCCTGCTGCTGGCGGTGCTGCCACCCGGCGCCTTCCTGGTGCTGGGCCTGCTGATCGCCCTCAAGAACCGTATTGATGAAAGCCTGGCGGAACGCGCCAAGGCGCAGGCGGGCGACGTACCCGCCACTGAGCGCCAACGCGTCCGCGTGACCGGAGTGATCGAATGAATGCCGCCAAGCGCGCGGAGATTTTCCGCCGACTTAAAGAAGACAATCCCAACCCCGAGACCGAACTGGCCTACAGCTCGCCCTTCGAGCTGCTCATCGCGGTGCTGCTCTCCGCCCAGGCCACCGACGTGGGGGTGAACAAGGCCACCGCCAAGCTCTATCCGGTGGCCAATACCCCGGAAGCGATCTACGCCCTGGGCGTGGAGGGCCTGTCGGAGTACATCAAGACCATCGGCCTGTACAACAGCAAGGCGAAGAACACCATCGAGACCTGCCGTATCCTCATCGAGAAGCACGGCAGCCAGGTGCCGGAGAACCGCGAAGACCTGGAGGCCTTGCCCGGCGTGGGCCGCAAAACGGCCAACGTGGTCCTCAACACGGCTTTCCGACAGCCGGCGATGGCGGTGGACACCCACATCTTCCGCGTATCCAACCGCACCAACATCGCGCCGGGGCGCAATGTGCTGGAGGTGGAACGCAAGCTGCTCAAGTTCGTGCCCAAGGAATACCTGCTGGACGCGCACCACTGGCTGATCCTGCACGGGCGCTACGTCTGCAAGGCGCGCAAGCCGCAGTGTGGCAGCTGCCGGATCGAGGACCTGTGCGAGTACAAGCACAAGACTTCGGACGATTGAGCGTTATCGGAAAAATCCTTCAGTCCGATTGAAAAAATCTTTTTTACCGCCCGGTCCTTTGTCGTTATAAGGGGCGCCAACACACCCCGTGTTGTGGAGTGCACCGAATGGCAAACGACAAAGAAGACCTCGAACTCGAGGACGATGTCAGCACGGAAGACAGCGACGACAGCGCTGAAGCCACGGCGGAAGTCGCCAAGACCAACCTGACCAAGCGCCGCATCATCGACAACTACCTCGAAGAACGTCGCCTGCAACGTCAGCTGTCCGACTACGATTTCGATCTGTAAGCCTGCTCCTGAATGTAAGTCCTGGACGTAAAGCCCGCATGAAAAAGCCCCGCAACCTGGCGGGGCTTTTTGTTTTTACTGTCAGGTTGAATCCACCACATCCGCCTGCTCGAACGGCTCCCTCTCCCTCCGGGAGAGGGCGGGGGTGAGGGCCAGCCCTGACACCGTGCTTACCGGCGCCCCTCACCCTAACCCTGGCTACGCGCCCCGCTCAGAGGGAGAGGGAATTGTCCTCTGCCACTCGCCGGCTTTCAGTCAGCCCGCAAATGCCGCACTGCGCTGCACTACCCGGTAACAAGGCTCGTACGCCGCACCACCCGGCAACTTCATCCGGTGCTGCTCGACGAACGCCTGCAGCAGCGCGTCCAACGGCTCCATGATCGCCGCATCACCGTGGATCTCGTACGGGCCGAACTCCTCGATCATGCGGATGCCACGATCCTTCACGTTGCCGGCGACGATGCCGGAGAACGCCCGGCGCAGGTTCGCCGCCAGTTCGTGGGGCGGCACGTCGCGGCCCAGGTCCAGCCCGGCCATGTTCTCGTGGGTCGGTTCGAACGGACGCTGGAAGCCCTCGTCGATCTTCAGCAACCAGTTGAAGTGATAGGCGTCGTTGCGCTCGCGGCGGAACTGCTTGACCCGCTTCAGGCCCTCACTCATTTCCCGCGCGACTTCCGCCGGGTCGTCGATGATGATGCGATAGCGCTGCTGCGCCGCCTCGCCCAGGGTCGCGCCGACGAAGGCGTGCAACTGTTCGATGTACGCCGCCGCGCTGCGCGGGCCGGTGAGCACCAGGGGGAACGGCATGTCCTGGTTCTCCGGGTGCATGAGAATGCCCAGCAGGTAGAGGAACTCCTCCGCCGTGCCGACACCGCCGGGGAACACGATGATGCCGTGGCCGACGCGGACGAAGGCCTCCAGGCGCTTCTCGATGTCCGGCAGGATCACCAGCTCGTTGACGATCGGGTTCGGCGCCTCGGCGGCGATGATGCCCGGCTCGGTCAAGCCGATATAGCGACCGTCGGTGATGCGTTGCTTGGCGTGGCCGATGGTGGCGCCCTTCATCGGGCCCTTCATCACGCCCGGACCGCAGCCGGTACAGACGTCGAGGCTGCGCAGGCCCAGCTCGTGGCCGACCTTCTTGGTGTACTTGTACTCGTTGGTGCTGATGGAGTGACCGCCCCAGCAGACGACGATCTTCGGCTCCACGCCGGCATGCAGCGCGCGAGCGTTGCGCAGCAGGTGGAAGACGTAATCGGTGATGCCGGCCGAGCTGTCCAGGCCGAAGCGCCGGCTGTTCAGCGCGTTCTGGGTGTAGACGATGTCGCGCAGGGCGCTGAAGAGCATCTCGCGGGTACTGGCGATCATCTCGCCGTCGACGAAGGCGTCGGCCGGCGCGTTGAACAGTTCCAGGCGCACACCGCGGTCCTGCTGGTGGATTTCCAGCTCGAAGTCGCGGTAGGCATCGAGGATGTGCTTGGCGTTGTCGATCTGCGTGCCGGTGTTGAGGATGGCCAGGGCACACTGGCGGAAGAGTTTGTAGGTGCTGCCCGAGCCCGCTTCGCTGAGCTGGTGCACTTCACGTTGGGAGAGGGTTTCGAGGCTGCCCTTGGGGCTGACCGAGGCATTGTTTACCGGTCTTGGGGACATGCTGTATTCCTTGACGAAGGAAGCCGGGCGCCGTGGCGCGGGCCTTCCGATAAATCGATGCGGCCGTCCATTCGGCCGTCATTGTCAGGTGCCACGCGGCGGGGGTTCTCCGGCCCGCAGCGCTGCTCCTGAGTATCTGACAAGCAAATGGCGGAAACTGCTTCCGCAATCGACGCGTCCCGCGTCGATGCCATTTGAGTATGACCGCTGCGGCGGTTTTCTGAATGACCGCCGGAAAAGAAAAACACTGCCGGGTTGGCGGGGTTTCTCCAGGGACGCTTCGGCCAAGCCGAAGGATCAGTCCTTGCGCTGCGGGCTCAGCAGCTCGATCTTGTAGCCGTCCGGGTCTTCGACGAAGGCCAGGACGCTGGTGCCATGCTTCATCGGGCCCGGCTCGCGGGTGATCTTGCCGCCGCGGGAGCGGATGTCCTCGCAGGCCTTGTAGACGTCGGCCACTTCCAGGGCGATGTGACCGTAGCCGGTACCCAGCTCGTATTTGTCCACGCCCCAGTTGTAGGTCAGCTCGATGACGCTGTTCTCGTCCTCGCTGCCGTAGCCGACGAAGGCCAGGGTGAATTGGCCGTCCGGGTAATCCTTGCGGCGCAGCAGGGTCATGCCCAGGACTTCGGTGTAGAAGGCGATGGATTTGTCCATGTCGCCGACGCGCAGCATGGTATGCAGCAGTCTCATCGATTCTTTCCTCATCAGGTGCCCGGATAGCGGGCTTATAAACACAAACCCCGGCTCGTGGCCGGGGTTTGCTTGTCACGGGAGACGCCAGCTTATCAGAACAGCTTGCGACCCTTGTTCGCGGCGATACGCATGCGCAGCGCGTTGAGCTTGATGAAGCCAGCGGCATCGGCCTGATTGTAGGCGCCGCCGTCTTCCTCGAAGGTCGCGATGTTGGCATCGAACAGCGAGTCGTCGGACTTGCGGCCAACCACGATGACGTTGCCCTTGTACAGCTTCAGGCGCACGACGCCGTTCACGTACTCCTGGGAGGCATCGATCATCTGCTGGAGCATCTCGCGCTCCGGGCTCCACCAGTAGCCGGTGTAGATCAGCTTGGCGTAGCGCGGCATCAGCTCGTCCTTCAGGTGAGCGACTTCGCGGTCCAGGGTGATCGACTCGATGGCACGGTGCGCCTTGAGCATGATGGTGCCGCCGGGGGTCTCGTAGCAGCCACGGGACTTCATGCCGACGTAGCGGTTCTCGACGATGTCGAGACGGCCGATGCCGTTGGCGCCGCCGATGCGGTTCAGCTCGGTGAGCACCTGCGCCGGGGTCATGTCCTTGCCGTCGATGGCGACGATGTCGCCCTTGCGGTAGGTCAGCTCGATATAGGTCGCGGTTTCAGGGGCCTTCTCCGGGGAGACGGTCCACTTCCACATGTCCTCTTCGTGCTCGGTCCAGGTGTCTTCCAGCACGCCGCCTTCATAGGAGATGTGCAGCAGGTTGGCATCCATGGAGTACGGCGATTTCTTCTTGCCGTGACGCTCGATCGGGATGTTGTGGGTTTCGGCGTAGTCCATCAGCTTCTCGCGGGACAGCAGGTCCCACTCGCGCCAGGGAGCGATGACCTTGACGCCCGGCTTGAGCGCGTAGGCGCCCAGCTCGAAGCGAACCTGGTCGTTGCCCTTGCCGGTGGCGCCGTGGGAGATGGCGTCAGCGCCGGTGGCGTTGGCGATCTCGATCAGGCGCTTGGCGATCAGCGGGCGGGCGATGGAAGTACCCAGCAGGTACTCGCCTTCGTAGACGGTGTTGGCACGGAACATCGGGAAGACGAAATCGCGGACGAACTCTTCTCGCAGGTCCTCGATGAAGATCTCTTTCACGCCCATCTGCTTGGCCTTGGCGCGGGCCGGCTCGACCTCCTCGCCCTGACCCAGGTCAGCGGTAAAGGTCACCACTTCGCAGTTATAGGTATCCTGCAGCCACTTCAGAATCACGGAGGTGTCCAGGCCACCGGAATACGCCAGGACTACCTTCTTCACGTCCGCCATGCCACTCAACTCCACGGGGGTTGTCACGAAAGGGACCGATTCTACTGTCCGCTCGGGATAATTTACAGAGGGGCGACAGCTTTTGACGACAAAGCGACAAATACTATCGTCGGTGCGACCCGCCGCCGCAGGTTCAACCCTTGGGTGCGGCGGTGGGCGCGGGGGCGTTGGCGGCAGGCATGGCGGGCGCGGTAGACGCCCCTTTTGTCGGAGCGCTGGCCGCAGCCGGCGCGGGGGGCGTTGGCGCCACGGGCGCGACCGGCTCGGCGGGCGCTTCCTCGATGACCGCCTCACGGGAGAGGTTCACCGTCACCCGACGATTCTGGGCGCGGTTGGCGGCGGAGGTGTTCTTCACCAGCGGATAGCGCTCGCCATAGAAGCGCACGGTGATCTGCGATTCGGCAACGCCATTGGCCTTCAGGTACTCCATTACCGCAATGGCGCGACGCCGCGAGGCTTCGCGGTTGGCCAGGCGATTGCCGGTGTTGTCCGAATGACCGTCCAGTTCGATGCGATTCACCGTCGGGTCGGCCTTCATGTACTGCAGGATGATGTCCAGTTTGGCGCGGCCCAGCGCATCGACCTCGGTGCCACCGTCGGGGAAACCGACCTGGCTCTGGCGCACCTGGTCGAAGTTGACCGGGAGCATCTTCGTCGAACAGTCCTGGAACTGCGCATACCCGTCGGCGAAACGCGTCGGCAGCAGGCGTACCAGCAAACTCTCGCCGGTGCGGGTGCGGTGTCGGACTTCCGGCGTGCGGCCTTCCAGCAGGCCACCCAGCAGGCGCCCCGCCTGTTGCTGGGTGCTGTTGAACGGCACATCCCCGGAGCCGACGCGTACCGAGCCCAGGTTCAGGTCGCCCTGCCCCGGCCGCCACGGCGGCGCCGCGGCCAACAAGGTCGCGGAGCCGGAGCCCAGCCAGCCCTGCTGGGACTTGAGACGGAAGGTCGGCTGCTCGCCGGCCCGCCAGACGAACTCGCCGACGCCGAAACCACCGACACTCTGCGACAGCCGGCACTCGAACTGATCGCCCGCCACCGTCCACTGGGCGCTTTCCAGGCGCGGCTGGAAGGTCAGCCCCCAGGCCGGAAGGCTGGTGCAAAGAGCGATCAGAAGAAGAGAAGGCTGGCGCACGGTGGCATCCACACAGGTAAATAGGCGTCCCAGAATCTATCGGTCGGCCCTGGCAAAACTTGATAGCGAGTGCCGGCGACGGCCTTTTCCGGTAGCATTTCACCCTCTTCCCGCTGCAACCGCCTTCCTGGAATCCGCATGTCCGACCGCCTGACACTCCTGCGCCCCGACGACTGGCACATCCACCTGCGCGACGGCGCCGCACTCGCGCAAACCGTCGGCGACGCCGCCCGCACTTTCGGCCGCGCCATCATCATGCCGAACCTGGTGCCGCCGGTACGCAACGCCGCCGAAGCCGACGCCTATCGCCAGCGCATCCTGGCCGCCCGTCCCGCCGGCAGCCGCTTCGAGCCGCTGATGGTGCTCTACCTCACCGACCGCACCAGCGCCGAGGAAGTCCGCGCCGCCAAGGCCTCGGGCTTCGTGCACGCCGCCAAGCTCTACCCGGCCGGCGCCACCACCAACTCCGATTCCGGCGTCACCAGCATCGACAACATCTTCCACGTCCTGGAAGCCATGGCCGAAGTCGGTCTGCCGCTGCTGGTGCACGGTGAAGTGACCCGCGCGGAAGTCGACGTGTTCGACCGCGAGAAGCGCTTCATCGACGAGCACCTGACCCGCGTGGTCGAGCGTTTCCCGACCCTCAAGGTGGTCTTCGAGCACATCACCACCGGCGATGCCGCCGCCTTCGTCAAGGCCGCCCCGGCCAACGTCGGCGCCACCATCACCGCGCACCACCTGCTGTACAACCGCAACCACATGCTGGTGGGCGGTATTCGTCCGCACTTCTATTGCCTGCCGATCCTCAAGCGCAACACCCACCAGGAAGCCCTGCTGGATGCGGCCGTGAGCGGCAGCCCGAAATTCTTCCTCGGCACCGACTCGGCACCCCACGCGCGTCACGCCAAGGAAGCCGCCTGCGGTTGCGCCGGCTGCTACACCGCCTACGCCGCCATCGAGCTGTACGCGGAAGCCTTCGAGCAACGCAATGCGCTGGACAAGCTGGAGGGCTTCGCCAGCTTCCACGGCCCGGACTTCTACGGCCTGCCACGTAACAGCGACCGCATCACCCTGGTGCGCGAGGAATGGGAAGCCCCGGCCTCGCTGCCGTTCGGCGATTTCGATGTAGTCCCGCTGCGTGCCGGCGAGAAACTGCGCTGGCGCCTGCTGGAGACCGAGGCATGAGTGACGAGAACGAAATCTTCGAAGAAGAACTCGACGGTTCCTTCCCGCCCGGCCCGCGCCACCCGATGGCGCGCCGTTTCCGTGGCTACCTGCCGGTCGTGGTGGACGTGGAGACCGGCGGTTTCAACGCTGGCACCGACGCGCTGCTGGAAATCGCCGCCGTCACCATCGGCATGGACGAGAGTGGCTACCTGTTCCCGGAGCACACCTACTTCTTCCGAGTAGAGCCTTTTGAAGGCGCCAACATCGAGCAGGCCGCACTGGAGTTCACCGGCATCAAGCTGGACCACCCGCTGCGCATGGCCGTGCCGGAAGAACAGGCGCTGACCGAGATCTTCCGGGGCATCCGCAAGTCGCTGAAGTCCAATGGCTGCAAGCGGGCGATCCTGGTCGGCCACAACAGCAGCTTCGACCTCGGCTTCCTCAACGCGGCAGTCAACCGCAGCGGCGTGAAGCGCAACCCGTTCCACCCCTTCTCCAGCTTCGACACCGCGACGCTCGCCGGCCTCGCCTACGGCCAGACCGTCCTGGCCAAGGCCTGCCAGACCGCCGGGATCGAGTTCGACAACCGCGAGGCGCACTCGGCGCGTTACGACACCGAGAAGACCGCCGAGCTGTTCTGCGGCATCGTCAACCGCTGGAAGGAGTTCGGCGGCTGGATGGAAGACGATCACTGATCGACTTGCACTCGCTCCATGAAAAAGCCCCGCACTCGCGGGGCTTTTTCATGCTGGTAGGCATCTATTTGTAGGAGCAACTGTTTTTCTCGGGAAGCCCGTGCCGATATTTTCCCCTCACCCCAGCCCTCTCCCGAAGGGAGAGGGAGCAGTCCGTGCCGGCTGACACCAAAGATTCATCCTGCACCGAACGGTCCCCTCTCCCCCTGGGAGAGGGTTAGGGTGAGGGCTGACAGGAGCACGGACCGATCAGGTAGGAGCGGGTGCTGTGCGTGAAATCGACACCGCTTTGCGGGCCTTCGCGGACAAGCTCTGCTCTTACGGAAAGCACCCGTTCCGGTGAAAGGACTTCAACTAACCGCGATAAAAAGCCCGCCGAAGCGGGCTTTTTATCCACAGGCAGTCTTACAGCTTGCCGGCATGCTCGGCCAGGTAAGCGGCGACACCTTCGGGCGAAGCGGTCAGCCCGATGTCACCCTTCGTCCAGTTCGCCGGGCAGACCTGGCCGTGCTCCTCGGTGAACTGCAGGGCATCGACCAACCGCAGCAGCTCGTCCAGGTTGCGCCCCAACGGCAGGTCGTTGACGACCTGTGAGCGAACCATGCCGCCCTTGTCGATCAGGAACGCGCCGCGCAACGCGACGCCGCCTTCGGACTCGACGTCATAGGCCTTGGCGATTTCATGGGTGATGTCGGCGGCCAAGGTGAAGGTGACGGGGCCGATACCGCCCTTCTCCACCGGGATGCTGCGCCAGGCGTTATGGGTGAAGTGGGAGTCGATGGACACCGCGATCACTTCGACATTGCGCGCCTGGAAGTCGGGAATACGGTGGTCCAGGGCAATCAGCTCAGTTGGACAGACGAATGCGAAATCCAGCGGGTAGAAGAACAGCAGGCCGTACTTGCCCTTGATTGCGTCGAACAGCACGAAGCTGTCGACGATTTCCCCCGTGCCCAACACCGCCGCCACATTGAAATCGGGAGCCTTCTTGCCAACGAGTACGCTCATTCCCTGCCTCCAGAACGGAGAGGACTCCAGGGCACGCCTGGCGCCCCGGGTGATCGGAACTGCTGGCTTGATGGTACTCCACCTCGGTGTGGCGCCTCCGTGTTTCAGCCCAACGCCCGAATCCATTGGGCCTGCGGGGCTAACCCATTGATGCCAATGACCATTTGTCAGAGACCTCAGATGCGTACCTGGGAACTTTTGACAATCATTCTCATTATTATTAGTATCGCTTCCAACAACCCCACAGCGACTAGTAGTGCAACCATGTACGTCTGCCTCTGCCAAGGTGTCACCGATACTCAGATCCGCGATGCGATCTACGATGGCGCATGCAACTATCGCGAAGTGCGCGAGTGCACCGGCGTCGGTACCCAGTGCGGCAAGTGCGCCTGCCTGGCCAAGCAGGTCGTTCGCGAGACCCTCGGCGAACTGCAAGGCGCCCAGGCGATGAACTACAACCTGGCCTACGCGGCGGGCTGAAAAAAATACCGCTGATCAGTTCAGCAGGAATTCCGAAGAAACCGGGCACTGGCCCGGTTTTTTTATGCCCGCAATTCAGGGGTTTAGCGCCGGGATGCGGAATTAAAACATTCGCATTCATATTCCTTTTTATAACAAATTCAAGGACTTATGTTTGACATGTGGTTATAAGGGGGCGAGAATTTCAATCTCTCCCACTCCACACGGCAGGACCCCGGCATGAAAGGCGACAAGAAAGTCATCCAGCATCTGAACAAGATCCTCGGCAACGAGCTGATCGCCATCAACCAGTACTTCCTCCACTCGCGCATGTGGAACGACTGGGGCCTGAAGCGCCTCGGCGCGCACGAGTACCACGAGTCCATCGATGAGATGAAGCACGCCGACAAGCTCATCGAACGCATCCTGTTCCTCGAAGGCCTGCCCAACCTGCAGGACCTGGGCAAGCTGCTGGTCGGCGAGAACACCCAGGAAATGCTGCAGTGCGACCTGAACCTGGAACTCAAGGCCACCAAGGACCTGCGCGACGCCATCGTGCATTGCGAAAGCGTGCATGACTACGTCAGCCGCGACCTGCTCAAGGACATCCTCGAGTCCGAGGAAGAGCACATCGACTACCTGGAAACCCAACTGGGCCTGATCCAGAAAGTCGGTCTGGAGAACTACCTGCAGTCGCACATGCACGAAGACGACTGATCAGAAACAAGGCACCGGCGCGGTTGTGGACGCCGGTGCCCTTCCCTTCTAGACGTTCGCCTTGGGCGGACGGCGCACCAGTCCGGCCTTGAACACCAGGCCCGCACACAGCCCGATCACCACCAACAGCGACAGGCGCAGCCCTATGTGCTCGGCGAGGAAGCCGATCAACGGCGGGCCCAGCAGCAAACCGCCGTAACCGAACGACGCCACCGCAGCCACACCGCGCGAAGGCTCGACGCCCGGCCGATTGCCCGCCGCGCCGATCAGGATCGGCACCACCACCGACAGCCCTGCGCCGACCAGCGCGAATCCGGCGATTGCCCCACCCACCCACGGGCTGAACAACGCCAACAGCATCCCCGCGATGGCCAGCAGTGCCAGGTTGCGCACCAGCGCTTCGTCGGCGAAGCGCACCCGTAGGCGATCACCGAACAGTCGGCCCAGCACCATGGTCGCGGAGAACGCCGCGAAGCCCAGTGCCGCTACCCGCTCCGACGCGCCCATCACCTGGTGCAGCAGCAAGGCGCCCCAGTCGGCGACCGCGCCTTCGGACACGAATGCGCACAAGGTCAACACACCCAGACCGATCAAGGCCGGTGGCGGCAGGCGCCAGCCACGTTGGGCTGGCGCCTCCTCCTCTGTGGGCTCCGGGCGCCCTTCGAACAACTGACGGGCGAAGAACGGCAGGATCGCCACCGCAATGACCGCCAGCAGCGTGAAATGCCAGATTGGCGCCAGCCCGGCGAAAACTGCAGCGCCCACCGCACCCACCAGCCCGCCGAGGCTGTACATGCCATGCAGGCTGGAGATGCAGGGCCGCCCGAGGCGCCGCTCCACCTCGACCGCCTGGGTGTTCATCGCCACGTCCATGGTGGCGAAGGTCAGGCCGACCAGCAGCAGCCCCGCCGCCAGATACCAGACGTTCGGCGCCAGCCCCAGCAGCGGGAAGCAGGCCATCAGCGCCAAGCCGGAGATGACCGTGATCGCGCGGCTGCCGTACCGGCGCACCAGAGCGCCGGCGAACACGAACGCCAGCAGCGCGCCGACTCCCGCGCCCAGCAGGGCCTGGCCCAGCTGCTGTTCGTCCACGCCGGTCATGTTCTTGAGTGCCGGCACCCGGCCCATCAGGCTGCCATGCACCATGCCGCCCATGGCGAAGCAGTACCCGCATGCCCAGCGCGCGGCGTTGGCCCGCGTTTGTTCAGTCATTCATTCCTTCCTAGAAACAAAAAGCCCCGCCGAAGCGGGGCTTTGTGCGAAGCACGAAAGACTCAGGCGTCGGCCTTGCCTACGGCAGCCTTGATCAGCGGCTGCAGCTCACCCTTTTCGAACATCTCGGCCAGGATGTCGCTGCCGCCGACCAGCTCGCCGCCGACCCACAGTTGCGGGAAGGTCGGCCAGTTGGCGTACTTGGGCAGGTTGGCGCGGATTTCCGGATTCTGCAGGATGTCCACGTAGGCGAATTTCTCGCCGCAAGCCATCAGCACCTGTGCGGCGCGGGACGAGAAACCGCACTGGGGAGCATTCGGCGAACCCTTCATGTACAGCAGTACGGGGTTGTTGGCGATCTGCTCTTTGATGGTATCGATGATATCCATGAACTTCCTCGGCTGAACTATCAGATACTGATCCGGCAGCTGCCTCCTCGGATGGCGCTGGCCGGCACGGTACCGCGCATTGTACTGCAAAGCCGAGCGCTACGCTCGGCTTTGCAGGCGCCTTGCGACAGCCTGTCAGGCCGCTTCGACTTCCACCGGCACGCCGTTGAGCGCGGTGTTGCCGGACAGCGCATCCAGATGACGTTCGTCGGTCAGGTCGTTGGCGCTGGCGCCGCCCTGCTCCCGCGCAATCGACAGCTGCACGCCCGGCCGCCCGTGCCCCCAGCCATGGGGCAGACTGACCACGCCGGCCATGACTTCATCGCTGGAAGCCACCTCGATCTCGATGCTGCCGACCCGCGAACGCACCCGTACTTTCTGACCGTCCACCAACCCGCGCGTGGCCAGGTCCTGCGGATGCATGAGCAACTGGTGGCGCGGCTTGCCCTTCACCAGGCGGTGATAGTTGTGCATCCACGAATTGTTGCTGCGCACGTGGCGGCGGCCGATCAACAACAACTGGTCCGGCGCTGGCGACTGGGTGTCGGCGAAGCGACGCAGGTCGCCGAGGAAGATATCCGGTGCCGCTTCGATGCTGCGGCTGGCGGTCTTCAGGCGTGGCGCCAGATTCGGTTGTAGCGGGCCCAGGTCCAGTCCGTGGGGATGCTCGCGCAGCCGCGCCAGGTTCAGCTTGTGCTCGCTGGCATCACCGTAGGGGCCGAAGCGCAGGCCCATCTCGATCATCTGCTCCGGCGCCATGGTCGGTTTCAGCTCGGTGCCCATTCGCGCGGCGTAGGCCTTGGCCAGCCCGACGAAGATTTCCCAGTCATGCAATGCGCCTTCGGGTTTGGGCAGGATCGCCTCGTTGAATCGGGTGACGTTGCGCACCGCGAAGACGTTGAAGGTAGTGTCGTAGTGATCGTGCTCCAGCGGCGCCGTGGGCGGCAGGATCAGGTCGGCGTAGCGCGTGGTTTCGTTGATGTAGAGGTCGACGCTGAGCATGAACTCCAGGCCGTCCAGCGCCTGCTCCAGGCGGCGGCCGTTGGGCGTGGACAGCACCGGATTGCCCGCCACCGTCACCAGCGCGCGCACCTGGCCTTCCCCTTCGCTGAGCATCTCTTCGGCCAGCGCCGCCACCGGCAGTTCGCCGCCATATTCCGGCAGGCCGGAGACGCGGCTCTGCCAGCGATTGAAGGCGCCACCCGCGGTGGTCGCCACCAGGTCGACCGCCGGCGTGGTGCACAGGGTGCCGCCCACGCGGTCGAGGTTGCCGGTGACCAGGTTGATCAGTTGCACCAGCCATTGGCAGAGGCTGCCGAAGACTTGCGTCGAAACGCCCATGCGCCCATAGCAGACGGCCTTGTCGGCGGCGGCGAAGTCCCGCGCCAGCTGGCGAATCTCTCCCGCTGGAATGCCGCAGCGAGCAGCCATGGCTTCGACTTTGAACGGCGCCAGCGCCTCGCGTACCGCCTCCAATCCGTTCACCGGCAGGGATGATTCGCGGGTCAGCCCTTCGCTGAGCAGCGTATCGAGGATGCCCAGCAACAGCGCCGCATCTTCACCGGGACGGACGAACAGGTGCTGGTCAGCCAGCACGGCCGTTTCTGTGCGGCGCGGGTCGACGACCACCAGCTTGCCGCCTCGCGCCTTCAGTGCCTTCAGGCGCTTTTCCACGTCCGGCACGGTCATGATGCTGCCATTGGACGCCAGCGGGTTTCCGCCCAGGATCAGCATGAAGTCGGTGTGGTCGATGTCCGGGATCGGGATCAGCAGGCCATGGCCGAACATCTGCTGGCTGACCAGATGGTGCGGCAGCTGGTCCACCGACGTCGCGGAGTAGCGGTTGCGGGTCTTGAGCTGGCCGAGGAAGTAGTTGCTGTGGGTCATCAACCCATAGTTGTGCACGCTGGGGTTGCCCTGGTACACGGCCACGGCGTCGTTGCCATGGCGCTCACGGATCTCGGCCAGGCGCGTGGCGACCAGCTCGAAGGCCTCGTCCCAACCGATCGGCTGCCATTCCTCGCCGACGCGCCGCATCGGCTGGCGCAGGCGGTCCGGATCGTTCTGGATGTCCTGCAGCGCCACCGCCTTGGGGCAGACGTGACCGCGGCTGAAACTGTCCTGGGCGTCGCCCTTGATGGACAGGATGCGCTCGTCCTCGGTCTCGATGGTCAGGCCGCAGATGGCCTCGCACAGATGGCACGCACGGTGGTGGAGGGTCTTGCTCATGGCTCGCCTCGTTGTTGTTGTCGCCGGCGCCTCATGGGGGCCGGTCGCGGGGTCGAAAGCACTATGAATCCTGACCTTGAGAAGCACCACCAGCTTCCGTCGGGTGAATCCCCGGGCATCAGGAACGACCATGGAGAAGCCCCGCGCGACGGGCCTTCCGGGCGAAACTTGCATGGACGTGACATTTCCTTATAGGATCGCGCCTTCCCCCATTTTCCGCTCCATGCGGTCCCGCCGCAGGTTCAGCCCGTTTTTTCTCACGAAATCCGGTCGGTACCTCGGCCTGATTCTGAGAATAAGTAGTAGGTACGAACCATGAGCGCACGTCACTTCCTCTCGATGCTGGATTACACGACCGAAGAACTGCTCGGTCTGATCCGCCGCGCCACCGAGCTGAAGGACCTGCGCGACCGAGGCGTGCTCTACGAACCGCTGAAAAACCGCGTGCTGGGCATGATCTTCGAGAAGGCCTCGACGCGGACGCGGATTTCCTTCGAAGCCGGCATGATCCAGCTCGGCGGCCAGGCCATTTTCCTCTCCCCGCGCGACACCCAACTGGGCCGTGGCGAGCCGATCGCCGATGCCGCACGGGTGATGTCGCGGATGGTCGATGCGGTGATGATCCGCACCTTCGCCCACAGCAACCTGATCGAGTTCTCCGAGAACTCCCGCGTGCCGGTGATCAACGGCCTGTCGGACGACCTGCACCCCTGCCAGTTGCTGGCCGATATGCAGACCTTCCATGAGCACCGCGGCAGCATCGCCGGCAAGACCGTGGCGTGGATCGGCGACGGCAACAACATGTGCAACAGCTACATCGAGGCGGCCATCCGCTTCGACTTCCAGCTGAACGTGGCCTGCCCGCAAGGCTACGAGCCGAACGCCGCGCTGATGGAACTGGCCGGCGAGCGCGTGAAGATCTTCCGCGACCCGCGCGAAGCGGTGACCGGCTCGCACCTGGTGAGCACCGACGTCTGGGCCTCCATGGGCCAGGAAGACGAAGCGGCTGCGCGCCTGCGCCTGTTCCAGCCATATCAGGTAACACGTGCGCTGCTCGACGGCGCGGCGGCGGATGTACTATTCATGCACTGCCTGCCGGCCCACCGTGGCGAAGAGATCAGCGAAGACCTGCTGGACGACGCCCGATCCGTGGCCTGGGACCAGGCGGAAAACCGTCTCCACGCCCAGAAAGCCCTGCTCGAACTGCTGGTCGAGCACGCGCATTACGCCTAATCCCCTGTTTCGAGTCCGATGACCAAACCGCTGCTGCTCACCCTCGATAACCTTTCCTGTGGCTATGAACAGCAGCGCGTGGTGCAAGGCGTCAGCCTGCACCTGAACGCCGGCGACATCGGTTGCCTGCTCGGCCCCTCGGGCTGCGGCAAGACCACCACGCTGCGCGCCATCGCCGGTTTCGAGCCGGTGCAGGGTGGCCGCATCGAGCTGGCTGGCGAAGTCATCTCCCGCCCCGGTTTCACCCTGTCGCCGGAGAAGCGCCGGATCGGCATGGTGTTCCAGGACTACGCGCTGTTCCCGCACCTGTCGGTGGCGGACAACATCGCCTTCGGCATCCGCAAGCACCCCGAGCGCGAACGCATCGTCGGCGAACTGCTGGAACTGGTGAAGCTCGACAGCCTCGGCCAGCGCTTCCCCCATGAGCTTTCCGGCGGCCAGCAACAGCGCGTGGCCCTCGCCCGCGCGCTGGCGCCGCAACCGCAACTGCTGCTGCTCGACGAGCCCTTCTCCAACCTCGATGTGGAACTGCGCCGACAGCTCAGCCACGAGGTGCGCGACATTCTCAAGGCGCGCGGCACCAGCGCCATCCTCGTGACCCACGACCAGGAAGAAGCCTTCGCCGTCAGCGACCACGTCGGCGTGTTTCGCCATGGCCTGCTGGAGCAGTGGGACACCCCGTTCAACCTCTACCACGAGCCGCAGACGCCCTTCGTCGCCAGCTTCGTCGGCCAGGGCTATTTCATTCGCGGACAGATGTGCGGGACCGATGCGGTGCAGACCGAATTGGGCCTGCTGCGCGGCAACCGCGCCTACAGCCTTCCCGATGGCAGCCCGGTGGACGTGCTGCTGCGCCCGGACGACCTGGTGCCAGCCGCCGATGGCGCGCTGAAGGCGCGCATCGTCGGCAAGTCGTTCCTCGGCGCGGCGACGCTCTATCGCCTGCAACTGCCGACCGGCACCGAGCTGGAATCACTCTTCCCCAGCCACGCCGATCACCAGCCGGGTGATGAAGTGGGAATCGGCGTCGCCGCCGAACACCTGGTGCTGTTCCCGGCACAGGGCAGCGTGGCGCTTTAGCCCAATGCGCGCTGCAGTTCCGGCAACAGCTCGAACAGGTCGCCCTGCAGCCCGTAGTCGGCAATCTCGAAGATCGGTGCCTCCGGGTCGAGGTTGATGGCGGCGATGACCTTGGCGTCCTTCATGCCGGCCACGTGCTGCACCGCCCCGGAAATCCCCACGGCGAGATAAAGCTCCGGCGCGACGATTCGCCCGGACTGGCCGATCTGCAGTTCCGCTGGGGCGAAGCCCGCATCCACCGCCGCCAGCGACGCCCCCACGGCGCCGTGCAGACGGTCCGCCAGCGGATAAAGCGCTGCGAAGCCTTCCTCGGTCTGCAGGCCGCGACCACCGGCGACTATGACTTTCGCCGACTCCAGCGCCGGCCGCTCGAAGTCCGGATGTTCCTCGCCCTGCCAACTCGACAGGCCCAGCGCTCCCGCTCCGTCGATACGCTCAAGCTGCGCATGACCGCCGTCGGCAGCGACCGGATCGAATGCCGTTGGACGGATGCCCGCCACGATCACCGCCCCCTCGCAGCGCACCGTGGCAATGACGTTGCCGGCGTAGATCGGGCGTTGAAAGGTCTGTTCGTCGATGACGGCGATGACGTCGGATACCGCATCCACATCCAGCAGCGCGGCGATGCGCGGCAGGCAGTCGCGGCCTACGGAGGTGGCGGGGGCCAGGATATGTGTGAAGCCAGGAGCCAGCTGGACCACCAGCGCCGAGAGATTCTCCGCCAGCAGATGGTCATAGGCGGCGTCATCGGCAAGCAGCACCCGTGCGACACCGTCGACCCTGCGGGCCTGATCGGCCAGCTCGGCAAGACCACTGCCAGCGAGCAGGAGGTTCACCTCGCCGCCGATCTGCCGGGCGGCCGAAATAGCGCTCAGGGTTGCCGGCGCCAGCACGGCACAGTCGCCGTGGGATTGATAGTCAGCGATGACCAGGATTGCCATGGACGTGTCTCCATTCGAGCGAGCCGTGCCAAGCAGGCGCGGCTCCGAGTGAAGACAAGGCTACGCCGGGAAGCCGAAGGCTCCCCGGTCATAGATCAAACAACCAGCAGACGACCGCTGGCCACCAGGCGCGCGTAACCGGCGATGCTCACGCGATCGCCTTCCAGACGGCACCACAGCTCGCCGCCGCGCGCGGAAGACTGGAAGGCGCGCATCTGCAGCTTGTTCAGGCGACGGGACCAGTAGGGAATCAGCACGCAATGAGCGGCGCCAGTCACCGGGTCTTCATTGAGGCCAATCGCCGGGGCGAAGAAGCGCGAGACGAAGTCATAGTCGTCGCTGCGCGCGGTGACGATGATGCCCAGGTACGGCAAGCGCGCCAGCGCGGAGTAATCCGGCTTGCAGTCTCGCACCGCCTGCTCCGACTCCAGCAACACCAGCAGGTGATTGGCGGTATTCAACGCATCAACGACATCCACGCCCAGTGCATTCTCCAGCTCGACCGTGGAGCCGGACTCGGTCGGCGGCTGTGCCGGGAAGTTCAGCGCCAGCCGGCCATCCTCGCGAGTCACGCGCAGCGGACCGGACAGCGAATTCAGCTCAAGCACGTCGCCCGGCTCATCGAATACCTCGAACAGCACGTGAGCGCTGGCCAGGGTGGCGTGCCCGCACAGCGGCACCTCGGCGGTCGGGGTGAACCAGCGGATGCGCCAGCCGCCCGGTTCCCTCACCAGAAACGCGGTCTCCGACAGGTTGTGCTCGGCGGCGATCTGCTGCATCAGCTCGTCGCTCAACCAAGCGTCGAGGCGGTAGACCATGGCCGGGTTACCGGCGAAGGGACGGTCGGCGAAAGCGTCTACCTGGTGGAAATCGAGCAGCATGGCAGTCTCCTGAAAAGTGATGTCCGAGCATGACAGAAGCCGATGAACGAGGAACCGTACAGTAGGGGCCACACAGAGCTCCCCTCCCGCGGAGATCAGGAGCCCCACACCCTGCCCCTCTCCCGCAGGCGGGAGAGGGAACCGTTCGGTGCAGGATAAAACCACAGCGTTAGCCCCCTCTTCCTCAGGAGCGGGGCGCACAGCCAGGGTTGGGTGAGGTCAGGAGCTGGCCGAGCTATTGAGAAAACAATGTTGCTCCTACAAAGAGCTCAATTTCTCCCGATTGGCGCAAACTTCGCCGACGTCAGCCCGGCGAGGGTGTCGGCGCTCAGTTCCACTTCCAGTCCACGACGGCCGGCGCTGACGTGTATGGTCGGGAAACCCTGGGCGGATTCGTCGATGAAGGTACGCAGGCGCTTCTTCTGCCCCAGCGGGCTGATACCGCCCACCAGATAGCCTGTGGCGCGCTGCGCGGCATGGGGATCGGCCATGTCGGCCTTCTTCACGCCGGCGGCGTGGGCCAGCGCTTTCAGGTCCAGCGTGCCCACCACTGGCACCACGGCGACCAGCAGCTCGCCCTTTTCGCTGGCGGCGAGCAGCGTCTTGAACACCCGCGCCGGATCGAGGTTGAGCTTCTCGGCGGCCTCCAGGCCATAGGACGGCGCCTTGGGGTCGTGCTCGTAGCTCAGCACGTGGTGTTCGGCGCGGTTCTTCTTCAGCAGGTCGATGGCGGGAGTCATGATCGGCGGGCTTCTCGCAAGCGGCTTTCCAGCGCATAACAGTAAGCCAAGGCGTGCTGCACTGCACGGTGTTCGCTTCACCGACGCGGACGAATCCCGTATGGTCTGCGCCATTCACCGTCCGGCCCGCGTGGCCGGGACTGCCGAACGGAACCCGCACAAGGCCGCCCGCATGACCGACCTGAAGAACAAGAAATACATCGTCGCCCTCGACCAGGGCACTACCAGTTCGCGCGCCATCATCTTCGACCATGACGCCAACGTGGTCAGCGTGGCCCAGCGCGAGTTCGCACAGATCTACCCGCAGCCGGGCTGGGTCGAGCACGACCCGATGGAAATCTGGGCGACCCAGAGTTCGACCCTGGTCGAAGCCCTGGCCCAGGCCAACCTCAGCGTCGCCGAAGTGGCCGCCATCGGCATCACCAACCAGCGTGAAACCACCCTGGTGTGGGACAAGACCACCGGCCGGCCGATCCACAACGCCATCGTCTGGCAGTGCCGGCGCAGCGCGGCGATCTGCGAACAACTAAAGCGCGACGGTCTGGAACAGTACATCCGCGACACCACCGGGCTGGTCGTCGACCCCTACTTCTCCGGCACCAAGCTCAAGTGGATTCTCGATAACGTCGACGGCGCCCGCGAGCGCGCGAAGCGTGGCGAGCTGCTGTTCGGCACCGTCGACAGTTGGCTGATCTGGAAACTCACCGAAGGCGAAGTGCACGTCACCGACTACACCAACGCCTCGCGCACCCTGATGTTCGATATCCACAAGCTCGACTGGGACGAACGCCTGCTCGCCGCGCTGGATGTGCCGCGCGCCATGCTGCCCCAGGTGCGCGCCTCCTCCGAGGTCTACGGCCACGCCAAGGTCGGCGGCCTGGGTGTGCACCGCACGCCCATCGCCGGGATCGCCGGCGATCAGCAGGCCGCGCTATTCGGGCAGATGTGCGTGGAGCCGGGCCAGGCCAAGAATACCTACGGCACCGGCTGCTTCCTGCTGATGAACACCGGCGCCAAGGCAGTGAAATCCACCCACGGCCTGCTCACCACCATCGCCTGCGGCCCGCGCGGCGAAGTCGCCTACGCGCTGGAGGGCGCCGTGTTCAACGGCGGCTCCACCGTGCAGTGGCTGCGCGACGAGCTGAAGGTGATCAACGATGCCCACGACTCGGAGTACTTCGCCACCAAGGTGAAGGACAGCAACGGCGTCTACCTGGTCCCCGCCTTCACCGGCCTCGGCGCGCCTTACTGGGACCCGTATGCCCGCGGCGCACTGTTCGGCCTGACCCGCGGGGTGAAGGCCGATCACCTGATCCGCGCCACCCTCGAATCCATCGCCTACCAGACCCGCGACGTGCTCGACGCCATGCAGCAGGACGCCGGCGAACCGCTGCGCGCCCTGCGCGTGGACGGCGGCGCGGTGGCCAACAACTTCCTCATGCAGTTCCAGGCCGACATCCTCGGCACCCCGGTGGAACGCCCGCAGATGCGCGAGACCACTGCCCTCGGCGCCGCCGTGCTGGCGGGCCTGGCCTGCGGTTTCTGGGGCAGCCTTGCGGAGCTTAAGAACAAGGCGGTGATCGAGCGGGTGTTCCAGCCGGCCTGTGACGAGGCCGAACGCACGCGGCTGTATGCGGGGTGGAAAAAGGCCGTGGAGCGCACCCGTGGTTGGGCGGCCGAGGACTGAACCCCAGGTGCCACGTCTCCCCTCACCCCAGCCCTCTCCCTGAGGGAGAGGGAGCCGTACGGAGCAGTCGATTGACTCCGGTTTTCCCGGCGATTCTGGACGGTTCCCTCTCCCTGAGGGAGAGGGAGCCGTACGGAGCAGTCGGTTGACTCCGGTTTTCCCGGCGATTCTGGACAGTTCCCTCTCCCTGAGGGAGAGGGAACCGTACGGAGCAGTCGGTTGACTCCGGTTTTCCCGGCGATGCTGGACAGTTCCCTCTCCCTCAGGGAGAGGGTTAGGGTGAGGGAAAGCCGCCCGCACCGAACTCCCCCAGCATGACAGCAAGGCCCCCGCTGCGGCATCCTTGCCCCTTCGGCCCGCCCTGACGAGCACCGCACATGAACCTGCCCCCCCGACAGCAAAGCATCCTCGACCTGGTCCGCGAACGCGGTTACCTGAGCATCGAGGAGCTCGCCCAGCAGTTCGCCGTGACCCCGCAGACCATCCGCCGCGACATCAACCAGCTCGCCGAGCAAAACCTGCTGCGTCGCTACCACGGCGGCGCCGCCTGGGATTCGAGCGTCGAGAACACCGCCTACAACACCCGCGCCGACCAGATGCGCGACGAGAAGCAGCGCATCGCCGAGGCCATCGCCGCGCACATCCCGGACAACGCCTCGCTGTTCATCAACATTGGCACCACCACCGAGGCCATCGCCCGTTCCCTGCTCGGCCACAAGAATCTCAAGGTCATCACCAACAACCTGCATGTCGCCAGCATCCTCGCCGGCAAGGACGACTTCGAAGTGCTGATCGCCGGCGGCACGGTGCGCGGCGACGGTGGCGTGGTCGGGCAGGCGGCGGTGGACTTCATCGAGCAGTTCCGCGTCGACTTCGCCGTGGTCGGTATCAGCGGCATCGACGAGGACGGCAGCCTGCTGGACTTCGATTACCAGGAAGTGCGCGTCTCCCGCGCCATCATCGACAACGCGCGGCAGGTGTTCCTCGCCGCCGACTCCAGCAAGTTCGGACGCAACGCCGTCGTGCGCCTGGGACCGATCTCCCTGGTCAGCCGGGTATTCACCGACAACCCGCCGCCCGCCGCCGTGGCGCGCCTGATGCAGCAGCACAAGGTGCAGCTCGAGCTGGTCTGACCCTTCCGGGCCGCCCTTCACTTTCGAACATTCAGACGAATGCCTGCGCGAATTCGCGCGAAAGGCTGGTCATATTTCGTTCACTGAACTAGGATATTTTCGAAAACGAACATCAAAATATTCACTTTCAATTCCAGGGCGGCCCCATGAACCCAACCAGCAAGCGCAATGCGCCCCTGGCCGAAGTCTATGACCTGGCCGTCGTCGGCGGTGGAATCAACGGCGCGGGGATCGCGGCAGATGCTGCCGGACGCGGGCTATCGGTGTTCCTTTGCGAACAACATGACCTCGCCAGCCACACCTCCTCCGCCAGCAGCAAGCTGATCCACGGCGGCCTGCGCTACCTGGAGCACCATGAATTCCGCCTGGTCCGCGAAGCCCTCGCCGAGCGCGAAGTGCTGCTGGCCAAGGCTCCGCACATCGTTCATCCGCTGCGCTTCATCCTGCCGCACCGCCCGCATCTGCGTCCGGCCTGGATGATCCGCGCCGGCCTGTTCCTCTACGACCACCTCGGCAAGCGCGAAAAGCTGCCGGCCTCCCGCGGCCTGCGTTTCGGCCTGGACAGCCCGCTGAAAGCCGAAATCACCCGCGGCTTCGAATACTCCGACTGCTCGGTGGACGACGCTCGCCTGGTGGTGGTCAACGCCATGGCCGCCCGCGAGAACGGCGCACACATCCACCCGCGCACACGCTGCGTCAGCGCCCGGCGCAGCAAGGGTTTGTGGCACCTGCACCTGGAGCGCCGCGATGGCAGCCTCTATTCGATTCGCGCCCGCGCGCTGGTCAACGCCGCCGGCCCCTGGGTCGACCGTTTCCTGCGCGATGAGCTGCGGCAGAAACCGCCCTACGGTATCCGCCTGATCCAGGGCAGCCACCTGATCGTGCCGCGTCTGTACGAAGGCGACCACGCCTACATCCTGCAGAACGAGGACCGCCGCATCGTCTTCGCGATCCCCTACCTGCGCCAGTTCACCCTGATCGGCACCACCGACCGCGAATACCAGGGCGACCCGGCGAAGATCAGCATCAGCGAGGAAGAGACCGACTACCTGCTCAACGTGGTCAATGCCCACTTCAAGCACCAGCTGGGCCGCCAGGACATCCTGCGCAGCTACTCCGGCGTGCGCCCGCTGTGCGACGACGAGTCCGACGACCCGTCCGCCGTCACCCGCGACTACACCCTGGCACTGGACAACACCCCCGGCGAAGCGCCGCTGCTCTCGGTGTTCGGCGGCAAGCTGACCACCTACCGCAAACTTGCCGAAGCCGCGCTGGAGCAGTTGGCCCCGCACTTCGTCGGCGTCATGAAGCCGCGCTGGACCGCCACCGCTCCGCTCCCCGGCGGCGAGGCGATGACCACGGTGGAAGACCTGGCCATCCAGTTGATGGATCGCCTGCGCCAGCTCGATCCCGCCCTCGCCAAGCGCTGGGCCAGCACCTATGGCAGCCGCATCTGGAAGCTGCTGGACGGCGCGCACAATCTCAGCGAACTGGGCGAGCACCTGGGCGCCGGACTGTATGCGCGGGAAGTGGAATACCTGGTTCGCGAGGAGTGGGCGCGCGACGTCGACGACATCCTCTGGCGCCGCACCAAGCTCGGCCTGTTCCTCAACGCCCGGCAGAGGGAGCGCCTGGAACAGTTCCTCGCCAGCGAGAGCCCGCTGGAGCCCAGCACGCAAGTCGCCTGATCGTCGGATTGGTAGCGAACGCCGCTCTCGCGGATAATCCCCGACGCCACCGCCCCGGTGGCGTCGCCGCATAGAGAACGACGTGGACCTGATCCTCAAGGCCGCCCTCGGCGCCGGTGTGGTGCTAATCCTCGCCGCGCTGTCGAAGACGCGCAATTACTACATCGCCGGCCTGGTGCCGCTGTTTCCCACCTTCGCCCTGATCGCCCACTACATCGTCGGCAAGAGTCGTTCGCTGGACGACCTGAAGACCACCATCGCCTTCGGCATGTGGTCGATCATTCCCTACTTCGTCTACCTGGCAGCGCTCTACGTGCTGGTGGATCGCATGCGCCTGGAGCTGTCCCTGGCGATGGCCGCGCTGGCCTGGCTGGTGGCGGCGACGATCCTGGTTACGCTCTGGGTTCGCCTGCACTGAGTCAGGCGCGCTCGCTCAGCTTCGCTTCCAGTTCCTCGATGCGCGCCTGCAGGCGCTCGCGCTCGGCGCGCTCGGCGCCTATGTCTTCGAACACGCTGATCAGGTGATCGGGCAGTCCGTCCTGGCGGCGGCGCTGCAGCGAGGTGCGCACGCGCACCCATACGTGGGTGCCATCGCGCCGGCGCACGCGCTTCTCTACCACGTAACGGTCGAAATGGCCGGCGAGCAGTTGGCGCAGCAGGTCCAGATTCTTCGCCAGGTCATCGGGGTGGGTGATGTCCTGGAAGGTCATGCCGTACAGCTCTTCGGCACGGTAGCCAAGCAGTTCGCAGAGGCTGCCGTTGACGCGCTGCCAGCCACCGTCCAGGCCGATGTAGGCCAGCGCGCCCCAGGTCAGCTCGAAGATTGCGCGGAAGCGTTCCTCGCTGTTGCGCAGTTGCTCCTCGGTAAGCATGCGCGAGGTGTTGTCCATGCTGATGCCGACCATCTTCAGCGGGCGGCCGACGGCGTCGTTGACCACGGTGGCCCGGGATGAAATCCAGCGCAGCCCGCCATCGGGCTGGAAGATACGGAAGTCGCATTCGCAGCCGGTGCCCTCGGCGACGGCTCGGTCGTACATCGACTGCATGGCGGCGACGTCTTCCGCGGGCAGATGGCGCCAGAAGTCCTGATTGGAGCTGACGGTCCAGCCGTAGACCGCCTCGACGTTGGGTGAGTACGTCACCTCGTCGCTGATCAGGTTCCACTCCCAGGTGACGATGCGCGCGCCTTCCTGGGCCAGTTTCATGCGCGTCTCGCTTTCCATGATCTCGGCGGTGTAGCGGCGACGCAGGTCGGTCATCGGCAGTTCGATGGGCTCGGCGTCCTGCACGCTGCGCAGGGCCTCTTCGCCATAACGCAGCCACAGCCAGTTGACCTTGAGGAAGTCGGCCAGCTTGCGCAGATTGTCGTAGTCGATCTCGCCGCCCTTGGTCCACTTGTGCACCGCCGTGCGGGAAATGCCCAGCGCCGTACCCACTGCCTGCAGCGTCAGTTTGTGGTGTTCGAGCAGTTCCTTGAGACGGAAGGCGAAGCTGTTTTCCATCATGGGTGGCGCGGTCCCTGGGGCTTGATCAAGGGCCGCAGTATACACAGCTGTAAACCAGTGGATGACAGACGTGCCGGATGCCGGCGGCTGATCGTAGGAGCGGACTCCGCGATTGGCTAGCCGCGCTCCGGGGTTGGCCGGAGCAGCGGAGAAACGATCGCGGACGGAGTCTGCTCCTACGCGAGCCGGATGCCCAGCTTAGAGATCGATCACCAGACGCTCGCCGCGCGCGCGGGAGACGCAGAGCATCAGGGTCTGCTGCGAGGCTTTCTCCTCATCGGAGAGATACTGGTCGAAATGCTCGACCTCGCCTTCGAGGATACGGGTCTCGCAGGTGCCGCACACACCTTCGCGGCACAGGCAATCCACCGTGGCCGCCTTCACGTTTTCGATGGCCTGGATAATGGTCATGCCCTCCTCCACCCGCAGTTCTCGACCGGAGCGGCCCAACACCAGGGTAAAGGCGCCGCCGCTGGCAGGCGCGGCAGCGAACTGTTCGAAGTGCACGTGCGCATCAGCGATGCCGGCCTTCTTCGCGTCCTCGATCACTGCGTCGATCAGCGGTTTGGGACCGCAGACGTAGACGTGATCATTCGCCTCCAGCGAAGCGAACAGCGCGGCAAGGTCGAGCCGGCGCTCCTCACTGTCGATATAGAAGCGCACCTTCCCGGCGTGCGGCCCCTCGGCCAGCTCAGCGTGGAATGCGCCATGTTCCGGGCTGCGGAAGGCGTAATGCAGTTCGTAGGGCACCGCGCCGGTTTCCAGTTCATGCAGTTGCGAGAGGAACGGCGTGATGCCGATGCCGCCGGCGATCATCACATGGCGACCGGCCTTGGGATCGAGGGCGAACAGATTATTGGGGGTGGAAATGGTCAACTCGCTGCCCACCTTCACCTGCTGGTGCATGAAGGCTGAACCGCCCTTGGACTGCTCTTCCAGGCGCACACCGATCTGGTAGTGGCTGAGATCGCGCGGATCGCTCATCAGCGAGTAGGCGTTGCTCAGGCCGTCGGCCATTTTCACGATCACATGACTGCCGCCGGTGAAGGCCGGCATCGGCAGCCCGTCGGCGCGCGCCAGGGTGAAGCGCTTGATCTGCGGGGTCGCCTGCTCCACAGCGGTCACGCGCACGCTGAACATCTCGTAGGTATTGGCCATCGTTCACCTCAACTGCAATTCTCGGGTGGACTCACCACCGCTTCGCCCGACTCCCGCATGGCTGCGGGTCAGAGCTGTTGTTATGGAAGGCCGCCCCGGACTCGCCAGGGTGGCAAACCTGCCACCTGCCAGGCTTCACGCATGCATTCGGATGCGCCGCCAGCCGACCGGCTGGCGGCAGCGTCCTCAGTCGAGGTGGGATACGGCGATCAGGTTGTGGAAGTGGGCGATGCCGTGTTCGCTGATGCCGGTGCGCTGCTTGTCCACCATGATCCGGCCCTGACCGCGGTAGCCGCGGGACTTCAGGCCCTTCTGCACGCTTTCCACCAGGCGCAGGTCTTCGGGGCGGAAGACTTCGCGGTACCAGTCGATCAACTTCTGCTGTTCCTCGGTGATGTCCTTGTTGAGGAAGTAGATGTCGTAATGCTGCAGGGTGGTCTCGGCGTCGACCGGGAACTCGTAGATCACGGTCATGAAGTTGGCGCCCGGCGGCACGTTGAACATGGTGCACGGCCAGGCCCAGAAGCCGGAGAAGGACGGATCGCTGACCGACTCATCAACCTTGAAGGACTGCTCGGAAGACTTGGCGATGCCGTATTGCAGCGTCCAGTTGCCATGCAGGGTGTGGACGTACTGGCCGACGTCCACCGAGTCGGCGAAGCTGGGGTGCGCCGGGCCGCAGTGGTAGCACTCCATGTAGTTGTCGACGATGGATTTCCAGTTCGCCGGCGTCGAGCTGACGAAGCGCGCGGCCAGGTGGAGGTCGTCGATCACCGCGCAGGCGCCGCGCATCTTGGCTTCCAGGCCGGGCAACTGGTCTTCGACGCTGCCGGCGTTGGGGTCCATGTTGATGAAGATGAACCCGGCATATTCCTCGACGCGCAGTTGCACCAGGCTGTAGTCGCCCTTGTCGAAGGCTTCGACCTGGTCGCAGTTGCGCACATGGGTCAGTTCGCCATCGAGCTTGAAGGTCCAGGCGTGGTACGGACAGGCGATGACGTTCTTGGCGATGCCGCCGGTGCCTTCGAGCAGTTGGTGACCACGGTGCGGGCAGACGTTGTAGAAGGCGCGCAGCACGTCGTCGCGGCCGCGCACGACGATGATGCTCTCGCCGATCACCTCGCGGACGATATAGGCATTCTTCTCCGCCACTTCACTGCGATGGCCCAGGCAGATCCAGCTGTGGGCGAAGATCTTTTCCTTCTCGTGCTCGAATACGGCATCGCTGGTGTAGAAGTTTGCCGGGATGGTGAAGGCGCGCTCATGGTCGCTGCAGAAATCGGCGGGCAGGCGTTCGAAGTCGGTCATTTGGTGTATCTCCAGGCTGCGCGGTGCGCGGTCAGTCTACTTATTGGTTAACTGCAACCCGATGGTTAACAAGGCAGGCAAAAAAAAAGCCTGCGGGTGGCGCCGCCCTCGGGCTGGCGGCGCCACGCAGGAATCACTGGGCCAAGGCCACTTTCTCGATCAGCGGCTGGGTGGCCGGTGCGGTCGAAGACGAGTCCTCCCCTTCCAGCGCCATGGCGGCGGCCTCCTCCTCGATGCGGTGGGCCGGCATGGCACCGTAGTCCGCCAGCATCCACTTGAAGAAGCCGTAGACCTTCACCAGCAGGATCAGGGTGAACGGAATGGCGGTGAGCACCACGGCGGTCTTCATGGTCGACAGCGAGGCCTTGGCGAACAGCATGGCCAGCGGCACCAGGGTCAGGGTCACGCACCAGAACAGGCGATGGGTCGGCGTCGGATCTTCGCCTTCCTGCAGGTTGCGGGTGCTGGTGGCGGCCACGGCGTAGGCGGCGGCATCCATGTGCGAGGCGCAGAAGACCGCCATGATGAACAGGTAGACGGCGAGGAACAGCTTGCCCCACGGCAGCGCCAGCAGCAGGGCCTCGACGGCGCTTTCGCCGCCCTGCTCGGTGAGGATCTTCGGCACGTCGACGGCGCCGGTGATGAACTGGTGCATGCTGTAGCTTTCCAGCGCGCCGAAGAAGAACCAGCAACCGAAGCTACCGCCCAGCAGCAGGGCGAACACCACTTCGCGGATCTGCCGCCCACGCGACACGCGGGTCACGAACATGGCCACGCCCGGCGCGTAGGACACCCACCAGAGCCAGTAGAA
Organism: Pseudomonas sp. PDNC002; assembly: GCF_016919445.1. Taxonomy (NCBI): domain Bacteria; kingdom Pseudomonadati; phylum Pseudomonadota; class Gammaproteobacteria; order Pseudomonadales; family Pseudomonadaceae; genus Pseudomonas; species Pseudomonas sp. PDNC002. The sequence goes on along the minus strand of NZ_CP070356.1, from coordinate 2,664,161 downwards.
CACCGTCCAGTTGCGGGTGAACGCGCCATCGCCAGCCGGGTCGGTGAACAGGCTCATGTGCACGTAGTTCTGGATCATCAGGCCGATGCCGTTGGCGGTGTTGTTGATGGTGAACTGGGTCGGGCCGACCAGCAGCACCACCGCGGCGAACACCAGCGCGCCGTAGCAGACGATCTTGCTCAGCTTCTGCAGGCCGCCGTCGATGCCGATGTAGGAACTCAGGGAGAACAGCACGGCGATCACGCCGATCACCATCACCTGGACCATGAAGGTGTCCGGGGTGCCGACCAGCCCGGAGAGGCCACGGGTCAGGGTCGAGGCGGTGAGTGCCAGGGAAACGGTGAGCGCGCCCATCATGGTCAGCAGGAAGATCAGGTCGACCACGCGCCCTACCGGGCCGGTGGCCTTGAAGCCGGTGACAGCCTCGACGATGGAGGCGAGGTTCAGGCCGCTCTTCTTGCGCACGTGGAAGTGGTAGGCCATGGCCAGCGAGGCCAGCGCGTAGATCGACCAGGCGCTGATGCCCCAGTGGAAGAACGAGTAGCCGACGCTGTACTCCAGCGCTTCACGGGATTGCGGGGCGATGTTCAGGCCGGGGGTCTGGTAGTAGTAGGCCCACTCCATCACACCCCAGTAGAGGGTGGACGAGCCCATGCCGGCACAGATGAACATGAATACCCAGGTCGCGGTGGAGTATTCGGGTTTGCCGGTGCCCAGGCGGATGTGGCCGTACTTGCTGCAGGCCACGTAGAGCACGGCCAGGGAGCTGCCGAAGATCAGCAACTGGACGGCGGTACCGAAGGAGCGGGTGGAAAGCTCGAACAACTGGTTGGCAGCGTGCTCGGCTTGAGTCGGAAAGGCAGCGAGCCCGACGACGGTCAACAGCACCGCTACCAGGCTCATGGATATCAGGAATACATCGACCTTCTTGCTCTTGGGTGACATCAGACGGGACATCAGGCGTCTCCTGGGACTTTTTTGTTGTTGTTCACATCCGACGCAGGCAGCGGATGAGGTAGCGGAGCCGGTCAGCTTCGCCATAGTTAACTAGCGGTTAACATTTACCTATTGGTTAACAGTGTGCGGTGAATCGCCGCACAGCGCAAGAGCAGGCCATCGCTTCGATGGGCGCTGCGGAAATGCCCACGATCAATCAGGGCCGGGCATTTCCACAGGTATTTCGGTAGTTGTAGGAATTATCCCGCCACGATCTCGGCAATTGCCTGACCGACCGCCTGCGTCGACAACTCGCCCCCCATGTCGCGGGTGACCGCGCCATCGGCGATTACCCGCTCGATGGCCTGGAGGATGTCATCGTGGGCGGCGCGGTAGCGCGCATCGCCCTGGCCGACGAAGTCCAGCATCAGCGCGCCGGACCAGATCATGGCGATGGGGTTGGCGATGTTCCGGCCGAAGATGTCCGGCGCCGAACCGTGCACCGGCTCGAACAGCGAGGGGAACTTGCGCTCCGGGTTGAGGTTGGCGGATGGCGCGATGCCGATGGTCCCGGCGCAGGCCGGGCCGAGGTCGGAGAGGATGTCGCCGAACAGGTTGGAGGCCACCACCACGTCGAAGCGTTCCGGCTGCAGGACGAAACGGGCGCAGAGGATATCGATGTGCTGCTTGTCCCAGGTGATTTCCGGATAACCGGCCGCCATGGCCTCGGTGCGCTCGTCCCAGTAGGGCATGCTCACCGCCATGCCATTGGACTTGGTGGCCGAGGTCAGCCGCTTGCGCTCGCGGGTCTGCGCCAGGTCGAAGGCGTACTTGAGGATGCGGTCGACGCCCCGGCGGGTGAACACCGATTCCTGCAGCACGAACTCGTTCTCGGTGCCTTCGAACATGCGACCGCCCAGGGAGGAATACTCGCCCTCGGTGTTCTCGCGGATCACCACGAAATCGATGTCGCCGGGCTTCTTGCCGGCCAGCGGGCACGGCACGCCGGGGAACAGGCGAACCGGGCGGATGTTCACGTACTGGTCGAACTCACGGCGGAACTTGAGCAGAGAGCCCCAGAGGGAAATGTGGTCGGGCACCTTGTCCGGCCAGCCGACGGCGCCGAAATACAAGGCGTCGAAGTCCTTGAGCTGCTCGAACCAGTCGTCCGGCATCATCTTGCCGTGTTCCAGGTAGTAGTCGCAGCTGGCCCACTCGAAGTGCTCGAACTCCAGTGCCAGGCCGTGCTTCTGCGCAGCCGCCCGGACCACGCGCAGGCCTTCGGGTAGGACTTCCTGGCCGATGCCGTCTCCGGCGATGGCGGCGATTCTGAATGTCTTGCTCATGGGGGCAATCTCGCTGGTGAGAAATTGGAAGCGGTGCCAGCCATGCTATAAGTCGCAAAAACAAACATAATCATCGCGACTGTTGATTCTTGAAACACGAACTGTGAACAATCTACCGAACCTGGAAGACCTGCGGGTATTCGTCCACGTGGCGCGCCGTTCGAGCTTCGTCGCCGCCGCCAGCGAACTGGACATGTCCGCCGCCTTCGTCAGCAAGCGCATCCGCCTGCTGGAAGAGGACCTTGGCGTGCGCCTGCTGCACCGCACCACCCGGCGCGTCTCGATCAGCGAAGACGGCGAACGTGTCTACCAATGGGCGCTGCGCATCCTCGACTCAGTGCAGCGGATGGGCGATGACGTCTCCACACTGCACCGCGAGCCCAGCGGCCAGCTGCGCATCGCCAGCAGCCTCGGCCTGGGCCGGCGCTTCGTCGCCCCAGCTCTCTCGGAACTCGCCACGCGCCACCCGCAGTTGGACATCCGGCTGGACGTGCAGGACCGCCTGGTGGACTTGATCGGAGAGGGCTTTGACCTCGACGTACGGGTGGGTAACGAGATCGATCCGAACCTGATCGCCCGCCCGCTGGCGCGCAATCGTCGGGTGCTCTGCGCCGCGCCCGCCTATCTCGCACGACGCGGCACGCCGCGCGGCCTGGCCGAACTGGCCGGGCATGACTGCCTGGTGATCAAGGAGCGCGACCACCCGTTCGGCGTCTGGAACCTGCAAGGCCCGGAGGGCGAGGAAAGCGTGAAGGTCACCGGCCCGCTGTCATCCAATCACGGCGAGGTGGTGCACCAGTGGTGCATCGATGGCCGTGGCATCCTGCTGCGCTCCTGGTGGGACGTGCACGACAGCCTGGAAGATGGGCGCCTGGTTCAGGTGCTGCCGGAGTACCAGCAGCCGGCGGATATCTGGGCGGTGTATGCCGCGCCGCTGGCGAGTTCGGCCAAGGTGCGCGTGGCGGTGGAGTGCCTGCGGCAGTATTTTGCCGAGCGCTATAGCTTGCCTGAAGACTGAAGCCGTAGAGCAGGTAGGAGCAGCGGTCTTCTTCAGGGAAGTCCCTGCCGATGCATCCCCCCTCACCCCAGCCCTCTCCCAGGGGGAGAGGGGGCAGCTCGAGCTGACTGACACAATGGTTTCATCCTGCACTGGACGGTCCCCTCTCCCTCGGGAGAGGGTGAGAGCCACCCTAGACACAGAGGTATCTCGTAGGAGCGGACTCCGTCCGCGATCGATCGCCGGCCACTCCGAGCTGGTCGGCTGCACATCACGGACGGCGTCCACTCCTGCGCAAGCTCTAGAGCTGAGCGACGTGCCCGCCGCCTTGATGCTCACGCAGGTAAGGCAGCACCGCCCCTAGCAGCGGCTCCTTGAAGTTCTCCTGGAAACGGTGAGCCATCCCCGGAATCAGCTTCAGTACCGAACCCCGGATATGGGCCGCCACGTGCACGCCATGCATGACCGGCAACAGCGGGTCCGCCGTCCCGTGCACCACCAGCGTCGGCACATTCAGGCGATTGAGCAGCTCCACCCGGCTCGGCTCGGCGAGAATCGCCAGTATCTGCCGCTGTACCCCCTCCGGATTGAAGGCACGGTCGTAGGAACGCGCGGCCTGCTGCAGCAACTGCTGCCGGTCGTCGCGCACCTCCGGACTGCCAAGGGCGGCCAGCAGGTCCGCCTGCTGCTCGATGGCCTGCTCGCGGCTGGCGGCTTCGCGCCGTGCCAGCAGGCGCAGCAGCGACTCGCTGGGAGCCGGCAGGCCCTCGGCTCCTGAGCTGGTCATCACCAGCGTCAGGCTGATCACGCGCTGCGGCGCAAGGTCCGCCACGTGCTGGGCGATCATTCCGCCCATGCTCGCGCCGAGCACGTGGGCACGCTCGACATGCAGCGCATCCAGCAGATGCAAGGAGTCCTCGGCCATGTCGGTCAGGCTGTAGGGCGCACTAACGGGCAAACCGAGGCGATAGCGAATCACTTCGTAGGTCAGATTTCCGCTGGGAGTAGGAACTCTCCACGAGGACAGTCCGACATCGCGGTTGTCATAGCGGATAACCCGGAAGCCTTGCTGGCAGAGCGCTTCGACCACTTCGTCCGGCCAATGGATAAGCTGGCCGCCCAACCCCATGATCAGCAGCAGTGTCGGGTCCTGTGACCGGCCGATGCTCTGATAGGCCAGGCGCACGTCACCCAGGTCGACCATCTCGGTCGGCACGCGCGGGTCGCATCGATCCGCAGCGAACGACTGATTGGCGGTAATGGAAAGCAAGGGCAGGCCGCAAAAAAGGGCGACCGCCAGCAGGAAGGCACGCATGAGTGAAAATCCGGAACGCAAAACCCCAGTTGAGCGCAATTCTGATGAATTTCCGTCGAGCGCTCTGCCACAGGTCCGTGACAGTTTGATGAAAGACGCCGAGCGGTCATCGCAGGGTCTTCTGCTGACACGGATCAAAGGCGACGGAACGGATCGCTGGTGAAGATAGGAACCTTCCGCCCGGACGCTTCTCCATGGCCTTCCCCCTCGTTCTCGTGCTGCACCTGCTGGCGGCGATCCTGTTCGTTGGCACCGTATTCTTCGAAGTGCTCTTCCTGGAGAGGATTCACACCCGCGTGCCGCCGCGGGCGATGAAGGCGGTCGAAGCGGCGCTGGGGCAGCGCCTGCGCCGCGTGATGCCCTGGGTGATCCTGACTCTCTTCGGCAGTGGCCTGGGCATGCTGCACCTGCGCTATGCGCCCCTGCTGACCCACCCGCTGGCCTCGCCCTTCGCCACATTGCTCAGTCTGAAAATTGTTTTGGCCTGCAGTGTCCTCGGACATTTCGGCTTCGCCATGTACTCATTCCGCACAGGACGCATGACGGGTGAACGCTCACGCCTCATCCATTACAGCGTCTTCGTACACGCACTATTGATCGTCCTACTAGCGAAGGGGATGTTCTATCTGAACTGGTGAAGGCTAGAGGGCCGGTTTATCATGAGGCAATCTCAACTGATCCAGCATTTCATAAAGTTTTCCTCATACTGATATCGAGGCCGCGCCATGCTTGAACTTCGCCACCTGAAAACCCTGCATGCCCTGCGCGAAGCCGATAGCCTGGTGGAAGCCGCCGAACGCCTGCACCTTACCCAGTCCGCCCTCTCCCATCAGTTCAAGGAACTGGAAGAGCGCCTGGGCCTGTCGCTGTTCATCCGCAAGACCAAGCCCGTGCGCTTCACCAGCGCCGGCCTGCGCCTGCTGCAACTGGCCGATGCCGTGCTGCCGCAACTGCGCGGCGCCGAACGCGACCTGGCGCGCCTGGCCGGTGGCACCGCCGGCCGCCTGCACATGGCCATCGAATGCCATAGCTGCTTCCAGTGGCTGATGCCGACCATCGATCAGTTCCGCGATGCCTGGCCGGAAGTCGAGCTGGACCTCGCCTCGGGCTTCTCCTTCGCGCCATTACCGGCGCTGGCTCGCGGCGACCTGGACCTGGTGGTGACCTCCGACCCGGTGGACATTGCCGGCATCACCTACGTGCCGCTGTTCACCTACGAAGCGCTGCTGGCGGTGGACAATCACCACGCGCTGGCCGGCAAGTCCTGCATCGTGCCGGAGGACCTGGCCAGCCAGACCCTGATCACCTACCCGATCGAACGCGACCGCCTGGACATCTTCACCCGCTTCCTCGAACCGGCCGATGTCGAGCCCGCGCAGGTACGCACCTCGGAACTGACGGTGATGATGATGCAGCTGGTGGCGTCCGGGCGCGGCGTCTGCAGCCTCCCCAACTGGGCGCTGCACGAGTACAGCTCGCGCGGCTACGTAACCGCCAAGCGCCTGGGGGAGAAAGGTCTGTACTGCACACTGTTCGCCGCCATACGCGCCGACATGCTGGATGCGCCCTTCATGCGCGACTTCCTGCTGACGGCAAAGGACACCTCGTTCGCGACCCTCGAAGGCGTGAGTGCCGCCAAGAGCTGACAGCAAATACTCGATAGCAGACATGGCTGACGAAAAGCGTGTAAGGCAAATCAGCGGCCAACGGCTCAAGAACGGGCGTCCAGCACTCTCGGAAATAAAAAAGGCCTGCCATTGCTGGCAGGCCCAAGGAGTTAACAATTGACTAGTCGATCAATCATTAATGCCCCTGTAGGAACAGGGAGCGAAGCGAATGATCCGACAGCCGTCAGCAACTTCAAAGTGCGCTCGTCGATGTAGGAAAAATCAACGCATATTTGAGACTGGATATACATCTTCAATATCCGGCTCATTCATGCGCCATCGTCGCTGGACATATCCGTAACCAACGCGAAATCCATTTGCCGCCCGAGCGGCGGACCTTCATCACTGCGAGCGAGCGCCAATGAAAAATGGCCCACTCCGGGGAGTGGGCCAGGGACACGACGAAGGTTCTGGCTTTCTAATCGTTTTTTGAACTTGCCAACGTCACGCGATGGGGTGCGCGGCGTTGGAAGCATGATTGATCAGGTCGTTAATCATGGAAATAAACCCACAACCAAATAGGAATCTTCCCACTTAACATGAGAACGTTTCCTCATTCCCCTGCATGACCTCACAAACCGCGCCGCACTGACCTATGGCCGCGCCGCCCTCCTGCCCAGCGAATCAGGGTGCCTTGGCTTCCGCCGCCTTGGCGTGATCCTCGGCCCATTTGATGTCGCGCTCCCAGACACGAGCGAACGCCGGGCGCGACGTCACCAGTTCCACGTAACGCTCGAAGACCGGCAGCTTGGGCACCACGCCGAAGCCGATGGTCCAGCGCAGGGCCGCGCCCCACAAAACGTCGGCGGCGGTCATGCGATTGCCCAGCAGGTAGGGTCCGGTTTCCAGTTGTTCGGCGATGGCGCGCATCACGCTGTCGTAGTCGCCGTAGGGGCTCATGGCCAATGGCGCCGCGTCACGCTTGAGGGCGCGGTCGACGATGGCCGGCTCGAAACTTGAGCCGTAGAACACCAGCCAGCGCAGGTAGGGGCCACGCAGCGGATCGTCGAGGGCGGGGGCAAGGCCCGCGCGGGGAAAGAGGTCGGCGAGGTAGATGAAGATGGCGCCCTGCTCGGTGACCAGGGAATCGCCAATGCGGATCGCCGGGACCTTGCCCAGCGGGTTGACGGTCAAATAGGCCGGCTTGCGCTGCTCGCCGGCCTTCATGTTGATCAGTTCGAGGTCATACTCGGCGCCCAGTTCTTCCAGCAGCACCAGGGTGCCGCTGGAGCGTGTCTGGGGCGCATGGTAGAGGGTGAGGCGGGGCATGGCGGGATCTCCTCGTTCATCACGGCTCGGAGTCCCCAGCATAGCCCCGCACGGGACTCACGCCTCCTCGAAATGCATCTCCGGCGGTTGCTGGCGGAAGCCGCCGGTGATCACCGCGAGGTAGATCACGCCGAGCACCAGCCAGGTGGCGCCGAGCCAGATCGCCAGGTGGTCGAGGCTGACCATCAGCCAAAGGTCGGCGAGCAGGCCGATCAGCGGGAACAGCAGGAACAGCACCAGCTCGCGCAGGCCGCGGCGCTCGGCGTTCAGGTAGTAGTGGAAGATCACCGACAGGTTCACCAGGCTGAAGGCCAGGAAGGCGCCGAAGTTGATGAACGAGGTGGAGGTGGTGACGTCCATGTGCAGCGCCAGCAGGGCCACCACGCCACACAGCACGATGCTGTTCACCGGGGTTTCGAAGCGCTGGCTGATGCGACCGAAGAACGGGCGCGGCAGCACGCCATCGCGGCCCATGGCGAACAACAGGCGCGAGGCGCTGGCCTGAGCCGACAGGCCGGAGGTGAACTGGCCGACGATCAGGCCGATCAGGAAGAAGCTGACGAACAGGTCGCCACCGATGTTGCGGGCAATTTCGTAGGCGGCGGAATCGGCGTTCTGGAACTCCACCGACGGGTGCGCCAGCTGTACGAAATAGCTGGCGGCGATGAAGATGCCGCCGCCGATCAGGGTGATCAGCAGGATGGCGCGCGGAATGGTCTTGCGCGGTTCGTGGGTTTCTTCGGTCAGGGTGCTGACCGCGTCAAAGCCCAGGAATGAATAACAGGCGATGGCCGCGCCACCCATGATCAGCGGCAGCTGGGTGCCTTCCTTGAGGAAAGGCTCCAGGGTCCACAGCGGACGGCTGACGTCGCCCATCACGTAGTGGATGGCCAGCGCAACGAAGGCCAGCAGGACGAGGAACTGCACGAGCATCAGCACGCCGTTGATGTTCTTCGCCAGGCGCAGGCCGACCACGTTGATCGCGGTGGTTACGCCGATGAAGGCCAATACCCACAGGGCCTGGGGCACGGCCGGGAAGGCGGAATGCAGGTAGGCCGCGCCGATCAGCCAGATGGCCATGGGCAGGAACAGGTAGTCCAGCAGCACTGCCCAGCCAGCGAGGAAGCCCAGTTTCGGACTGATCGACTTGCGCACGTAGGTATAGGCCGAACCCGCCACCGGGAAGGCGGCTGCCATGCGCCCGTAGCTGAGCGCGGTGAAGAGCATGGCGACAGAGGCGACCAGATAGGCCGAAGGGACTACGCCGCGCGTGACGTCGGCGAGGATGCCGAAGGTGCCGAGGACGATGATCGGGGTCATGTAGGCGATGCCGAACAGCACCACCGAACCCAATGACAGGGTTCGTTTGAGTCGAGCCATTACTGCTTACTCCGCGTTGTGTTTGTTATGGCAGTACAAGGTTGCCGGCCTCCACTCACCCGGAGGCCTGCGGGCACTCGGGCACCCGTCTGGTCTTGGAGAATCGCTGTGTCGGCGCGGCCCTGCGCCCCGGTCCGCCTGCCTACAGAAACAGGCGAGCCGGATGGGAAACTCAGGCGGGAATGATCAGCTCGCGCAAGCCGTCTGCGTGCTCACGCATCTCGCCGGGCAGCACGAAACGGCGCTCGCCCAGGTAGCTGTAGTCGCGGCGCGATTGCGCCAGGCGCTCGAAGTCCAGCTCGACGATCTGCCGGCACTCTTCGCGGCCAGCCTCGACGATGAGTTGGCCGTAGGGATCGACCACGGCACTGCCGCCGGCGAACACCAGGCCGTCGTCACCTTCGCCGACGCGGTTGACCATCACGGCGTAGGCCTGGTTTTCCATGGCGCGGCCCATGATCGCGGTGCGGTGGGTCGGGCCGTACGGGTCCATGTTGCCGTTGGTCACGATGATCAGCTCGGCGCCCAGTTGGCCCAGGGCGCGGGCGGATTCGGGGAACTCGATGTCGAAGCAGATCACGATACCGACGCGGATGCCGCTCCACAGGCAGGTGGCGTAGCGGTCGCCGGGGGTGAAGATGCCGCGGTCCGACGCCCACAGATGCGTCTTGCGGTACTTCATGGCGATGCCTTCGGGGGTGATAAGCAGCGTGGTGTTGTAGAAGCGGCCATCCTCAGCGGCTTCGGCGAAGCCCACGGCGACGGAGATGTTCTTCTCCCGCGCGGCACGCTGCACGGCCTGTACGCTGGGGCCCTCGATCGGCTCGGCAATTGCCGCGATGTTCGCTGCAGTGGGGAAGCCGGTCAGCTGGGTCTCGGGGAACACCACCAGTTGGGTGTCGTCGGCGCAGGCGTGGATGGCCTCCAGGGTGCGGGCCAGGTTCCAGGCCACATCGCCATCACGGCCGGCGAGTTGGACGAGTTCTACTTTCATGGGGCTTCCTCGGATTCTTGTCTTTGCGGTGACCGGGCGCTGCAAAAGGGTCAAAATGCGCACCGCGCCGGCTCAAGGCATCCACCGAGTATGCCGGGCGTGCCATCACCGGGTAATTACGCCCGCGTGGTAACCCATCGGGGGTAGAGTCATGAGCCTTTCCCTTCAGGATATCGCCTGGCACCGCTCGGTCGGGCAGCTGATCGAGGCACTGGACAAGCCGAATTTCTGGACCTTGCTGGTGCGTCTGCTGGGCCAGTATGTGCCCTTCGACAGCTGGGTCGTGCTGCTCTTCAGCAATGGTCGGCCACAGGTTTTCGCCGAATGCCCGGGCGAGGACGGCGGCCCCGACTCACTGTTCCAGGACTACCTCAAGGGCCTCTACCTGCTCGACCCGTTCTACATCGCCAGCCGCGAGGCACCCGGCAGCGGACTGTTCCGCCTGGACGACGTGGCGCCGGAGATGTTCGAACAGACCGACTACTTCCAGCGTTACTTCAGCCTGAACGTCGTCGCCGATGAAGTGCAGATCAACGTGCAGCTCGACGCAGAGCGCACCCTCTGCTGCTCGGTGGGCAGCAAGGGCCGCTTCACCCCGGAGCAGATCGCCCTGCTCGCCCTGGTGCAACCCTGGATCGCCGGCCTGATGCGCCAGCGCATGGCCTTCGAGCGCGAGGTGCAGGAAGCGCCCCCGCCGCCGCGCTGGCAGACCCGCCTGGAGTCCACCGCGCAGCAGATGGAAACGCCGCTCACCGCGCGCGAGCTGGAAGTCGGCCGGCTAATGCTCAGCGGCTGCTCCAGCAAGGAAATCGCCCGCAAGCTGGCGATCTCCGCTGAAACGGTGAAAGTCCATCGCAAGCACATGTACGCCAAGCTGGGGATCAAGTCGCAGTCGGAGCTGTTCTCATTGTTCCTGCAGGCGCAGGGCTGAGGCCAGGAGCGCCCCCTGTAGGAACGAGCTTGCTCGCGAACAGAGTTTCCTGGCCGGCTCCGCGGTGAACCGGTTCGCGAGCAAGAACCAGGCGTCCCCCTCTCACCTACAAAAAGCGCTTGGCCGTCGAGCGGTCGGTGAGCATTCAAGCCCACACGGGTCCATGCTGGAAGACAGGAGGAAACCCCATGACCCTCAGCGTCTTCGACATGTTCAAGCCCGGTGTCGGGCCGTCCAGCTCCCACACCGTCGGACCGATGTGCGCCACCCGCGAGTTCGTCGATCGCCTGCGTGACGACGGCCTGCTGGCCCGAACCACGGCCGTAGAGGTGCATCTCTACGGCTCCCTCAGCGCCACCGGCAAGGGCCACGCCACCGACCGCGCCTGCCTGATCGGCCTGCTCGGCATCGACCCGGCCGAAGCCGATCCCGCCGCCCTCGCCCCGCAGGTGGACGACATCCTGCTGCGCCATCGCCTGCGCCTGGGCGGCGTGGAGGAAATCGACTTCGACCCGGCGCGCCAACTGGTCTTCCACGACGACAGCCTGCCCGCCCACCCCAACGGCCTGCACCTGCGCGCGCTGGATGAACAGGGCGAGTTGCTGGCCGAGCGCGTCTGCTACTCGGTCGGCGGCGGCTTCGTGGTAGACCAGGCTGACTTCAACACCGACCGCGCCCTGCCCGACAGCCCCATGCCTTATCCCTTCCGCAGCGCCGAGGAACTGCTGCGCCTTTGCCACGAGCACGGATTCAGGCGCATCAGCGACCTGATGTGGGCCAACGAACTGGCGGTGCGCAGCGAGGCAGAGATCCACGCCGGGCTCGCGCATATCTGGGAGGAAATGCAGGCCTGCGTGAACCGCGGCCTGGAAACCGAAGGCACGCTGCCCGGCGGGCTGAAGGTGCGCCGCCGCGCGCCCATGCTGTTCCGCCGGTTGAACGAGGCGGACAGTGGCAACCTGATCGCCACCACGCTCGGTGCGATGGACTGGGTGGACCTCTGGGCGCTGGCCGTCAATGAAGAAAACGCCGCCGGCGGACGTGTCGTGACCGCGCCCACCAACGGCGCCGCCGGCATCGTTCCGGCGGTGCTGCATTACTACGCGCGCTATGACGACAACGCCAAGGCCGACAGCATCGAGCGCTACCTGTTGACCGCCGCCGCCATCGGCATGCTCTGCAAGCTCAATGCGTCGATTTCCGGCGCCGAGGTCGGCTGCCAGGGCGAGGTCGGCTCGGCCTGCGCCATGGCGGCCGCCGGGCTGGCGGAAGTCCTGGGCGGTAGCCTGGAACAGGTGGAGAACGCCGCGGAGATCGGCCTGGAGCACAACCTCGGCCTGACCTGCGACCCGGTCGCCGGGCTGGTACAGGTGCCCTGCATCGAGCGCAACGCCATGGCCTCGCTCAAGGCCATCAACGCCGCCCAACTCGCCTTGCGCGGCGACGGCCAGCACCTGGTCAGCCTGGACAAGGCCATCGACACCCTGCGCGAAACAGGGCGCGACATGATGGACAAGTACAAGGAGACCTCGAAGGGCGGGCTGGCGGTGAATGTGATTGCCTGTTGATCAATGCCAGTCAGGTGCGTTTCTGCCCGAAACCTTCTCCCCCGCCCTCTCCCTGAAGGGAGAGGGCGCCTTCCGTGCCGGCTGAGATCACGGTTTCAGCCGGCACCACTCCAGTCCCCTCTCCCTGAAGGGAGAGAGAGCCTTCCGTGCCAGCTGAGATCACGGTTTCATCCGGTACCAATCCAGTCCCCTCTCCCTGAAGGGAGAGAGAGCCTTCCGTGCCGGCTGAAATTACGGTTTCAGCCGGTACCAATCCAGTCTCCTCTCCCTGAAGGGAGAGGGAGCCTTCCGCGCCGGCTGAAATTACGGTTTCAACCGGCACCAATCCAGTCCCCTCTCCCTGAAGGGAGAGAGAGCCTTCCGCGCCGGCTGAAATTACGGTTTCAGCCGGCACCAATCCAGTCCCCTCTCCCTGAAGGGAGAGAGAGCGTTCCGCGCCGGCTGAAATTACGGTTTCAGCCGGCACCAATCCAGTCCCATCTCCCTGAAGTGAGAGGGAGCCTTCCGTGCCGGCTGAAATTACGGTTTCAGCCGGTACCAATCCAGTCCCCTCTCCCTTCAGGGAGAGGGTTAGGGAGAGGGAAGCCCCCCAGCACCGAATGATCGAAGAAGACAATTGCACAAGCTGTGCGGCCATTTCTTGCACCGCCCGAAACAAGCTTTCTCAGCCCCGGAGAAAATCGTTAGCTAGCTTTCTTTTTTACCCGCTTCGGGCTACCGTCGATGCCCGCCAGAACTAGAAAACGTCCGAAAGTCCGCCGCATTGACCTTTGCCCAGGCACGTTCGCGCGATGCCTGCCATGCTCTGTGGCGGCCCTTTCGGCCAACCCCACCGTGATAAAAGCCCGACGACTGGAGATTCCATGAACCTGTCGCTGCTCAGCCGTTATGCCTTCTTCGCCGCGTGCGTCCTGTTCACCCTGCTCAGCCTGCCCTTCCTGGGACATGACTGGATCTGGCCCTTCACCCTGCTGACCCTCGTCCTGAGCGTGATCGGGGTGTTCGACCTGCTGCAGGAACGCCACGCCGTGCGGCGCAACTACCCGATCCTCGGCAACATCCGCTACCTGGTGGAAGCCATCCGCCCGGAGATCCGCCAGTACCTGCTCGAAGGCGACCAGGAGGCCCTGCCCTTCTCCCGCGCCCAGCGCGCGCTGGTGTACTCGCGGGCGAAGAACGAGACCGCCGACAAGCCCTTCGGCACCCTGATCGACGTCTACCAGTCCGGCTTCGAGTTCATCGCCCACTCCATCCGCCCGGCGCCGGTGGCCGATCCCTGCACCTTCCGCGTCAGTGTCGGCGGCCCGGACTGCCAGCAGCCCTACTCCATCTCGGTGTTCAATATCTCGGCGATGAGCTTCGGCTCGCTGAGCGCCAACGCCATCCGCGCGCTGAACAAGGGCGCCAAGCTCGGCGGCTTCATCCATGACACCGGCGAGGGCAGCATCAGCCCGTACCACCGCGAATACGGCGGCGACCTGACCTGGGAGCTGGGCAGCGGCTACTTCGGCTGCCGCAACGACGACGGCACCTTCAGCCCCGAGCGCTTCGCCAAGCAGGCGGTCGACCCGCAGGTGAAGATGATCGAGATCAAGCTGAGCCAGGGCGCCAAGCCCGGCCACGGCGGCATCCTGCCCAAGCACAAGGTCACCGAGGAAATTGCCGCGACCCGTGGCGTGCCCATGGGCAAGGACTGCATTTCGCCCTCTTCCCACAGCGCCTTCAGCACGCCCAAGGGGTTGCTCGACTTCATCGTTCAGCTGCGCCAGCTCTCCGGTGGCAAGCCTGTGGGCTTCAAGCTGTGCATCGGCCATCCGTGGGAGTTCATGGGCATCGCCAAGGCCATGCACGAGACCGGCATCCTCCCCGACTTCATCGTCGTCGACGGCAAGGAAGGCGGCACCGGCGCCGCGCCCCTGGAGTTCACCGACCACATGGGCCTGCCGATGCGCGAGGGCCTGCTGTTCGTGCACAACACCCTGGTCGGCCTGAACCTGCGCGACAAGATCCGCATCGGCGCCAGCGGCAAGATCGTCAGCGCCTTCGATATCGCCAGCGTGCTAGCCATGGGCGCCGACTGGGCCAACTCGGCGCGGGGCTTCATGTTCGCCATCGGCTGCATTCAGTCGCAGAGCTGCCACACGAACAAATGCCCCACCGGCGTTGCCACCCAGGACCCGCTGCGCCAGCGTGCCCTGGTCGTGCCGGACAAGGCCGAACGCGTCTACAGCTTCCACCGCAATACGCTCAAAGGCCTGGCCGAGATGATCGCCGCCGCGGGCATCCAGCATCCGTCGCAGCTGGAAGCCAAGCACCTGGTGCGCCGTGTGTCCGCCACCGAGATCCGCCTGTTCTCGCACCTGCACTACTTCCTCAAGCCGGGCGAGCTGACCTCGGGCAACATCGAGGGCGAGTTCTACGAGCGCATCTGGCGCATGGCGCGCAGTGACAGCTTCGACGCCGCCGACGCCTAAGCCAGCGCATGCCGATAGCGGCTTCAGCACACGACGCTGAAGCCGCCGGCATTGGCGCCGGCGTAGAAGAGGAGCGCGAACTGGATGTGGCCAAGGCGGCATGCTCCGTGAACACTCCAGATTCAGATAATCTGCGTTATCAATTCATACACAATTTGAAACATTCCCTTCGCACAGTTTTGACAAATTCTTTGCCTTCCACCTTGTAGCTTCTCGCCCCCAAGCCGGCGACGGCACTTTCAGCGCTGCCGCCCCCCGGCCGGCGCGAATCTACAAGGGCGTCCCCATGCAACTCTTCCGCTCGGCTCCGACCCGCTTTCTGGCGCTGATCGCCTTCCTGTGGCTCTCCGTATTCCTCCTGACTCGCGCGGTCCTCCTGATCGCTCACCTGTCCGAGTTGGGGGCGGGCCACCTGGCGGTCTTCGCCATCGGCTTCCTGTACGACCTGAGCTTCCTCGCCTACGCCCTGCTGCCGCTCGGATTGCTCCTGATGCTGCTGCCCGCCCGGATCTGGCGCACTGCCGCCTGGCGCTGGATTCTCACCGCCGTGGTCTTCGCCAGCCTCTACGTGATGTTGTTCACGGCGGTGGCCGAATGGCTGTTCTGGGACGAGTTCGGCGTGCGCTTCAACTTCATCGCCGTCGACTACCTGGTCTATTCCGACGAGGTCCTGAACAACATTCTCGAGTCCTATCCCATCGGAATGCTCTTGAGCATCCTGGCGGCGGCTTCCCTGGCCGTTACCCTGGCGCTGCTCAAGGCATTGCGCGCCATCACCAATGCGCAAGTTCCACCACTGCGCCAACGTCTCGCGGGTTGTGCCGGCCTGCTGGGCATGGCGGTGGTGGCGCTGTTCCTGGTCGATCAGGAGCATCCGCGCACCCAGGGCGGCAACGCCTACCTGCGTGAACTGGAGAGCAACGGTCCGTACCAGTTCTTCTCCGCGTTCCGGAACAACGAGCTGGACTACGCGCAGTTCTACACGCCCCTTCCGGCGCAGCAGGCCACCACGCTGATCCGCGCCGAACTGGCTGAGCCCAACGCACGCTATGCGGGCTCCGCACCGATGGATATCCGCCGCACCATCAGCCACGACGGAGCGCCGAAGAAGTACAACATCGTCCTGGTCACCATCGAGAGCCTCAGCGCCAAGTACCTGGGCAGCAATGGCGATGAGCGAGACCTCACCCCCAATCTCGATGAGCTGCGCCGCAACAGCCTCTACTTCAACAACTTCTATGCCACCGGCACCCGCACCGACCGCGGCCTGGAGGCCATCACCCTGTCGATACCGCCGACTCCCGGCCGCTCGATCGTCAAGCGCGTCGGCCGCGAGAGCGGTTTCGCCAGCCTCGGACAACAGCTCAAGGCCGTTGGGTATGACACGGTGTTCCTGTACGGCGGCCGCGGCTATTTCGACAACATGAACGCCTTCTTCGGTGGCAACGGCTACCGCATCGTCGACCAGTCGAGCGTGAAAGAGGCCGACATCCACTTCAAGAACGCCTGGGGCATGGCCGACGAGGACCTCTACGCGCAGGCGATCAAGGTGGCCGACGAGGACCACGCCAGGCAGCAGCCCTTCCTCCTGCAACTGATGACCACCTCGAACCACCGCCCTTACACCTATCCGGCGGGGCGCATCGACATTCCCTCGGGCAATGGCCGCGATGGCGCGGTGAAGTACACCGACTACGCGATCGGTCAGTTCCTCGCCAACGTGAAGAGCAAGCCGTGGTTCGACAACACGATCTTCGTGTTCGTGGCCGACCATACGGCTGGCAGCGCCGGCAAGGAGGACCTGCCGGTCGAGAACTACCAGATTCCCCTGTTCATCTACGCCCCCAAACTGCTGCCAGTAGGCGAGCGCCCCGAACTAGCGAGCCAGCTCGACCTGGCGCCCACCCTGTTGTCGATGCTGAACCTGAGCTACCAGTCGACCTTCTTTGGCCGCGACCTGATGACGGATAGTCACCTGCCGCCGCGCGTGGTGATCGGCAACTACCAGCACCTGGGCCTGTTCGACGGCAAGGACCTGGCGATCCTGAGCCCGCGCCAAGGCTTGCGCCGGCACAACCAGGCACTGGGGGAAAGCGTGGAAGTCCCCGCGAAGACGGATGATCCCCTGGTGGACCGCGCCATCAGCTACTACCAGACGGCCAGCTACGGCTTCAGCCATCATCTGCTGGACTGGAAGCCGCAGCCCGCGCAGTAACCGGCCCAACGGCTGCACGAATCTTCCAGACATCGCCCGCCTGCGCGTTATGCTGGCCGACCGGGCGAGCGATGCGGAGGCGGCCCATGCACAAAGACAACTGGATCGACCTGCTGCAGGATGCCGACACCGGCATCCAGAGCCTGCGCGCGCACTTCAAGGGCCACGCCTACGACCCGCACTGGCACGACAGCTACCTGATCGGCTACACCGAATCCGGCGTCCAGCAGTTCCGCAGCCGCAACCAGCGCTACATCAGCACCACCGGCAAGGTGTTCTTCCTCGAGCCCGGCGACATCCATGACGGCGACGCGCCCACCGAAGGCGGGTTCACCTATCGCACCCTGTACCTCGACGCGCCCTGGCTGGAGCGGGAAATCGCCACGCTGTTCGAAGAGGCGCCGGGCAACTGCCAATTGGCCGTACCCGAGCTGCTGATCGACGATCCGCGATTGGCGCGACGCGTCGACAATGCCTTCCAGGCGGTGCACGGCAACGACCTGAAGATCGTTCGCCAGACCGCCATCGACGACCTCCTCGACGGCATGACCCGACACCTGCATTGGCGCCAGCGCGCCACCACGCAGACACACCTGCCGCTGGTAGCGCAGCGCGCGCGGGATTACCTGCACGCCAACCTGACCGCCGACATCGGCCTCGACGACGTGGCACGCGCCAGCGGCTGCGACCGCTTCCGGCTGACCCGCGCCTTCAAGCAGGCCTTCGGCCTGCCGCCCCATGCCTATCTGATCCAGCTGCGCCTGGCCCGTGCGCGCCAGCTGCTCGGACGCGGCCTGGCGCCAGCGGACATCGCCGCCGACCTCGGCTTCGCTGACCAGAGCCATCTGGGCCGCTGGTTCCGCCGCGCCTATGGTGTGACGCCCGCCTACTACCGCAATCGCTGCTCAAAGCTTCCAGACTGAGCCCGCCGCGCTGGCGAAGATGAACTCCCACGGATTCACCGGAGTTCCCGCCATGCACCTCGCCCAGCTCAGCCAGTGGCTGCCCTTCCTGCTCTTCGCTTTCGTCGCCTCGATCACCCCCGGCCCGACCAATCTGCTGATTTTCAGCAACAGCGCGCGCTTCGGCTGGAGCGCCGCGTTGCCGATCATGCTCGGTGGATGTGGCGCCGCAGCGGCGCTGGTGCTGGCGGTGGGCAGCGGTCTGGGCGAAGCCCTCGCCAGCTTGCCGCGCGTGCAGCAGGGCATGAGCGTGGCCGGCGTGCTCTGGCTGAGCTGGCTGGCCTGGCAGATCTTCCGCAGCCCGCCAGCAGACCTCGCGCGGGACGGCAATGCCGCGCGCCTGGGCCTGGTCGGCGCCGCCGCACTGCAGTTGGTCAACCCGAAGACCTGGATGATGGCGCTGGCGGTGATCAGCGTGTACGCCGGCCATGGCGTCGACCGACTGGACCGCGTGCAACTGCTGTCGCTGCTGTTCTTCCTCGTGTCGCTTCCCTGCATGGCGGTCTGGGCCGGACTGGGCATCGGCAGCCAGCGCCTGCTTTCACCGACGCAGATGCAGCGGCTCAACCAGCTGATGGCGGTCCTGCTGCTGGTGTCGGCCTGGGCCGGGGCGCTGCTCTGAACGGTCACTGACAAAGGGCCGGCAGCGCTGGCAAAATCCGCGGCAACCACACAAGGAGGTTGGGGCCGTGGAATCCCTGTACTTCTCACCGATGCTGCTCGGCCTCAACCTGATGCTCGCCAGCGCCATCGCCTGCACCGGCCTCTGGTACTTCGCCCGCCCCTACCGAGGCCCCGGCCTGTGGATGAGCGGCGCCTGGACTCTGATCGTCGGCATTCTGTTGTTCATGGGCTTCATGGCCAGCGGCAACAAGCTGCTGAACATCCTTGGCAACGCCACACAGCTGGCTGGTGAAGCGCTCCTGCTGCTGGGCGTGTACCGCTTCCTCGGTCTGCCGCCACCCTGGTGGACAGTCCCCGCCAGCGCAGCCGCGATGACCGTGGCGTTGTCCTGGCACTGGTGGGTCGCACCGATCAATTCCGAGTACCTGATCGCCATCTATGCCGGCATCGGCGGCCTGTTGCCGATCCAGGCCTGCCTGATTCTGCTGCGCACTCAAGGCGAGATCGAATTGCGCGGCGTGCGCCGCTTCGTGGCCGCCGCCCTGGGTGCGTACGCCCTGGTCACCCTGGCGCGTTCCGGCATCGGCCTGCACGATGGCTTGCACGGCATCGAGCACGTCGACGTCACCCGCTCCTTCAGCTACCTGCTGCCTTACAACTTCGGCGTTCCGTTGTGGGTGATCGCCCTGGTCGGCATGGCCCTGATGACCATGCGCCGGATCCTCGCCGACAGCCAACGCCACGCCCGCGATGCCGCCGCCAGCGCCGAGCGTTTCGAGCGGCTGATGCAGGTCGCCCATGCCGGCATGCTGGTGCTGCGCGACGGCAAGGTGGTGGACGCCAACCCGATGCTCGAACGCATGCTGCTCTGGCCCCGCGAGCGGCTGATCGGCCAGGACTTCAGTGAACTCTTCGTCGGCGAAGTTCAGGAAGACCTGCACGAGCTTCTCGCCGCTGCAGACGGTAAGCCCCACGACATATTGGCCATGCGTGACGACGGCAGCACCTTCGCCGCAGAGCTGAGCGTCGAGCGCCTGGCCGGCGGTCAACAGCGGGTCGCGGAAATCCGTGACGTCAGCCACCACAAGGCCCTGGAAAACCAGCTGCGCCAGCTGGCCACGCTCGATCCCCTGACCAGCGCGCTCAACCGCCGGGCCTTCCAGGCCCAGGCCGAGCACGAGCTGGCCCGCAGCGCACGCTATGGCTCGCCGTTGAGCCTGGCGATACTCGACCTCGATCACTTCAAGCGGATCAACGACCAGTACGGCCACGCCGCCGGTGACCGAGCGCTTTGCCAGTTCAGCGAACTGTGCCGGCGGCTGGCTCGCAGCACCGACCTGTTCGCCCGTTTCGGTGGAGAGGAGTTCGTCTTCCTGCTGCCCAGTACCGACGCCGATGCGGCCCGGCACTTCCTCGATCGGCTGCGGGAAAACCTGCAGAGCCTTCGCCTGGACGTCGAGGGCGGTGAGTTGCGGGTCAGCGTCAGCATCGGGCTGGTCTCGGTGGAGCAGGCCTGCGACCTGGCGCAATTGCTCGAGGGCGCCGACCGGGCGCTTTACCAGGCCAAGGCCAACGGTCGCAACCGGCTGGAAAGCGCCCAGCTCTGAGCGCTCAGAGGATGCCGTCGCGCCGCAGATACTCGCGCAGGTGCTCGATGAACGCGTGGATCTTGCGCGTCGCCCGGCGGTTGCTTGGGTACACGGCCAGGATCTGCGCGCCGAAGGTGTCCGGCTCGAAGAAATAGTCATCCAGCACCGTCACCAGCCGACCGCTGCGCAGGTGTTCCAGCACACTCCAGTGCGGGCATGGCAGCAGGCCGTGCCCGGCGAGGCAGGCGGTCAACAGCACCGCCTGGTTGTCGCTGTTCAGGCGACCGTTGCGCGGAGTGGAAAAGCGCTCCCCTTCCACGTCGAACCACCAGCGATCATCCAGCGCCGGATGGCGGTAGACCAGGCAATCGTGGTCGACGATCTCACTCGGATGCCGGGGCGCTCCGCGCCGCGCAAGGTACGCCGGGCTGGCGCACATGGCCAGGCGGCTTTCGGCCAACGGCTGGGCGATCAGTCCCGGCAGGTCGCTGTTGCCCATGCGCAGGGCGAGGTCGTAGCGGCCGTCGAGCAGGTCGACGTAGCTGTCGGAGAGGTCCACCTGCAGGCGCACGTCCGGGTGCAGGTCGAGAAACTCGGCGCAGGCCTGGTCGAGGAACACCGGGCCGACGATCAGCGGCCCGGTGATACGCAGTACGCCGCGCAGGCTGTGCTGTAGCTGGGCGATTTCCTCGGTGGTCTCGCGCATCCGCGCCAGCACTTCGCGGGCACCGTCCAGATAGAGCTGGCCGGCCTCGGTGAGCGACATGCTGCGGGTGGTGCGCTCGAACAGGCGCGCGCCGACTTCGATCTCCAGCTGGCCGACTGCCTTGGTCACCGCCGAGGGCGTCTTGCCCAGTTGCTCGGCGGCACGGCTGAAACTGCCGGTCTCGGCGCTGGCGACGAACATCGCCAGGCTGCTGAATCTGTCCATCGTCATTCGTGCCAATCCTTCACAAGTGTTATGCCCGTTGGCGACTTCCGCGCACTCCGTCGCACCGTTAGCCTCCGCTACAGACCAACAATAATCCAACGAAAAGCAAGGGGAAGTCATGCACGGCATGCTCAAAGGGGCGCTGGCACTCGCTATCGCACTCGGTACTTTTGAAGCACAGGCACAGAACGCAGACCTGATTCTGTACAACGCCAAGGTCTTCACCGCCGAACCCGGCCAGCCTATGCAGCAGGCGGTCGCGGTCGCCGACGGCAAGGTGCTGCAGGTGGGTTCCAACGAGGACATCCGCAAGCTCGCCGGCACCGGCAGCAAGCAGGTCGACCTGGGCGGCAAGGTACTGATGCCCGGCTTCATCGACAGCCACTCGCACTCGATCTTCGGCGGCCTGGAGCTGATCTCCGCCAGCCTGCTGGACGAGCAGATGGACCTCGACGCCTTCGAGAAGCGCCTGAAGCAGGACCGCGACAGCGGCAAGGCCAAGGTGCACGACACCGTGGTCATGAACGGCATGAACTCCAGCTACTGGTCCCAGGCCGACGGCCTGGCCAAGCGCTTCAACCAGGGCGAGTGGAAAGACACGCCCGTGGTGCTGATCGGCAGCGACCACCACACCGCCTGGGCCAATGCCGCGATGCTCAAGCGCGCCGGACTCGATGCCAAGCGCGTGCGCAGCCTGAGCCCGCTGGAACAGCAGAACGTCGCCCACGACAAGTCGTTCAACCCCACCGGCTTCCTGGTCGACTCCGGCTTCGATCTGGTCGCCGCCGCGATGCCGGTACCCGATACCGCCACCATGGACCGCGCCGGCGTCGCCGCAGTGAAGTACAACAACAGCCTCGGCATCACCGCCTGGATGGACCCGGCGGCCAACGGCAGCCCGGGTGAGGCGCTGTTCGCCATCAAGCCCACCGAGAAGACCGTCGGCGTGCTGCCGGTGTACCGCGACCTGGCTCGCGATGGCCAGCTCACCGCCCACGTCGCCGCGCTGCAGGTGGTCAATCCCAAGAGCAGCCCGGCCGATCTTGACGTCATCGAGAAGGTCCGCCAGCAGTTCCAGGGCATTCCGAACCTGACGCTGCCCGGCATCAAGGTGTTCGCCGACGGCGTGATCGAGTTCCCGGCGCAGTCCGCCGCGCTGCTGGAGGACTACAAGAACAGCCACAAGCCGGGCGAACTATTGATCGATCCGAAGCACTTCGGCGAGCTGGTCAGCGCCGCCGATGCGCGCGGCTGGCTGGTCCACATCCACGCCATCGGCGACCGTGCGGTGCGCGAATCGCTCAACGGTATCGCGCAGGCACGCAAGGATCGGCAAAGCGGTGTGACCCACTCGATCACCCACCTGCAACTGGTCAATCCCAAGGACTTCCCACGCTTCAAGGAGCTTGGGGTGATCGCCTCGATGCAACTGGATTGGGCCACCGCCGAGGTCTACACGGTGGAGCTGGTGAAGCCCTACATCGCCGACGAGGCGTACCGCTACATGTACCCGGCGAAATCCCTGCTGGACAACGGCGCCACCATCGCCGGCGCCAGCGACTGGCCGGTGTCCACGCCTGATCCGCTGAAAGCCATCTACCAGGCCGTCACCCGCCAGGGCGAGGAAGGCGTACTCAACGCCGCCGAGCGCGTGGACCGCCAGACCATGTTCTATGCCTACACCCGCAACGCCGCGCAGACCATCGGCCTGGGCGACAAGATCGGCACCCTGGCCCCCGGCAAGCAGGCCGACATGGTGGTGCTCGACCGCGACGTGTTCACCGTGCCCGACCAGCAACTGGACGAGGCCCGCGTGCTCCACACCCTGTTCGAAGGGCGCGAAATCTACCGCGCCGAAGACCAACCGGCTCTCTGAGCCGGGCTCCTGCGCCGGGGCCTGAACAGCTCCGGCGCCCTGCCCGCCAGCCCTACTCTTGCCGCAGCTTCCCGAGTTGACCGGGAGGGTCGGCGCTGCGCGGGATTTTTCATCTGCCCACAGACAATCACAACAAAGGGACTCCCCGCATGAATCGCCCCCATTGGCTGGCCGGCGCGCTGCTCGCCTGCGCGCCGCTCACCTCCGCCCTGGCCGTCGAGCTGGGCCACGACTTCAACCTGCAGATCGACACCGCCCTGGTCAGCGACTACCGCACCCGTGGCATCTCGCAGACCCAGGGCGACCCGGCCGTCCAGGTCGGCGCCACCCTGCAGCACGCCTCCGGCGCCTACCTGGGCGTGTGGAGCTCCAACGTCGACTTCGGCGCCGACTTCAAGACCCGCCAGGAAGTGGACTACTACGGCGGCTGGTACTGGCAGGCCAACGACGATATCGCCCTGGACCTGGGCTACATCAAGTACGCCTACCCCAAGGAAAGCCAGTTCAACCAGAGCGACACCTACGCCATCCTCCACGCCTACGGCTTCGAAGTGGCCGCCTATTACGGCAACGACTACCCCACCTATTTCGGCGAGGACCAGGCCAACCTCTACACCTACCTGGCCTACAACGCCGAGCTGCCGGCCGAATTCAAGCTGCGCGTACGCTACGGCCGCAACGACGCCAAGGACCCGCTCTACCTGTCCGGCAGCGGCGAAACCCGCGATACCTACCATGAGTGGGAAGCCAAGCTGAGCCATGAATGGGTGGGCTTCGACTGGGCGGTGAGCTACATCGACACCGACCTGTCGCAGAACGAATGCCGGACCCAGTTCGGCTTCGGCGACGCCTGCACGGCCACGGTGGTGGCCAGCGTTTCCCGGTCGTTCTAACGCAACCGTGCGGGGCGCGACCGGTGCGCGTCCCGCTCGCCCAGCAGGGCGATGGCGCACAACGCCAGGGCGGCGATATTGGTGGAGACCGGATTGAAGGCGCCCAGCAGCAATTCCGGGGCGAACAGCGCCACATCCACCAGCAGGCCCACCAGTGCAGCCGCCGCCAGCCATAGTGGCCAGCGGCTGCGGCGCAGCAGCAGGATGGCCAGCGCCAGGACGATCTCGGTGGCGCCGGCCACCTCGGCGATGCGCTGGGTGGACAGCGGCCAGCCGTGGGCCTCGATCATCCGGACTTCGTCAGGACTGAGGAACAGCAGCTTGGGCACCAGGCCGTGGTAGAGGAACACCACGCCCAGCGCCAGGCGCGCGATGGCCGCGCTAGTCATTGCCGAGGAAACGCCCGCGGTACTGCGGCGAGGGCACCAGGCACTGGTCTTCGCGGCCGAACAGGCGATAGCGGTTGAGGGCGATACGGTCATAGCACCAGTCACGCAACGGCCGGGGAATCAGCCAGAGCACGCGCAGCCAGTTCCAGGGCGCCGGCAACTGGCCGATCACCCGCAGGAAGGCGTCGCTGCGCTCGAAACCTTCACGGCCATCGACATAGAGCATGGTGTCGAAATACTCGGTGGGCAGGCCGAACCAATCGAGGATCGCCTGGCCCTCGTCGGACTGCACGCTGCACAGCTTTATCCGGTGCTCGCGGTCGTGCAGCAGGAGGAAGCGGCTCCAGCCGTTGCACAGACGGCAGGTGCCGTCGAACAGCACCACCTTGTCGTCACGCTGCATGTTGGGGGGCAGAGCCATGGGGTCGTCCGCGGATCCCTGATGCGCCAACCGTGCCCGCCCTGTGTGACAACTCTCGCTCTTCATCGCTCATCCATTGGCGAGTGAGTACAAACGGTATTCGACCCAGCCCGGCCCCAGCCGGCCCTCGCCCACCGCCAGTTGGTGGTTGAGCCAGCGGTAGCGGTCATCGCCCACTTCGAAGCGCGGCTGGATCATGAAATAGGTATCGCCGAACTCGGTGCTGTCCCCCCGCGAGACCGCATGAATGGTCTTCGGGTTGGCCACCAGCAGGCCATTGTGCTGCATCAGGATACGCGCGCCGTCGTCGGTGCGCAGTACCAGGCGCACCTCCAGGTGCCAGCCACCGTCGCTGTCCACCAGTATCCAGTCGCCGCCGCCGGGCAGCACTTCGCCGCTCAGGCGCTGCCCCTTGAAGGTCCCCCCACCGGCTGCCGAAATCAGCCGTTGGCCCTGGGGCACGCGGCCGATCTCCAGCGGCACGCTGGCCTTCACACTCATCTCCATCAGCGGCTCGAGCTTCATCGGTGGGTCCTGCGCAACATCGTCGTGGAAAAATCAGTAAAGCAGCCAGCGGTCGGCGCGGCCACGCGCAGTCGAAACGGCGTTTTTCAGCCGAAGCGATAACGCAGGAGCCGGCCCATGCGACGCAGCGCGGGGACCGCCAGGGTGATCCGGTAGAGCAGGCGCATGCCCAGCGACAACCGGTCGATCTGCTGCCAATCGTAGGCGGCGATCGCCTCCGTGAAGCGCAAGCCCGGCACCTGTGCCTCCAGATCGCTCGGCTCGTCGATGCCCCAGTGCAGGACGGCGCCGGTCTTGCGGATCATCGGATTACGCTGCAAAAGGCGAATCCCCAGGGGCGTGTAACCGTCGAACACCAGCTCGCCATGGCCGAAATGCCCCACCAGCGCGCGCAACAGCCAGAACACGTCGTTGCCCTCGATATAGGGCAGCACACCCTCGGCGATGACCAGCACCGGCAGCCCCACCGGAAGCGACCGCCACCAGTCCGGCGCGGTCAGTGCAGTCGCCAGCATGTGGCAGTGCTCCCGTGGCGGGTACAGGCGCTCGCGCAAGGCGATGACCTCGGGATAGTCCACCTCGAACCACTCCACGCTGGCCGGCGGATCGATACGAAACACCCGGCTGTCCAGCCCGCAGCCCAATTGCAGGACGACGCACGCGGGATTGGCGACGAGGAAGTCGCGCACCCAGTCGTCGAACAGCTTGGCCCGCAACGCAATGCCCACCTGCTCCGCGCGGCCGATGTGCAGGCGGGCGAAGTCGTAGTCGATCTGCTCCACGGCCTGCCGCGAGAAACGGTCGCGCAGCAGGCTGTCGGGTAGCTCGCTTTCCTTCGCCTTGGCATAGAGGGTAATCAGCAGGGTTTCCGGCGTCCCGCGCAGGCCGATGCGTTCCACGTCACTCGTGCAGGTAGTAGAGCTTGTTGACGATCTGCCAGCCGTTGCCGATCCGCAGCAGCGACAGGTAGTCGGTGAAGTGCATGCCCATGAACTCGTCGGTGACCTTGGCCACCGCGCTGTCGCCGGTGACGTCCAGCGTCTTCAGCTCCCACGCCGGTGGCGCGCCTTCGGACGGAGGCGACTCGGCCTTGATGGCGCCGATGAACTCGTCCAGCGATGCCCACTCCAGCGCGCCGTGGTAATTGCCGATGATCTTGCAGGATGGATGGAAGGCCTGGCGCAGCTTGGCCTCGTCGCCGAAGGTCATGCCCTCGACATAGTCCGTGAGTACCCGGTTGATCGCGGCGCTGTCCGCCGTGTAGTTGCTCATCGCTGTTGCCCTCCCGGCCGCCTTGGCCATTGGGGAAGGCTAGCACCGCCCCCTGGCCGCGCCGTGGGGAGCGACGACCGGGGGCAGTGAAGGGTGTGGATTCAGACCACCGCGAGATGCCGCTTGCGGCTGGGCGGCGGGAAGGCGGCGTCGAGGGCTTCGAGGTCCTCGGGCGTCAGGCGAAGCTCCAGCGCGGCGGCGTTGTCGCGCACGTGCAGCGGCTCCACGGCCTTGGGAATGGCGATCACGCCGGGCTGGTGGATCAGCCACGCCAAGGCCACGCGGGCCGGGGTGGCGTCATGGCGGCCGGCGATGTCCGCCAGCACGCGGTGGCGCAGCAGTTGGCCACCCTGCCCCACCGGGCAGTAGGCCATCAGCGGCATGCGTTCTTCCTGGCACCAGGGCAGCAGGTCCCACTCGATGCCGCGCTCTTCCAGGCTGTACTGCACCTGGTTGGTGGCGCAGGCCGGCTCGTTGAGTTCGTGCATGTCGTCGAGGTCGAAGTTCGACACGCCCCAGCGCTTGATCTTGCCCGCCTCGCGCAGCCGCTCGAAGGCCTCGACGGTTTCGTCCAGCGGGTACTGGCCGCGCCAGTGCAGCAGGTAGAGGTCCAGGCAGTCGGTGCGCAGACGCTTGAGGCTGCGCTCGCAGGCTTCGGGGATGCCGCGTCGGCTGGCGTTGTGCGGGTAGACCTTGCTGACCAGGAAGACCTTGTCGCGCAGCCCGGCCAGCGCCTCGCCAACCACCTCTTCCGAGCCGCCTTCGGCGTACATCTCGGCGGTGTCGATCAGCGTCAGGCCGCGCTCGATGCCTTCGCGCAGGGCGGCGACTTCACGCTGCCGCTGTGCGCGATCCTCGCCCATGCGCCAGGTGCCCTGGCCGATGGCGGGGACGGCGGTGCCGTCGGCGAATACCACTGTGTTCATCTCGTGCTCCTTCTGACTGTTCGTTACGGGACACGGGGCCGGCCGCCCGGATCGGGCGGCGGAGTGTCAGGGTAGCGCAGAAGAAAGTGCCCAGGGATGGATCAGCGGTTGGTCTGCAGATTCCGGCGGGCGGTGTGGCGCTCGATGGCCAGGTCGATCAGGCGGCTGACCAGTTCGCTGTAGGTCATCCCGGCGGCCTGCCAGAGCTTGGGGTACATGCTGATGCGGGTGAAGCCGGGCAGCGAGTTCAGCTCGTTGATCAGCACTTCGCCGCTGTCGGTGAGGAACACGTCGACCCGCGCCAGTCCGGAGCACTCAAGGGCGAGGAAGGCGTCCACCGCGAGTTGGCGGATGTGCTCGCTGGCCTCGGCCGGAATATCCGCGGGCACCACGACCTTGGCGGCGTCCTCGTCGATGTACTTGCTGTCGTAGGAGTAGAAACCGCTGCCCACGACGATCTCGCCGCAGCCGCTGGCGATTGGCTGATCGTTGCCCAGCACCGCGCATTCGATCTCGCGGCCCCTGACGGCGGACTCCACCAGCACCTTGTCGTCGAAGGCCAGGGCCAGGCGCACGGCTTCGTCGTACGCGGCCTCGTCCTCGACCTTGCTCACGCCCACCGAGGAACCCATGTTGGCCGGCTTGATGAACAGCGGCAGGCCGAGCTTGCGCTGTGCCTCGGCAAACGGCGTGCGCGCGGCGTTGGCGCGGGTCAGGGTGAGGAACGGCGTGATGGCGATGCCGGCGTCGCGGAGAAGCCGCTTGCTCACGTCCTTGTCCATGCAGATGGCCGAGCCCAGCACGTCGGAGCCGACGAAGGGAATGTCGGCCATGCGCAGCAGCCCTTGCAGGCAACCGTCCTCGCCTTGGGTGCCGTGGACGATGGGGAAGATCACGTCGACGTGATCAAGCAACTGGCGGCTGCCGGTTTCGACCAGTTGCTGCTCGGCCTTGCCCGGCACCACGGCAAGCTCGCGGTTGGAGCGATTCAGCGCAATCAGCGCCGGGTTTTCCTGGTTGAGCAGGTAGTCGGAGGCATCGTTGAGGTGCCAACGGCCTTCCTTGTCGATGCCGATCAGCACCGGTTCGAAGCGCTCGCGATCCAGCGCATCGACGATGTTCTTCGCCGATTGCAGCGACACCTCGTGCTCCGCCGAACGCCCACCGAAAATCACCCCAACGCGCAACTTGCCCATGACAGCCTCCCAAGGATCGATGGGCGCTTTCTAACACGCGACTTGGTGCTTGGGTAGGAACAGTGAATGGCGAACAGACAAAGCGCCCCTCAATACCCAGCCAGCTCCTGCGCCAGCTCGCGCGCGGCCTGCCCGCTGTGCACACCGGGAAACAGGTGGGTGAACGGCAAGGCCGCGAAGCGTCCTTCACGCACGGCGCGCAATCGCGAGAGCACCGGGTCGGCACGCAACGTTTTCATCTTCTGCTCGGCCGTGGACCACAGCGCATCGGCCAACAGGATCACATCCGGGTCGCGCGCCAGCAGTTGTTCGGCGTTGGCGGTGAAGCTGCCCAGGTCGACATCCTCGAACAGGTTGTGCGCGCCGGCCGCATGCAGCAGCTGGGTGACCACACCGCGCCTTCCCTGGCTCTCCAGGCCGTTGCTGGCACTGTCGAGGTAGAAGACGTCCAGCGGTTTGTTGTGGGCGAAGAGCCGGCGCGCCTCGGCCAGCTCTGCACGTTGCTGGTGGATCAGTGCCTGCGCCCTGCCCTGTTCGCCGAGCAGGTCGCCCAGCGTTTTCAGGTCCTGCTCGACACCCGCGAACAGATCGTCCTGCCGCGCGACGCAACCGGCATCCAGCAGGTAGCTGGCCACTCCATGGCCGGCCAGTTCCTCACGGGACAGGTTGCCCAGCCGGAAGGCCGAGGCGAAGCCGGCCACCACCAGGTCCGGGCGCTGCGCGTAGACCGCTTCCGCCGACGGATACTGTCGAGATAAGAGCGGCACGCCGCGATAGCGGCCGCTGGCCACATCGAGGTCGTCATCGATGTAGGCCACACCGACCAACCGCTCCCCAGCGCCCAGCGCCAGCAGCAGGTCGGCGGCGTGTTGATTGAGCGCGAGGATGCGTTGCGGAGGGTGATCGAGGTGCCAGGTCCGGGCGCAGTTGCGGTAGTCCTGGGCGGTGGCCGTCGCCGTGCCCAGCATCAACGCCACCCCAAGCGCCAGGACTGAACTGTAGGAGCGAGCTTGCTCGCGAACAGCGCTAGCGCAGAAACATCGCGGACGAAGTCCGCTCCTACACTTTTGGGAAGGCCGTGCCGGGGTTTCGCCCTCACCCCAGCCCTCTCCCTCAGGGAGAGGGGGCAGTCCGTGCCGGCTGACGCTACGGTGTCCATCCACGCCGATCAGTCCCCTCTCCCTCCGGGAGAGGGTTAGGGTGAGGGGCCGTTGAAGGAGAAGGACGAATCCAGCCCCCTGCGTCCAGAGGTTCGCGAGCAAGCTCGCTCCTGCAACGAGCGGAGTGCGTTTCATATCTCGTCATCCACGCGCAGATCCGCCACCGGCACACCATCGCGCAGGTGCTCCGTCACCACCCGACAAACCTGCTCATCGCTGCGTAGTCCATACCAGACACGCTCGGGATAGACCGTCAGCACCGGCCCGCGATTGCAGGGGAACTGGCAACCCGTGCGAGTCAGCAAGGCGCCTTCGCCATTCTCGTAGAGGTCGTGGCGAATCAGCTCGCGGCGCAAGGTTTTCCACAAGGGCAATGCACCCCGGCGCACGCAGCGCGGCCCGGTGCAGAGGAACAGGTGATGCCGGTGCGGCGGTGGCGCGGACCAGTCCGGCTGCGACGGCACCTCGCCGACGCCCTGGCAGTCCAGCTGTTGCGCCGGATCATCGATCGCTGCCAGCACTGCGCCGGCATCCAGCCCGCGACGGCCCAGCGCCGAAGCCGTGATGCTCGGCACCGGCGCCTGCGGAAACTCATCCGCCAGCACCGCCAGTTCGGCGCGCAGCCAGTCGAGATAGGCACCGTCAGCGGCGGGCTCCAGGTCGACCAGCAGCAACGGCGCGCCATCGGCCAACTGCGCGCGCGCTCGCGTCCAGAGCGCGTCGAAACCCTCGCTGGTGTCGATGATCTCGACACCAGTCAGACGCGCCGACACCTCGCGATGCAGGCGCTCGCCCTGGACGCCGGCCAGCGGGCCGACCAGCAGGATGGCCCTCATCAGAAGCTGAAGGTGTAGCGCAGCTCGGCGGTGCGCGGCCGGCCGAGGTTGTCCACCTGGCGGCTGCCATTGCTGGTGCGGCCGGTGGCGTAGTCGCGGTCCAGCAGGTTCTCCAGCAGCAGGCTCAGGCGGTGCGCGTGGGCCGGGTCGAGATAGCGATAGGCGTCGCCGTCGAGCACGGTGTAGTGGCCGTAGTCGTCGTCCTGGGCGCTGACGATGGAGCCCACGTAGCGTGTCGCGAGGCCGGCGCCCCAGAGGTTGTCGTCATAGCCCAGGCGCACACGGGCGAAGAAGTGCGGGATGTTGTTGACCGTCACGCCTTCGCGGCTGTCCACCAGGTTGCGCGTGGCGTCAGCGGAGACCTGCCAGTGCCGGCCGAACTGCCACTGGCCGTTGGCCTCAACGCCGCGCACCTCGATCTCCCCGTTGCCGTTCACCCACTGGTCACCCGCCAGGGTGATGAAGTCGGTGATCTCACGGCGGAACAGGGTGACACTGCCGCTCCACGGCTGGTCGAACAGCTCGCCGGTGTAGTCCAGGCCCAGCTCGGCATTGCGGCTGCGCTCGGGCTTGAGGTCGCGGTTGCCGACTTCGTCTCCCGGCTCGTTGACGAACAGTTGCTCGGCGGTGGGCAGCTTGAAGGCGGTGCCGAACTGGCCGCGCAGCTTGAGCTGCTCGGTGAGGTCGTAGAGCGACGTGAGCATCCACACCGTGGCGCCTTCGCCGCCGGAGATTTCCTCGCGGCGCACGCCCAGGCTCGGGTGCCAATCGGGCAGCGCGTCGATGCGCGGGCGCAGTTGGGCGTAGAGCGCATGGGATTCGGCCTTGTCGTTGTCGATGATCAGCACATCGTCCTGGCCCTTGTACCACTGGTTGTCGCTACCGAAGACCAGCTCGTGACCGCCACCGAACCTGGCCTTGCCTTCGAGCTGCGCGCCCCAGTCGGTGAAGCCCCAGTAGTCGTTGTGGTTGAGCACCTGGGTGCCGCCGCCCTGCAGGTTGTAGACGCGGTCGTAGCGGGTGTCCCAGTCGTTGATGTGGGTCTTGGCGAACCAGCTGAAAACGTCGTTGACGCTCTGCTGGAAGGTGGCCGTGGCGATCTGTTGCACGCGGTTGTTGCTGGTGTGGTGGTTCGACGTTGGCCGGGCGAAATCCAGCTCGGCGTCGGCGTACTGGTAGAACAGCTCCAGGCGCGAAGCCTCACCGATGGCCTGGATGGCCTTGGCGCCGAACACGTTGACGTCGTACGAGCGGCGCTTGTCGCTGACCGTGCTGGTCATGTCCCGGTCGCGGTAGGGCTGGTAGCCGTCAGAGCGGTTGTGGCTGACGTAGGCCATCAGGCCGAGGTCGCCCAGGCCGTTCTGCACGACCTTCTCCGCGCGGGCATCGCCGCTGCGGCCCTTGAAGGTGTCCAGGCCGAGGTTCACCTCGCCGGACGCCTCGCGGCTGCGCGCGCTGCGGGTGACGATATTGATCACCCCGGACACCGCCTGGGTGCCGAACAGCAGGCCCTGGCCGCCCTTGAGCACCTCGATGCGTTCCACTGCGGTGGTCGGCAGGGTGTCAATGTAGATGCCGCCGTAGAGGCGATTGTTCAGGCGCACGCCGTCCAGCAGGATCAGCGTGTCGTCGTTGCGCCCGCCCAGCAGCGAGTAGGTGCCGTAGTCGAACGGGCCGTTCTTCGGCGCAACGAACAGGCCCGGCACGTACATCTGCAGCACGCGGGTGATGTCGGCGCTGGGGCCGGCGCGTTCGATCTGCTGGCGGTCGATGACCTCCAGCTTGCTGCCGTAGCGCGCCATGTCGGCCACCGTGGTGGACTCCACGGAAGGCGCGCTGACGATTTCATCGGCCAGGTCGAGGGGAGCCGCCACAAGCTGCGAACTCAGGGCACAGAGGGAGAGAACGGGAGTCCAGCGCAAGGCGCGCCGGGAATTGGAAGCAGGAGAATGCAAGGTGATCGCCTCGAAATAGATATTTCGCAGGCGGCGCAGCGACACCCGGAACGAGCGCGCCCCGGGAACCGGCTCACGCCCGCCCACCGCGGGTTTGCCAAACAGGTTCCAGGCCGGTCTCCGGGCTTGCGAGGGTCCTGGGGCATCCGCCTTCCCATGCTGGTGCACAGTGGCCTAGTGGATGCTCCGCTCGCTTACCGTTGCGGGGGCAGCGCCGGACTGATCGCACGAGGGCGACGCACCGGCTTCCCGTTTCACCCCACGCACGGCGGCGGGGGGCACCTGAAACGGGGCGCATATCAACACTTGCGATGGGAAAGCGTCAAGCGCGGGGCTTGCGCAGGATGTTGCAGAGCGGCGTCAGTGCCAGGGATCGTAGGTGCCGAAGCTCCAGATATGCCCTTCCGGATCGCGACAGGTGAAGCCCTGGCCGCCGTAGTCTTCGTCCTTGATGTCGATGACGATCTGCGCGCCGCCATCCACCGCTGCGCGGTACAACGCTTCGGCGTCCTTCACCACCACGTAGATGCTCTGGGTGCAGCCGCCAATCTCGTCGGGCTGGCGCATCAGCCGGCCGTACTCGTTGTCGTGCAGCGAACCCAGCATCACCAGCCCACTGCCGTCGGCCATCGCCAGCTGGGCGTGGGCGATGCCGCCATGTTCATCGGCAACGACCAGTTGTCGCTGGAAGCCGAAGGTCGCGCACAGCCAGTCGATGGCCTGGGGCGCATCGCGGTAGCGCAGGCAGGGAATGACGCTGGGGCGGACGGCGGGAACGGTCTGTGACATGGCGATCTCCGACGCGGGGTGGGCGCGACCCTTCCAGCATAGTCGCGCCTTTTCGCCGCTTCAGCGCTGCGCGGCGACCAGCAGCAACATCGGCCGTTCGCGCTCCTCGGCCAGCGACGGGATGGCCTGCACCTGCTCGGCGCTCGGGCCCCAGTCCTCGACGTGGCGCAGCGTCAGCCCCGAGCCGATCACGGCATTGAGAATGCTGCCGAGGGTGCGGTGATGCTTGAGCACGCCCTTGGCCAGCCAGTCGGTGCGGCGCTCGCCTTCGTCCTGGTAATGGTCCACCGGCCAGCAGCGGCGGCCATCGCCGTCGACTATCCAGCCCGGTTTGAGCGAGGCCATGTAGATCGGGTGCTCGATGGAAAACACCAGGCTGCCGCCGGGGCGCAGCGCGTCGTGCACGTTGCGGAAGAAATGCGGCAGGTCCTCCAGGTAATGCAGGGTCAGCGAGCTGTAGGCGAGGTCGAACGCCGCGGTGGGCAATTCGAGCTGGTCGAGGTCGGCATGGAAGTAG
Source organism: Pseudomonas sp. PDNC002 (assembly GCF_016919445.1). Classification (NCBI taxonomy): domain Bacteria; kingdom Pseudomonadati; phylum Pseudomonadota; class Gammaproteobacteria; order Pseudomonadales; family Pseudomonadaceae; genus Pseudomonas; species Pseudomonas sp. PDNC002. Next base: position 2,630,208 of record NZ_CP070356.1, on the reverse strand, counting down.
CTCACCTGTGCGGCGTCGGTGTTCGCCCGCGCGTGGTCGAGCATCTTCCGCGACACGTCCAGCCCGCTCACCGTGCGTGCGCCCTGCTCTGCTACGTAACGGCTGAACCAGCCGTAGCCGCAACCGAGGTCGACCACGTCCAGGCCTTCCAGCGGCGGCAGCAGGGAACGCAGCACGGCCCACTCCGGCGCGCCGTCCAGGCCGTGCCGGGAACGGGGCAGCTGGGCGTAGCCGGCGAAGAATTCAGGGTTGTCGTAGATGTTCTGCGCCATGGATCGGCACTCCTTTTTGACGCATCGATTGTCGGCGTCAAGGACGGGGCCGGCAACCCGACGAGGTCAATGCCAGGGCGATCGAAGCGCAATTTCCTGCAAGACCACTCGACGGCACGACCTTAGTGTCAGCGGCATCAGAAAAGGAGAGACCACCGTGACCCAACACCAACCGATCAACCTCCGGGACAAGCTCGCCCTGATCCACGAAACCTGGCAGCCGCGGGTAATCGCCGAGATGAACGACTACCAGTTCAAGGTGGTGAAGCTGCACGGCGATTTCGTCTGGCACAGCCACGCCGACACCGACGAGACCTTCATCGTGCTCGACGGCGAACTGCGCATCGACTTCCGCGACGGCCCACTGACCCTGCGCGCCGGTGAGCTGTACGTGGTACCGCGCGGGGTCGAGCACAAACCCTATGCCGAGCACGAAGTGCAGGTGATGCTGATCGAACCGCGCGGCGTGCTGAATACCGGGGATCAGGGGGGCGAGCGGACGGCGGAGAATGATCGCTGGATCTGACCGCCGATCGCCTGCACCTCGTATCGCCGATCAGCGGCCCTGCCAGCGCCAGCCGGGCTGCTATGCCTGACGGGAGGAATCCGCTCCCAGCCGGAGGCTGTCACGCCTGGGATACACAGGCGCGACTCTGGCGGCGGTGCCGAATCGGGTCCGCGCATCATCACAGCCCGAGGCAGGGCCGGAGGTGCGACATGCTCTATCTGGTGAACTGGACCATCCCCATCGAGAACCGCGACAAGATCATCCAGCGATTTCTCAAGACCGGCGGCCTGCCGCCGCCCGGCGTCAAGCTGGTCGGCCGCTGGCACGCCTTGGGCCACATGCTCGGCTTCGGCCTGGCAGAGGCCGAGAACCCGCTCGACGTGCAACGCTGGATGCTGCAATGGACCGACCTGATGCACCTGCAAGTGCACCCGGCGATGACCGATGCGGAATACGCGCCCCTGCTTGCGCAGCTGGCGCAACAGGCGGCGGACGCGCCTTCGGTCAGTCCCTGAGCGCGGCCTCGGCCGGCTTCGCGCCGAAGCGCTTGCGGTAATCACTCGGCGCCATCCCGGTGATCTTGCGGAAGGTGCTGCGGAACGAGCCCGGATCGAGGTAGCCGACCGTGTAGGCGATGTGGTCCACCGTGCCATTGGTGAACTCCAGCAGCTCCCGCGCCTTGCCCACCCGCAGGTGCTGGCAGTACTCGGTGGGCTTGAGCCCGGTGGCGGCGCGGAAGCGGCGCAGGAAGGTGCGCTCCTCCAAACCTGCCTGTGCGGCCATGGCGGCGAGGCTGACATCCACCGCGCCATTGCCCTGCAGCCAGTGCTGAACCTTGAGGATCGCAGCATCGCCATGGCCCAGCAGCGGCGCGAAGTTGCTGCCGCATTGCTGCGCGCTGTCGCTGTGCTCCACCACCAGGAAGCGCGCGGTACGGCTGGCGATGCTCGGGCCGAGCAGGCGGTCGACGATGCGCAGGCCCAGCTCCGACCAGGCCATCAGCCCGGCGGAAGTGATCAGGTCGCCGTCGTCGACCATGGGTTTGTGCGGCTCCAGGCGCACGCGCGGGAAGCGTTTGGCGAAGGCCTCGGCGCCGCTCCAATGGGCGGTGGCGCTGCGGCCGTCGAGAAGCCCGGCTTCGGCTACCAGAAGCCCGCCGATGCACACCGAGCCGACGATGGCACCCTCGCCATGGCGGACAGCGAGCCAGTCGGTGAGGTTGCGCAGCGGCGCGGCGTCGGGCAGGCCGAACAGCGATGGCGGGACGAGCACGGCGCCCAAGCGGCTGTCAGCGCCAGGATGCGTGTCGAACACACGCCGGGGCTCGCCGCCGTCTTCGCCGGACCAATGGCTGACGCGCAGCGCCGGCAACTGCTGCGCGGCCTCTTCGGCGGCGATACGGTCGGCCACCGCGAACAGGTCGGTCAACCCGTGCAGCGCCGCCGTCTGCACACCGGGATAGAGCAGCAACCCGATCTCGACGACGCCCCGTTCCACAGCCATTGTCAGTTTTCCCCCGGTTATTGTCGTTCCGCCTGATCCCCGCGCGGCGCGCGGCGAACCATACTGGTCGCACTTCCTCACCACTCAACTCCCAAGAAGGAATTCGGAAATGGCCAAGCAAGCGCTCATCCTAGTGGATATCCAGAACGACTACTTCCCTTCCGGCAAATGGCCGCTGGTCGGCATCGAAGCCGCCGCCGACCAGGCCGCCAAGGTGCTGGCCGCCTTCCGCGAGCGCGGTGACCTGGTGGTGCACATTCGCCACGAGTTCGAAAGCACCGATGCGCCCTTCTTCGTTCCCGGCAGCGACGGCGCGAAGATCCACACCAAGGTCGCCAATCTGCCCGCCGAGCCGGTGGTGCTCAAGCACTTCGTCAACTCGTTCCGCGACACCAACCTGAAGACCATTCTCGACGAGCATGGCATCGACTCCGTGGTGGTGGTCGGGCACATGAGCCACATGTGCGTGGATGGCGCCTCCCGCGCTGCCGCCGACTTCGGCTACGCGGTCACCGTGCTGCACGACGCCTGCGCCACCCTGGACCTGGAGTTCAACGGCGTGAAGGTGCCGGCCGCCCAGGTCCATGCGGCCTACATGGCATCCCTGGCATTCGCCTACGCCGAGGTGGTGTCCACTGCCGAGTACCTGAACCGCTGATTCACAAAAGATCGAAAACAGGGCCTCCAGGGAGGCCCTGTTTCATTTAGAAATGCGCCGCAACACCGCCGATGAACTAACGAAGCAAGACGTGAGAAGTTGCCCAACACGCCACTGGCTTTCCGCTATTATCGGGGCTCGATCGCCTGCCGATAAGGAAATCCCATGAGCGTCTCTTCGATCATTATCCTCGCCATCATCGCTGGCGTGATCTTCCTGCTGATCAGCGTCTTCAACCGCCTGGTGGCACTGCGCAACCGGTATCAGAACGCCTTCGCGCAGATCGAGGTGCAACTCAAGCGCCGCTACGACCTGATCCCCAACCTGGTGGAAACCGCCAAGGCCTATCTCAAGCACGAGCGCGAGACCCTGGAAGCCGTGATCGCCGCGCGCAACGCCGCCGTGGCCGGCCTGAAGGCCGCCGCCGAACAGCCGGGCGATGCCGGACGCATGGCGCAACTGGCCGCCGCCGAGAACGCCCTGGGTGGCGCCATAGGCCGCCTGAATGTGACCCTGGAAGCCTACCCGGACCTCAAGGCCTCGCAGAACCTGCAACAGGTCAGCGAGGAACTGTCGAGCACCGAGAACAAGGTGGCCTTCGCCCGCCAGGCGTACAACGACGCGGTGATGGAGTACAACACCTACCGCCAGTCCTTCCCCGCCAACTTCCTGGCCAAGACCTACGGCCACACCAAGGACGCCAGCCTGCTCGAGTTCGACGACCGCGAGCAGATCCAGGCCGCGCCGAAAGTCGCCTTCTAACACCTCGGCGCAGGACGCGCGATGAACTTCTTCGAACACCAGGACCGCGCCCGCAAGCAGACCGGGCGCCTGGTCCTGCTGCTGACCGTGGCAGTGGTCTGCCTGGTGACTATCACCAGCTTCGCCCTGGGCTGGCTCTGGCGTCACCTGGGTGAGCCGGCGCTGCACCTGACCTCGCGCGCCTCCCTGCCCGATCCGGAGCTGTACCTGTCGGTGGCCGCCGTGATCGTCGGCGTGGTCGTCCTCGGCGCACTGTACAAACAGGTGCAATTGAGCGCCGGCGGCAAGGTCGTGGCCGAGAGCCTCGGCGGCCGCCTGCTCAACCTCAGCGCCGGCAACGCCGACGAGCGCCGCCTGCTCAACGTCGTCGAGGAAATGGCGCTGGCATCCGGCTCTCCGGTACCGCCGGTGTACGTGCTGGAAGACGGCTCGATCAACGCCTTCGCCGCCGGCCTCAGCCCCCGCGATGCGGTGATCGGCATCACCCGCGGTGCCATCGAGCAACTCGACCGCAATGAACTGCAGGGCGTGATCGCCCACGAGTTCAGCCACATCCACCACGGCGACATGCTGCTCAACACCCGGCTGACCGCCCTGCTCCACGGCATGCTCCTGCTCGGTTTGATCGGCGGCATGCTGCTGCGCGGCTGGAGCGAGACCAGCAGCGGCATCCGCATCAGCAGCCGGAGCAGCAGCAACGACAAGAACGGCGGCGGCAGCGTGGTGCTGCTGGTGATCGGCGCCGGCGTGGTCCTCTACGTGCTGGGCTATGTGGGGACTTTCTTTGGCCAGTTGATCAAGGCTTCGGTCAGCCGCCAACGCGAGTTCCTGGCCGACGCCTCGGCCGTGCAGTTCACCCGCGACCCTTCGACCATCGCCGGTGCGCTGAAGAAGATCGGTGGCAACCCGCTCGGCGCCCTGCTCAGTGCCCCGCGCGCGGCAGAATTCAGCCACCTGTACTTCGGCGACGGTGTGGGCAGCAGTTGGTTCGATACGCACCCGCCGCTGAAGGACCGCATCCGCCGTGTCGATCCGGGCTGGGACGGCCGCTACCCGAAATTCGAACCACGCCTGGACGTGGCGCTGATGAACAAGGACGCCTGGACCGCCGCCGTCGCCGGACAGCCTTACCAGCCCAGCGCCGTGGAAGTGGCAGTGGCCGCCGTCGGCGCGCCTACCATCGCGCACCTGCAGGAAGCCCGCAGCACCCTGCAACGCCTGGATGAGCGACTGCAACGCGCGGCCCATGACAGCGAAGGCGCCCAGGCGCTGGTCTACGGGCTGCTGCTGGACAGCGAATCCGGCCTGCGTGCGCGCCAGCTGGAAGCGATCAAGCAGCACCTGAACCTGAGTCTCGCGCTGCAACTGGACCTGCTGGAGGAATCGCTGGTCCACCTCGATCCGGGCCAGCGACTGCCCTTGCTCGATCTGGCCATGCCGGCGCTCAAGCAGTTGGACGCCAAGGCCTTCCTCGCCCTGCGGGAGAACATGGCGCTGCTGATCAAGCTGGACGGCAAGGTAAAGCTGCTGGAATGGACGCTGCTGCGCATCATCGAGCGCAACCTGCGGCCGGGCAGCGGGAAGATTGGCAACGTGGCGCTGGCGGACCTGTCCGATGCCTGCGCGACACTGCTGGCGTTCCTCGCCCGCGTGGGCGAAGCCAGCGACCTGCAGATCGAACAGGCGTTCGCCGATGCCTGGACCGGCCTGCCCTTCGCGCCCCGGCCCTTGCCGGCGACGGGCAGCCTGCGCGATCTGGAAAACGCCTTGAAGAAGCTGGAGCAACTGCGGCCGCTGCAGAAACCGCAACTGCTCAAGGCACTGGCGCGCTGCGTGGAGCACGACGGCCAGATCACCGCCAGCGAAGCGGAGCTGATGCGCGCGGTGGCGGATATCCTGGATTGCCCGATGCCGCCGTTGTTGCCGGGCTGATCGGCCAATCGCGGACAAGGTCCGCTCCTACAATAGGCGCCCACCGCCGGCGTTTGCCGATAGCCGTATATGCCTTCGCGGTGGATTTCGCGGACAAGGTCCGCTCCTACAATAGGCGCCCACCGCCGGTGTTTGCCGATAGCCGTGTATGCGTTCGCGGTGGATTTCGCGGACAAGGTCCGCTCCTACGAAGGGCTCCGCGCTATTCGGCGAGCGTAGGAGCGGACTCCGTCCGCGATGGTTCGAATACGTAGTCACTCGCATAGCCTTCGCGGAGGCACGCTCCTAGGATGTCCGGCATCACGGATACCGGACGTTTGCCATGCCCCACATCGCCATCGACTACACCGCCAACCTCACCGACGCCCTGCGCACGCTTGAACTACCCCGCAAGCTGCATGAGGCGGCACAAGGTCTGGGCGTATTCCCCAGCAACGGCCTGCGCACTTTCGCCCGCGCCATCGACCAGTACCACGTCGGCGCCAACACCCAAGGCGAAGCCTTCATCAACATCCAGATCCGCATCGCTCCCGGTCGCCCGGAGGAGCTGCGCCAGCGCATCGTCGACACGCTGTTCGCCACCGCCGAGCAGACCCTCGCCGCACTCATCGAAACACGCCCCGTCGGCCTGCAACTGGAAATCACCGAATTCGACCGCAGCCTGACCCGCATGGCTGGCAGCCTGCCCAGCGCCTGATCCAGCAATAAAAAAGGGCCTCCGAAGAGGCCCTTTTCATTCGTTCAACCGAGCATCAGGCGCGGCTGGCCACACTGCCCTGCTCTTTCGGAGCCAGGTTCAGCGCGTAGTACAGCACCGTCAGCAGCACCAGGAAGGCCGGGCCGATGTACAGCGCGATGCGGGTGTCCTCGAAGAACGCCATCAACACCACCACCAGCACCAGGAAGGCCATGGCCAGGTAGGAGCTGATCGGGTACAGCCACATCCTGAACTGCAGCTTGCCGGCTTCGGCGGCGGAGAGGCCACGGCGGAACTTCAGCTGCGCCAGCAGGATCATCGCCCAGGTCCAGATCGCACCGAAGGTGGCGATGGAGGTGACCCAGGTGAACACCTTTTCCGGCACGAGATAGTTCAGCAGCACGCCCAGCAGCAGCGCGGCGATGGACAGCAGCAGCGCATTGCGCGGCACGCCGCCCCTGGAGGTCTTGGCGAACACGGCCGGAGCCTGGCCATGCTGAGCAAGGCTGTAGAGCATGCGACCGGTGCTGAAGATGCCGCCGTTGCAGGACGACAGCGCGGCGGTGATCACCACGAAGTTGATGATGCCGGCGGCGGTCTTGATGCCCATGCGCTCGAAGGTCATCACGAAGGGGCTGCCCTGGGTGCCGATCTCGTTCCACGGGTAGATCGACATGATCACGAACAGCGCGCCCACGTAGAACAGCAGGATGCGCCAGAACACCGAGTTGATCGCGCCGGGGATGGTCTTCTGCGGGTTCTTCGCTTCGCCGGCGGTGAGGCCGATCATCTCCACGCCCAGGTAGGCGAACATCACCATCTGCAGCGACATCAGCACGCCGGTGATGCCGTGGGGCATGAAGCCGCCGTTGCTCCAGAGGTTGGAGATTCCGGTGGCGATACCGCCGTTGCCCAGGCCGAAGAAGATCATGCCGGCGCCGGCCAGGATCATGGCGACGATGGTGACGATCTTGATCAGGGCGAACCAGAACTCGAACTCACCGAAGGCGCGTACCGCCACCAGGTTGATGGTGCCCATGCTCGCCAGCGCGGCCAGCGCCCAGATCCAGCGCGGCACGTCGGGGAACCAGATGCCCATGTAGATGGCCACCGCGGTGATCTCCGCGACGCAGGTCACCAGCCAGAGGAACCAGTAGTTCCAGCCGGTCAGGTAGCCGGCCAGCGGGCCGAGGTAGTCCTGCGCATAGCGGGCGAAGGAGCCGGCCACGGGATTGTGCACGGCCATCTCGCCGAGGGCGCGCATGATCACGAGGATGGCGAGACCGCCGATGATGTAGGACAGCATGATGGCCGGGCCGGCCATCTGGATGGCCTTGGCGGAGCCGAGGAACAGACCGACGCCGATGCAGGCGCCCAGGGCCATGAGACGGATGTGCCGCTCGTTGAGATCCCTTTGGAGATCGTGGGACGACATGGTGATGCAACCTCATTTTGTTCTTGGGAAATATCAGCTGAGGACTCTAAGTGCAGTCGGGATGCGGAAGCGCCGAAACGGCTTCGCCATCGCGCCGGGCGGCACGGAGGGAGAAGTGTCTGGCAGTTCCAGGACGGCACACCGGAAGAGGCTGCCCGCTCTTGTGAAGCGGACGTGGGCATTGCGGGAGGACCACGGCTGAGGTCGCGGGCGAGTGTTACACAAGTGCGAGCGAATCGTCTGCACCACCAAGGTGCAATGTGACCAAAGGAATAGCGGCGTTTCGCCACATCCCCGCTGGCCGCGAGCTCCCGGCGTAGAGCGGTTTCAGCCGGCCAGCGGCTGCAGGTCCAGGAGCAGCGAGCAGGGTTTGCCGGTGTCCGGATGCCGGGGTTCGCGCAGCTGCCGCAAGCGCCAGCCGCTGGCAGCCAGCAGCGCCAGCCAGGACTCCAGCGTACGGAAGAACCAGGGCATCGGCGTGCTGAACTCCCCGCCGAAAGCGGCGAAGGTTTCCAGCCGCCAACCGTCGGCGTACGGCTCGTCCCCACAGGCGGTCCAGGGATGCACGGTCTGGATCAGCAGGCGCCCGCCGGGCGCGACGCGTTCGCGCAAGGCGCCGAGCAGTGGCGCGATGTAGTCGTCGAGCAAGGCGAAGTTGCACACCAGGAGGTCGAACTGGCCGAGGGACTCCCCGTGGGCGATCAACGCCGCGTAGTCCATCACCTCGTAGCGCCCGCCACCCGCTGCTTGCGCGGACTCGATCAGGGGCGCGGAGGCATCCACGCCGACGCACTCGCTGCCCCGCGCCGCCAATGCGCGGCACAACCAGCCTTCACCGCAGCCGATGTCCAGAGCACGCTGCGCCGGGCCTTCGGCGACGGCGGCGAGGATCGCGGCGTCCGTCACCAGCCGCCGGCTCTCGATACGCTGCTCGCGCACGGCGCGGGTCCAGGCGTCAGCGTTGGCCTGCCAGCTATGGCGGATCCGGGCGTCGTGGTCGGTCATGGCGAACTCCGTGCGTGAGGTGAAGCGATCGCGGATGAATCCGCTCCTACGGGATCAAGCACCCCTGCCCTGACCCTGGCTGTGAGCCCCGCTCCTGAGGGAGAGGGAACTGTTCGGTGCAGGATGAAACCAGGGGGCTCAACCGGCACGCCCTGCCCCCTCTCCCTGAGGGAGAGGGCCGGGGTGAGGGGAAGCAACGGCGCACTCCTTCCCGGTACAGATAACTGCCCATGGTCCTGTACTACTGCGTCCTCAGTGCCTTGGGCAGCGCCAGCCCCTTGGGCGGCGGGGTCTGCGGCAGCACCTCGCGGCAAACGGCGTCGCGGAACGGCCCGCCGATCTTCGTCCAACCACTGCCCGGCGAGGTCTGCTGGCAGGTATAGGCGCCATCCAGCTTGCTTTGCCACTTGTAGAATGGCATGGGCGCGGCGCTGAGGCTCAGCGGCACCAGCAACAACGCGACAAGGGGCAAAAAATGCGAACGCATGACCGGGGCTTCCTGTCGAAATAAATACATTGCACATGCTGGCCGTCGGCAAATCAATCCGGCGAGCTCGGAACGGTGCTTCGCGGCGCGCAGATTTTCCGCCGCGAACTACGCTGGAGAATAGGAAAGCCGCTGGCATGGGGCTTTCGCGGCGCCGGGAGGGGCGTCGGCCATCACGTGGGCGGAGTCCGCTGACCTGAGGGCCTGTTGGCGTTTCGCCGTGTCTGCGACGTCGCCACATTTGCGCAGAAATACGGCTTACCTCGTGACGCCAGCAGAACCTCGCCGTTGAGCATGGGCAGGGCGTGAAGATGGGCAAACCGAAGCATTCCGGTACGCAAGCAGCAAGTCAACCGGGTGGCTTGGAGCCCGGTATTCCCCAAGGAAAAGCCCACCACCACCGATTCCTGATCCTCTTCCTGTTCCTCTTGCCGTTGCTCGCGGCCATGGGCGCGGCGCTGCTCTATGAAGCGCGCACTTCGAAGCTGCAGGCACGCGAACTGTCTCGCTACGCTACGGGACTGACCTGGAGCCTGGAACAGGGCGGCACCGGCAGCGTGGTGTATCCACAGGGTGGTCCGTTCGACCGGCGCCTGGGCTACCAGCAGTTGCCGACTTTCCTCGACCGTCTGCACGAACGCAACTTCGTTACCCTGAGCCAGGCGCGCTTCTCCGATCCGCTGATGCAGTACACCGGCCACGGTATGTTCCCGCCCTACCCGGAGAAGGCCCAGGCCGGGGTCGACATCGCCGACTGCCGCGGCCTGCCCATCTACAACTTCCGCTACCCGCAACGCCTGTACGCCAACTTCGAAAGCATCTCGCCGACCATCGTCAACAGCCTGCTGTTCATCGAGAACCGCGACCTGCTCGACCCCGATCGCCCCTACCTCAACCCGGCCATCGACTGGAGCCGCTTCACCCAGGCATCGGTCGCACAGGTCGGCAAGATCGTCGGCCTGGGCAACCACGCGCCCGGCGGCAGCACCCTGGCCACGCAGATCGAGAAGTACCGCCATTCCGAAGACGGCCGCACCAACTCCATTACCGACAAGCTGCGGCAGATGGCTTCGGCCAGCGTGCGCACCTACCAGGGTGGCGCGGAAAACATGGCAGCGCGGCGCAACGTGGCACTGACCTACCTCAACTCGGTACCGCTCTCCGCGCAGCCTGGCTACGGCGAAGTCAGCGGCCTGCCCGACGGCCTGTGGATCTGGTACGGCGCCGACTACCAGCAGGTCAACAAGCTGCTCAACGCCCCGCCCGCCTCCGGTGCGGAGCTTGCCGCGCAGGGCAAGGCGCTGCGCCAGGTCGTCTCGCTGATGATTGCCCACCGCCGGCCTTCCTGGTACCTCGCCCGTGGCCGCGACCAGTTGGCCGTGCTGACCGACAGCTACCTGCGCCTGCTGGCGCAGAACAACGTGATCGCCCCGGAACTGCGCGACGCGGCGCTCAAGCAGAAGCTGGTGTTCCGCGATCCGCGCAGCGAACCGAGCTTCACCCCGCTGGAAAACAACAAGGGCATCGGTCTTGCGCGCACCCGCCTGGCCGGCATGCTCGACGTGCCGCTGTACGACCTCGACCGCCTCGACATGAGCTTCACCACGACCCTGCAGCATGAACTGCAGGAACAGGTCACCGGCTACCTGCGGCACCTGTCCGACCCGGACTTCGCCGAGCAGATCGGCCTGTTCGGCGAGCACCTGCTGTCCAAGGACAAGACCAAGGACGTGCGCTACAGCTTCACCCTGTTCGAGCGCACCCCCAGCGGCAACCGCGTGCGCGTGCAGACCGACAGCACCGAGCAACCCTTCGACATCAACGAAGGCAGCAAGCTGGAGCTGGGCTCCACCGCCAAGCTGCGGGTGCTGGCGACCTACCTGGAAACCGTCGCCGACCTGCACCAGCAGTACGCCGCGATGCCCGCCGCCGAGCTGAAGAAAGTGCCGGTGGAACCGCTGGACTTCATCACTCGCTGGTCCATCGACTACCTGATCACCGCCAAGGACCGCAACCTGCCGGACATGCTCGCCGCCGCCCTGCAGCGCAAGTATTCCGCCAGCCCCTACGAGAGCTTCTTCACTGGCGGCGGCATCCATACCTTCAGCAACTTCCGCAAGGAGGACAACGGCCGCATTCCAACGCTGCAGGACGCCTTGCGCGAGTCGATCAACCTGCCCTTCGTGCGCCTGCTGCGCGACCTGGTGCGCCACGACATCTACGCCAACGAGGGCAGCAAGGTCGCCGTGCTGGCCGACGACAAGGACCCGCGCCGGCAGGACTACCTGGACCGTTTCGTCGACAAGGAAAGCCAGGTCTACCTGCTGCGCTTCTGGCAGAAGTACAAGGGCAAGGACAACGATGACCGCCTGAGCACCTTCCTCGATGGCCTGCGCGCCTGGCCGGTTCGCCTGGCGGCAATCCATCGCTACCTGCAACCCCAGGCCGACCTGCCGACCTTCGCTGCCTTCCTGCAGGACCGCCTGAAACAAGGCAAGTACAGCGGTGACAAACTCACCGACAAGCGCATCGGAGACCTCTACACGCGCTACGGACCGGGCGCCTTCGACCTCAATGACCAGGGCTACGTCGCCCGCGTGCACCCGCTGGAGCTGTGGTTGCTGGGCTACCTGCAGCGCCAGCCGGCGGCCACCTTCGCCGATGCCGTGGCGGCCAGCAGCGCCGAGCGCAAGCAGGTCTATGGCTGGCTGTTCAAGTCGCGGCACAAATACGCCCGCGACAAGCGCATCCGCATCATGCTGGAGGTGGAAGCCTTCCTCGATCTGCATGAACAATGGAAACGCCTGGGCTACCCGTTCGATCACCTGGTGCCGTCGCTGGCCACCGCGCTGGGCAGCTCGGGCGACCGCCCGGCCGCGCTGGCGGAGCTGATGGGCATCATCCTCAACGACGGCGTGCGCATGCCGACCTTGCGCATCGACAGCCTGCACTTCGGCGCCTCCACGCCCTATGAAGTGACCCTCGGTCCGGAGTCGGGTACCGGCCGCCAGGTCATGCAATCGGAAGTCGCCCAGGCGCTGCGCACCGCACTCTCCCAGGTGGTGGATGCGGGCACCGCTCGGCGCCTCTCCGGAAGCTTCAAACTGGCCGATGGCAGCCCCCTGGTGATGGGCGGCAAGACCGGCACCGGCGACAACCGCATCGAAAGCGTGACCCGCAGCGGCTGGGTGAAGAGCTCCAAGGCGATGAACCGCACGGCGACCTTCGTCTTCTACCTCGGCCCGCGCCACTTCGGCACGCTGACCGCCTACGTTGCGGGCAGCGAATCGGACAACTTCAAGTTCACCTCGGCGCTACCGGTGCAGGTGCTCAAGGGGATGGCGCCGATGCTGTCGAGCTATCTCGAACCGGGGATCAGCACCGGGTGCCAGGAGCGGCTGGATAACCTGCGGGTGAGCTGGCGGTAGGCGCTGCTGCATAGATCGGCTTCGCCCCCTCACCCTAGCCCTGGCTGCGCGCCCCGCTCAGAGGGAGAGGGGACTGTCCCGAGCACTCTGGCATTGCTGCGCTGTCCGGCTGACTCGATTTGTATCCAGGGTACCGAACGGCTCCCTCTCCCTGGGGAGAGGGCTGGGGTGAGGGGATAGCACAGATGCCTGAACCTGTAGGAGCGAGCTTGCTCGCGAACCGCTTCATGCCATGGGTAACCGGCCAGGTTCGCGAGCAAGCTCGCTCCTACGAAGAGCCGCTCAGTTACTTGCCCTGCATGCTCTTCACGTACAACGCCTCGACCTGCTCCCGCGCCCACGGGGTGCGGCGCAGGAAGGTCAGGCTGGACTTGATGCTCGGGTCGTTCTTGAAGCAGCGCACGTCAATGCGCTTGGCCAGCCCTTCCCAGCCGTACTGCGCAACCAGCTGGTTGAGGATGGCTTCAAGGGTCACGCCGTGCAGCGGGTTCTTCGGTTTGTCGGTCATGATGGGTGTCGTCGTACGGGGAATGCGCGGCACCTTAGCATCCAAACCTCAGGCCCGCAGCCCGGCCACACCACCGATGATCAGCGCCACCGACAGCAGCTTGGTCAGGGTCAGCGCCTCGCCCAGCAGCAGGAAGCCGAACAGCACCGTGCCCAGGGTGCCGATGGCCGTCCAGATCGGGTAGGCGATGCTCACCGGCAACTGGCGCATCGCCAACGTGAGGAAGAAGATTCCGCCGATCACCGCGAATACCGTCACCACGGTGGGCAACGGCCGGGTGAATCCCTCGGCGTACTTCATCGACACCGCGAACATCACCTCGAACACCGCCGCCACCATCAGCATCGCCCAGGCCATCACGCCCGCGCCCACTCGCTCTCGGCGAGATCGGCCAGGGCTTTTTCAGCCTGTTGATAAGACGCGCGGAAGGCATCCGGATTGCCCTCCTCACCCTCGGCGGCGATCACCTGCACGTCGTCGATGCCGAGGAAACCCAGCGCCACGCGCAGCCAGGCATCGGCGTGGTTCATCCACTCCAGCTCACCGCCCGGCCCCATGCCAGCGCCACCGCGGCTGGTGATGATCAGCGCCTTGCGACCCTTGAGCAGCGGCTCGTATTCCGCCTCGCCGTCCTTCACGTGCAGGTCGAAGGTACGACCGAGCCGAACGATCTGGTCGACCCAGGCCTTCAAGCCACTGGGCACGCTGAAGTTGTACATGGGCGTGGAGATCACCAGCAGGTCGTGGGCGAGCAGCTCGTCCACCAGTTCGTCGCTCAAGGTCAGTTCCGTCTGAAGCTCGGCCGGACGATGCTCACGCTGGGGGTGGAAGGCGGCTGCGATGAAGCCTTCGCTGACGTGGGGCAGATCGGCGCGGCCAACCTCGCGGCGGGTGATCTCCGCTTGCGGCAGCGCAGCGAGGAAGCCTTCGGCCAGGCGGCGGGAATGGGAACGCTCGGCACGCGGACTGGCGTGAATGGCAAGAATACGGCTCATCTGTAGTTCCTTCGGTTCGACTTGTTCCAGGTGATTCATCCGGTACACTGGATTACCACCCTGCTTGCCATCCAAGGTATTTTCCGGCGGTCTCCCGGACAACTGAGGGAAACTGCACTCAGATGAGTTCTACTCATCCATGGAGCTTTCGATGTTCGCCAACCTGCCCCTGCCCGCCCTGCGCACCTTCGAATCCGCCGCACGCCAACTGAGCTTCAAGGCCGCCGCCGAGGAGCTGGCGGTGACGCCCACGGCGGTGTCCCACCAGGTCCGCGCGCTGGAGGAATGGCTGGGCCTGCCACTGTTCGAACGCCTGCCGCGCCAGGTGCGCCTGACCGAAGCCGGCGAGCGGCTATTCCGCAGCCTGCATGGCGCGCTGCTGGAGGTGTCGCAATCGGTGGACAGCCTGCGCCCGCAGCGCAGCGCCAGCAGCCTGACGATCTCCACCACGCCGGCCTTCGCCGCGCTCTGGCTGGTGCCGCGCCTGGGCCGTTTCTACGCGCGTCATCCGCACATCCGCCTGCGCCTGGACAGCCAATGCGAGCTGCTCGACCTGCAACAGGACGCCAGCGTCGACCTGGCGATCCGCTACGGCTTCGGCAACTACCCGCGCATGCACAGCCAGTTCCTTTTGGCCGAGCGCTTCGCCGTCTATGGCGCACCGGCACTGGTGGCGACCGCCGACGTGGACGTGCCGGAGATGATCAGCGTGCGCTGGCACAACTCCGAACTCTACGAGCGCGGCTGGAAGGCCTGGTGCCAGGTGGCCGGCGAGGAATGCCTGCTGGCCCAGGCGGTGCAGCGCGAGTACGACGAAGAGTTCTACGCCCTGCAGGCGGCCATCGCCGGCCAGGGGCTGGTACTGGCCAGTTCGCTGCTGGTGTCCGAGAGCGTGGAGAAGGGCCTGCTGGTGCCCTACCGCCCGGACATCAACGTGCCCGGCGCCAGCTACACCGCGCTCTGCGTACCGGGCCGGGAGCGCCACCCGCCGGTGCGTGCGTTCCTCGACTGGCTGGCCGAGGAAGCCGCACAGGCGGTCGACCCGCTGATCGACAACGCCGCCTGAGCCTGCCGCTGCGCCCGCGCAGGTGACCCTTTGCCGTGCGCGGGCCGGGATGCGTGGGTAGAATTAGTCACCGCCGCAACAACAATTCTTCTTTGCCCGGACACGCCGCGCGTGATCCCAAGGCACGGCCTGAGCCCCCTCTCACCTCAGGATTCCCATGACAACCGCGCAAGACACCCGTACCGGCAGTTGGCTGAACGTCATCGCCCTGGCCATCGCCGCCTTCATCTTCAACACCACCGAGTTCGTCCCGGTGGGCCTGCTCAGCGACATCGGCCGCAGTTTCGACATGCGTCCGGAACAGACCGGGCTGATGCTCACGCTCTACGCCTGGGTCGTGTCGCTGGCCTCGCTGCCGCTGATGCAGCTCACCCGCAACATGGAGCGCCGCCGCCTGCTGGTGGTGATCTTCTGCCTGTTCATCGTCAGCCACGTGCTCTCGGGCTTTGCCTGGAACTTCACGGTGCTGATGATCAGCCGCTTCGGCATCGCCTTCGCCCACGCGGTGTTCTGGTCGATCACCGCCTCGCTCGCGGTGCGCGTGGCGCCGCCGGGCCAGCAGGCGAAAGCCCTCGGCCTGCTGGCGACCGGGACCATCCTGGCGATGGTGCTGGGTATTCCGCTGGGCCGCGTGCTGGGTGAAGCGATGGGCTGGCGCACCACCTTCCTGGCGATTGCCGGCGTCTCGGTAGTCGTCGTGCTCTGGCTGGCCCGCGCGCTGCCGCTGCTGCCCAGCCAGAACTCCGGTTCGCTGCGCAGCCTGCCATTGTTGCTGCGCCGTCCGGCGCTGGTGTCGATGTATGTGCTCACCGTGCTGGTGATCACCGCGCAATTCACCGCCTATAGCTACATCGAGCCGTTCGCGCGGGAGATCGCCGCGCTGGACAGCCAGAAGACCACGCTGCTCCTGCTGCTGTTCGGCGGCGCGGGAATGTTCGGCTCGATCCTCTTCAGCCGCTACAGCGAGCGCTTCCCACGCGCCTTCCCGTGCATCGCGATTGCCGTGCTTGGAGGCTCGCTCCTGCTGCTGATGCCGCTGTCCCATTCGCCCACGGCGCTGCTGGGCCTGAGCCTGTTCTGGGGCGCGGCGATCCTCTGCTTCGGCCTGGCGCTGCAGGCCAAGGTGCTGCAACTGGCCCATGACGCTACCGACGTGGCCATGGCGATGTTCTCCGGCCTGTACAACGTCGGCATCGGCGGCGGCGCGCTGCTGGGCAGCCGCGTGGCGGTGGGCATGGGGCTGGAGTGGATCGGCTATGTCGGCGGCGCGCTGGCGGTGGTCGGCCTGGCGCTGTGCCTGTTCGCCTGCTGGCGGTATGCAGCGGCGATGAGTGGCGGGCACGCGTCGAATTAATCGGCCAGCGCCGGCATTCACAGGCGGACTCCGTTCGCAAAAGGTCCGCGTCGTACCGGAGCGCATCCAACTGCAAGCGCAAAAGCCCCTCACCCTAACCCTCTCCCGCAAGCGGGGGAGGGGACCGTTCGGTGCAGGATGAATCTTCGGCGTCAGCCGGCACGAACTGCCCCCTCTCCCTGCGGGAGAGGGTTGGGGTGAGGGAGAGAACAGGCACGGTCTCTCACGAGAAGGCAGTAGCTCCTACAAAAAGCCACAAAAAAGGCCGCGCCCCTTCCGGGAGCGCGGCCTTTTTCATTCAGCTCAGGATCAGCGGCTGGTCACCGGAGTGCCTGCCGGCTGAGTGGCCTCGGCGTATTCCGCCTCGGCTTCCTCGAAGCGCTGGATCATCGCCTTCGACGGTGCCGAGCCGATCAGGCTGAACACCACGATGGAAACGCTGGAGAGGATGAAGCCCGGAATGATCTCGTACAGGCCGAGCCAGCCGAACTGCTTCCAGACGATCACGGTGACCGCACCGACGATGATGCCGGCCAGCGCGCCGTTGCGGGTCATGCCCTTCCACAGCACGGAGAACAGCACCAGCGGGCCGAAGGCGGCGCCGAAGCCGGCCCAGGCGTAGGACACCAGGCCCAGGACGCGGTTTTCCGGGTTGGCGGCCAGGGCGATGGACACCAGCGCCACCAGCAGCACCATGGCGCGGCCGACCCACACCAGTTCCAGCTGGGTAGCGTTCTTGCGCAGGAAGGCCTTGTAGAAGTCTTCGGTCAGCGCCGAGGAGCACACCAGCAGTTGGCAGCTCAGGGTGCTCATCACTGCCGCGAGAATGGCGGACAGCAGCACGCCGGCGATCCACGGGTTGAACAGGATCTTCGCCAGTTCGATGAAGATGCGCTCGTGGTTCTCGCCCACGGCGCCGGCCTGCTCCGGGTGCGCCTGGAAGTAGGCGATACCGAAGAAGCCGACGGCCACGGCGCCGCCCAGGCAGAGGATCATCCAGGTCATGGAGATGCGGCGGGCAGCCGGGATCGATTTCACCGAGTCAGCGGCCATGAAGCGCGCCAGGATGTGCGGCTGGCCGAAGTAGCCCAGGCCCCAGGCCATCAGCGACAGCACGCCGACGAAGGAAGCGCCCTTGAACATGTCGAAGTTGGCGGCGTCCTTCAGCTCGATGGCGGCGAAGGTCGGCTCCACGCCACCGGTGGCGAACAGCACGATCACCGGAGTGAGGATCAGCGCGAAGATCATCAGCGAGGCCTGCACGGTGTCGGTCCAGCTCACCGCCAGGAAACCACCAACGAAGGTGTAGGCGATGGTCGCGGCAGCACCGGCCCACAGCGCGGTCTCGTAGGACATGCCGAAGGTGCTTTCGAACAGGCGGGCGCCGGCGACGATGCCGGAGGCGCAGTAGATGGTGAAGAACACCAGGATCACCAGCGCGGAGATCACCCGCAGGATGCGGCTGTTGTCCTCGAAGCGGGTGCTGAAGTAGTCCGGCAGGGTCAGCGCATTGCCGTTGTGCTCGGTGTGCACGCGCAGGCGGCCGGCGACGAACAGCCAGTTCAGGTAGGCGCCGCAGATCAGGCCGATGGCGATCCAGCTTTCCGAGATGCCCGACAGGTAGATGGCGCCCGGCAGGCCCATCAGCAGCCAGCCGCTCATATCCGAAGCACCAGCCGACAGTGCGGTGACGAAGCTGCCGAGGCTGCGGCCACCGAGGATGTAGTCGGAGAAGTTGTTGGTCGAACGATAGGCGGCCAAGCCGATCAGAACCATGGCCGCGATGTAGATCACGAAGGTGATCAGTGTTGGCGTGTTGACGCTCATGGGGACTCCCCTACAGCTTGTTTTTATCCAGGTTCGCGGGGTATCGCGGACCCTTGACTGGCAGCCGGCGTGGTTGACGCCGACCGGTTAGCGCTTGCTCACAGCAAACCGGGTTGCGCGTGATGCCAACTGGCACCGAACCGCTACGCATCCCGACGCAGGCACGCCGTCGTCCTTGCTGGCGTTTTCCTGCGGCCACCGTCTCACCACGGTGACCTTCGCCCCGCTCTCGCCGGTTAGCGAATCGCGGGGCATTTCCCGGGCTGTGCCCGTGATCCTTCAGACGCCTACAGTGGCGCCCACACCCTGCTAGCACACCGGGATGCCGCGCGAGAGGCGGCGGCAGCGGTTTCCAGCGGAGTCGTTCGAAATTGTGCTCACGCACGCAGAGAGATGCGGCAGGGAGTGGCCGGCGCGCGAGGGCGCGGATTGTACAGAATGCGAGCGAAGCGGTTGCACCGGTCCGACCGGTGACGGCGCAGGGGAGCGGACGACGGCGGCTAGCCGTGCCGTGGAGGCGTATGTGCGGCCAGGTGCAGGCGCGCAGGCAAAGACAGAACCGGTGATGGGCATGTCGCCCCTCCCGCGTATCGAGCTGGCTGTTGTTCTTGGTCTGACCGGGTTGCACCTTGGAACACCAGCAACGCGGTGGGCGGACTCTATGGGTTGCACCCTGCGTAATTCTTGCTGAAAGCTCTGGAGTTCTTGCAAAAGACTCCGACACCCAAAAGTCGCTATCTGACCATTCGATCAGCAATCAAGGGCGCGCACGCTAGCGGATTCAGCTGCGGCGCAGGCTGCCCGGCGTCAACCCCAGGTAACGGCGCATCGCGGTGGTCAGGGCGCTCTGGCTGGAAAAACCACACTCGCCGGCCACGCCCACCAGTGGCAGGTCGGTTTCCCGCAGCATCCGCGCGGCGCGGTCCAGGCGCTGGCGCAACAGGTACTGGTGCGGCGTGAGGCCGACACGATCCTTGAACTGCGCGTGGAAGTGACTGGGACTCAGGCAAGCAACTTGCGCCAACTCTGCCACGGTGATGCGCCGGGAAAGGTGATCGGCGATGTAATCGTCCAGCCGCTCCAGGTCCAGCGGCCCGTTGCGCGGCGCGCGGTCCTCGCCGAACAACCGCAGGTGCAGTGCCCGCAGCAGCACACCGCCCAGCGCACGGGCGAGCAGCGGGTCATCGCCGTAGCGGGCGATCTCCGCTCCGGCGTAGCTGAGCAGGTTCTGGAAGTCCGCATCCAGGGTCGGGTAGCGCGGCACCTCGAACAGCCTCGCCAGTAGTTCGCGATCCTGCTCGCTGGTACCCGCCTCGTTCAGATCGACGATCAGCATCCGATTGTCGCCCAGCCCGGCGAACTCGTGCCCCACATCCCCCGGCACCAGGCAGGCGCGCATGCGACAGACCTCGCCACCAGCGCCGCCAATTTCGAATTCCGCTCGGCCGCTCAGGGACATCACCAACTGGTGATGGTCATGGGCATGCTGGTCGGTCTGGTCGGACAGCGTGGCGAGGCGGGTATCGAACATGGCGCGATCTGATCAAATTTTGAGCATGGTACGAAAATTCCAGCGACCTGCCCAGCCAGCAGGTGCAACCCGGCGCAACTCGCCACCAGGCTCCGCACGAAATCATCTAAGCAGGAAAGTCTTGCTAACCGATGGATATGTTATGTTATAACAAATAACACTTTCCCATTTTCCCCTTCCCGCCGCCTGGCGCATCCCTGACCACGAGAGGGAGGGGTTCGCTTTGCCAGAAGAAAAACCAGGAGTTCGTCATGCCCCCATCCCTTCCCCGCCCGCGCTGGCGTTTCGCACCGCTGGGCCTTGCCTTGTGTGCCGGTGCGCCCTCGCTGGCCGATGCCGCCCCCACCGAACTGGGACCCCAGGTAATTACCGCCAACCCGCTGGGCGACGCCTCCCCTGCCGCGCCCAGCAGCGTGCTGCAGGGCGACGAGCTGACCCTGCGGCAGAAAGGCAGCCTGGGTGAAACCCTCAATGGCACACCGGGCGTGTCTTCCACCTGGTTCGGCCCCGGCGCCAGCCGCCCGGTGATCCGCGGCATGGATGGCGACCGCATCCGCATCCTGCGCAACGGCGTGGGCGCGCTGGATGCCTCGTCGCTGTCCTACGACCACGCCGTGCCGGAAGACCCGAACGTGGTCGAGCGAATCGAAGTGGTGCGCGGCCCGGCCGCCCTGCTCTACGGCGGCAATGCCATCGGCGGCGTGGTCAACAGTTTCGACAACCGCATCCCCAGCGAACCGGTGGACGGCATCCACGGCCAGGGCGAGCTGCGCTACGGCGGCTCGGACACCACTCGCAGCGCCGCCGGCGCGCTGGAGGCCGGCGACGGCAACTTCGCCCTGCACCTGGACGCGGGCTCCCGCGAGTTCAACGACCTGCGCATCCCCGGCTACGCCCACTCCGCGCGCCAGCGCCAAACCGACGGCGACGACTCCAAGCACCGCGTGAACAACAGCGACGGCCGCCAGGACAGCGGCGCCATCGGTGGCAGCTACCACTGGGATCACGGCTATGCGGGCCTGTCCTACAGCGGCTACGACAGCAACTATGGCTCGCCCGCCGAAGACGACGTACGCCTGAAGATGCAGCAGGATCGCTATGCCTTCGCCTCGGAAATCCGCGACCTAGACGGCCCCTTCAGCTCGGTGAAGCTGGACGCGGCCTACACCGAGTACCAGCACAAGGAAATCGAGGACGGCGAGACTGGCACCACCTTCAAGAACGACGGCTACGAGGCCCGCATCGAGGCCCGGCACAAACCGATCGGCCCGGTGGAAGGTATCGTCGGCGCGCAAATCGGCAACAGCCGCTTCTCCGCACTGGGCGAAGAAGCCTTCGTACCGCACACCGAGACCGACAGCGCGGCGCTGTTCTTCCTGGAAAACTGGCAGGCCACTGAACGCCTGGCGCTGAACCTGGGCGGCCGCGCCGAGCACACGCGCATCGAACCCAACGCCAAGGGCAACGAGCGCTTCGCCGAGAACGACGGCTCACGCAACTTCACCGCCGGCAGCCTGTCCAGTGGTGCGGTGTACAAGCTGACGCCGATCTGGTCGCTGGCCGCCACCCTCGCCTACACCGAGCGCGCGCCGACCTTCTACGAGCTCTACGCCAACGGCGCTCACGCAGCGACCGGCACCTATGAAGTGGGCGACGCCGACGCGAGCAAAGAAAAAGCCGTTTCCACCGACCTCGCCCTGCGCTTCGATAGCGGCCGGCACAAGGGCAGCGTCGGCGTGTTCTACAGCCGCTTCTCCAACTACATCGGCCTGCTGGCCAGCGGGCGCTATCGTGACGAGGACGGTGCGGTAGTAGATGCCGGCGACGATGAGGCGCTGCCGGAATACCTCTACAGCGGCGTGAAAGCAGACTTCTACGGCGTCGAGGCGCAGGATCGCATCCACCTGCTGGACAGCCCCTACGGCCGCTTCGACCTGGAACTATCCGGCGACTACACCCGCGCGAAGAACAAGGACACCGGCGAAGCGCTGCCGCGCATCGCCCCGCTGCGCCTGAACAGCGCGCTGCTCTGGGAACTGCAGCAGTGGCAGGCACGGGTCGACGTCGAATACGCCGCCGACCAGAGCCGCGTGCCGGAGAACGAGTTGCGCACCGACGGCTACACCACCCTCGGCGCCAGCCTCGGCTACCGCTTCGACCTGGGCGACAGCCGCTGGCTGGCCTTCGTCAAGGGCGAGAACCTGACCAACCAGACCGTGCGCTACGCCAGCTCCATCCTGCGCGACAGCGTGCCGGCCGGCGGGCGCGGCATCCAGGCGGGGGTGAAGGTCGCCTTCTGACGGGCTAAGGTCGACGCCCGGCGTAATCCCGGGCGAACTGTGCGGCGATCCGTCCGGATCGCGACCCGCGATGGGTCGCCCAGCGGATCGCCGCCTGTTCCCACTCCGCCTGCGCTACGGCGCCCAAGCCGTGATATTCCAGCCAGCGCGCGACCGCCTCCAGATACTGTTCCTGGCTGAAGGCATAGAAAGATATCCACAGGCCGAAACGCTCGGACAGCGAGATCTTCTCCTCCACCGCTTCGCCCGGATGCAGCTCGCCACTCTCGCTGCGCTGGAAGGACAGGTTGTCCTCGGCGCGCTCGGCGAGCAGGTGGCGGCGGTTGGAGGTCGCGTAGATCAGCACATTGCCGGACTGCCCAGCCACCGAGCCGTCGAGCACGGTCTTCAGGCCCTTGTAGCCGGTCTCGCCATCCTCGAAGGACAGGTCGTCGCAGAACAGGACGAAGCGCTCCTGGCGATGGCGCAGCAGGTCGATGATCTGCGGCAGGTCGGCCAGGTGTTCCTTGTCCACCTCGATCAGGCGCAGTCCCTCGGCGTGGAAGGCGTGCAGGCAGGCCTTGACCAGCGAACTCTTGCCCGTGCCGCGCGCGCCGGTGAGCAGCACGTTATTGGCCGGACGGCCGGAGACGAACTGGCGGGTGTTCTGTTCGATCAGCGCTTTCTGCCGGTCGACATTGCGCAGGTCGTCAAAGGCGATCAGCGCGGGCTCGACGACAGGAGTCAGGCGCGGCTGGCCCTGGCGGTATTCCCAGAGGTGGGCGATGGCGCCTTCCTCCAGCGCCAGCTCGGCGCGCGTCGGCAAGGATTGTTCGAGCAACCGGGCGATACGCGCCAGTTGCTCGGCGATTACGGACATGTCGGTCATGGCGGGATCATCGAAGCAGATGGGGACTGTTCAGCAGCCTAGCGATGGAGGAAAGTGGCCGTCTAACGACAAATAGGCATTCAGATGCGCAAAAAGGACATTCCACCTCAAACAGTGGAAAACCACGGCGACGAACGGGCCGCCAGCCCGGTGGCGGCCGTCGCCCTGGATTTTCCTGATGGCCATCAAGTTCCGGCGCACAGCCACCACCGCGCACAGCTGCTCTATGCCGTGCGCGGCGTGCTGGTGGTGGGCAGCGCCAGCGGCCAGTGGGTGGTACCGGACAACCGAGGCCTGTGGATTCCCGCCGGCGTGGAGCACTGGACGCGCATGGTCGGCGATGTGCAGGTACGCACGCTTTATGTGGAGCCGGACAGCGCCCCGCACCTGCCGCTGGACTGCTGCGTGCTGGCGGTCTCGCCGTTGCTGCGCGAGCTGATCCTGGCGGCACTGTCGATCAGCGGAGAGGTGTCCCCGGACTCCCGCGACGGGCGCGTCCTCGGCCTGCTGCTCGACGAACTGCGCGAAGAACCGGTGATGCCGCTGCACCTGCCTTTGCCTGCGCATCCGCGCCTGCGCGAGCTTTGCCAGGCCCTCCAGCGCCAGCCTGGGGACAACGCCGGCCTGGCCGAATGGGCAGCGAAACTGAACGTGGACAGCAAGACGGTGCAGCGCTGGTTCTTCCGCGAAACCGGGCTGACCTTCGGCCAATGGCGCCAACAGGCACGGCTGCTCGCAGCGCTGGAGCGTCTGGCGCTGGGTGAGACTGTTCTCAACGTGGCGCTGGAAGTGGGCTACAGCACGCCCAGCGCTTTCAGCGCCATGTTCAGTCGCCAATTCGGCCGCCCGCCCAGCGACTTCCTACGCCAGCGCTCGCTAATCCGCTCGTAAGCTCCGTTGATTAACAATCGGCCGCAACATGCTACTGACACATCCTCTGAAACGATGGGATTGAAACCTCGCGCAGGCTTCCCCATCTAGACTGTCATGTTCAATCAGTCAGGTGCCTCATGAGCGACCACGACGAGATTCACGATATTCCCAGCGCCGAAGAGGTCAGCAGCACCGGACTGGTGTTGCCCGGGCAGAACCTGCCGACCACGGTGTACGTCATCCCGATCCACAACCGCCCGTTCTTCCCCGCGCAAGTGCTGCCGGTGATCGTCAACGAGGAGCCGTGGGCGGAGACCCTTGAGCTGGTCGCCAAGACCGACCATCACAACCTGGCGCTGTTCTTCATGGAGAACCCGCCGGAAGACCCCCGTCATTTCGACCCGGACAGCCTGCCCGAGCACGGCACGCTGGTGCGCGTGCATCACGCCAGCCGCGAGGGCGGCAAGCTGCAATTCGTCGCCCAGGGCCTGTCTCGGGTACGCGTGCGTGGCTGGATCAAGCGCCACCGCCCGCCCTTCCTCGTGGAAGTGGAGTACCCGCACACGCCCAGCGACCCCAGCGACGAGGTGAAGGCCTACGGCATGGCCCTGATCAACGCGATCAAGGAACTGCTGCCGCTCAACCCGCTGTACAGCGAAGAGCTGAAGAATTACCTGAATCGCTTCAATCCCAACGACCCATCGCCGCTGACTGACTTCGCCGCCGCCCTCACCACCGCGCCGGGCGCCGAACTGCAAGGCGTGCTGGACACCGTGCCGATCCTCAAGCGCATGGAGAAGGTGCTGCCGCTGCTGCGCAAGGAAGTGGAAGTCGCGCGCCTGCAGAAAGAGCTGTCCGCCGAGGTCAACCGCAAGATCGGCGAGCGCCAGCGTGAGTTCTTCCTGCAGGAACAGCTGAAGATCATCCAGCAGGAACTGGGCATCACCAAGGACGACAAGAGCGCCGACTCCGACGAGTTCCGCGCACGCCTCGAAGGCAAGACCCTGCCCGACCAGGCGAAGAAGCGTATCGACGAAGAGCTGAACAAGCTGTCGATCCTGGAGACCGGCTCTCCGGAATACGCCGTCACGCGCAACTACCTCGACTGGGCGACCTCCGTGCCGTGGGGCCTGATGGGCGTCGACAAGCTCGACCTCAAGCACGCGCGCAAGGTGCTCGACCGGCACCATTCCGGCCTGGAAGACGTGAAGGACCGCATCCTCGAATTCCTCGCGGTGGGTACCTTCAAAGGCGAGATCGCCGGCTCCATCGTGCTGCTGGTGGGCCCGCCCGGCGTGGGCAAGACCAGCATCGGCAAATCCATCGCCGAGAGCCTGGGGCGGCCGTTCTACCGTTTCAGCGTTGGCGGCATGCGAGACGAAGCCGAGATCAAGGGCCACCGCCGCACCTACATCGGCGCCCTGCCCGGCAAGCTGGTGCAGGCGCTGAAAGAGGTGGAGGTGATGAACCCGGTGATCATGCTCGACGAGATCGACAAGCTCGGCAGCAGCTACCAGGGCGACCCCGCCTCGGCACTGCTGGAGACGCTCGATCCGGAGCAGAACGTCGAATTCCTCGACCACTACCTGGACCTGCGCCTGGACCTGTCCAAGGTGCTGTTCGTCTGCACCGCCAACACCCTGGACTCCATCCCCGGCCCGCTGCTCGACCGCATGGAAGTCATCCGCCTGTCCGGCTACATCGCCGAGGAGAAGCTGGCCATCGCCAAGCGCCACCTCTGGCCCAAGCAGCTGGAAAAGGCCGGCGTGCCGAAGCACCGCGTCTCGATCAACGACGCCGCCCTGCGCGCGGTAATCGAGGGCTACGCCCGCGAAGCCGGCGTGCGCCAGCTGGAGAAAGTGCTGGGCAAGCTGGTGCGCAAATCGGTGATGAAGCTGCTGGAGGCCCCGGAATCGACGGTGAAGATCGGCGTCAAGGACCTGGAGGAATACCTGGGCATGCCGGTGTTCCGCACCGAGCAGGTCCTCTCTGGCGTCGGCGTGATCACCGGCCTGGCCTGGACCAGCATGGGCGGGGCGACCCTGCCCATCGAAGCGACGCGCATCCACACGTTGAACCGTGGCTTCAAGCTCACCGGGCAACTGGGCGATGTGATGAAAGAGTCTGCGGAGATCGCTTACAGCTACATCAGCTCGAACCTCAAGAAGTTTGGCGGTGATCCGACCTTCTTCGACCAGGCCTTCATCCACGTGCACGTCCCGGAAGGCGCCACGCCCAAGGATGGCCCGAGCGCCGGCGTCACCATGGCCAGCGCCTTGCTGTCCCTGGCGCGTAACCAGGCGCCGAAGAAGGGCGTGGCCATGACCGGCGAGCTGACCCTCACCGGGCAGGTGCTGCCCATTGGCGGCGTTCGCGAGAAAGTCATCGCGGCGCGCCGGCAGAAGATCTTCGAGCTGATCCTGCCGGAACCCAACCGCGGGGATTTCGAGGAGCTGCCGGAGTACCTCAAGGAAGGCCTGACAGTGCATTTCGCCAAGCGCTATGGGGATGTGGCGAAGGTGCTGTTCCCGGGCTGACTGGCTGCGCCCGGCTGATCGCGGGCATGTCTCCTCTTGCAGCGGATTCAACCTGTGGGAGCGACTTGCTCGCGATCCAACTCCGCAGCGCACCCAGGTTCGTGAGCAAGCTCGCTCCTACACGAAAGCATGCCCTGCACTTTGGCTTTGGCTTCAGTGGACTTCCAGAGAAACCACCACACACTCCGAACTGCCCCTTTCAGGAGGCCTCGTTGAAGCGGAGTTTCAGGGGTTGAGCGACATGGATGTCGCGAGAGCCACGATGGGCCAGGGATGGCCCGTCGTGGCGTGCCCCTGAAACTTCGCTTCAACGAGGGTATTTTTCGCCCCAAGCGAAAAACCGGATGGAGGGGCAAGACCTTTTGGTTCCTTTTGGGGCGTTTGCCAAAAGGGACTCGCCCGAGGGGGCGAAACACAATCTTGCAGCGCACACCGAGGCGACGCTGAAACACATCCCCACAAGGCGAACACAGTCCGCTTGAAACCCCGATTGCGTTATCCTGCGGCCAAACCTGTCCCCTCCCAGGAGCCGTCATGCCGTCGTACCGCTCATTGCTGCCCCTCTCCCTGGCCCTGCTCGCCGGCTGTGCCGGGCAGACCAAACCTGTGGTCACCCTGGAAGACGCCAGCGACTGCAAGCCCCTGAAGCTGCACGAAGGCCAGGAACTGGTGCTGATCCTGCCGAGCAACCCCACCACCGGCTTCCGCTGGGAAATGCGCAACGCCGCCAACGGCCTGCTGCGCGCCCTCGGCCCGGAGGTCTATAGCAACCCCGAAGACGCAGGCCTGGTCGGCAGCGCCGGCGAGTCCACCTGGCGCTTCCGCGTGAGTGGCGCAGGCGAGGACAAGCTGGAACTGGCCTACCGCCGGCCCTGGGAAGCGGAAGTCGCTCCCGCACAGACCTTCGTCTGCCCCATCGCAGTGAAGTGACTGCCGCGCGGACCGGCGCCATAAGCCGCTCGCGCTGACGCCTTCGGCCTGTGGGCCAGGCGCCGCGCTGCGGCACAGTGAGCGCTCGTTTCCACGGGAGGGAACCCCATGCGCTGGGCGCTCTTGGCACTGATCGGCGGTGCCGCTTACCTGCTTGCCATCACCTTCGACCTGCCCGCCTTGCGCATGCTGTGCAAGCCGTTGCCAGTCCTCGCCTTGCTGCTCTGGGTGCTCACCACGCCCGCCGACGGCTACCGCCGCTGGGTCGCCATCGGCCTGGTGCTGTCGATGCTGGGGGACATTCTCCTGGAATGGCCGATTAACGCCTTCGTGCCGGGCCTCGCGGCGTTCCTGCTTGCCCATCTCGCCTACCTGGTCGCGTATCTGGGCGATACTCGCCGCGTCGCGCCAGCGGGCCTGCTGTTCGCCGGCGTCATCGGCGGCAGCCTGTTCGCCTTGCTCCACAGCCGGGGCCTCGGTCCGTTACTGCTGCCCATCGCGCTGTACAGCCTGACGATCAGCGCCATGCTCTGGCGCGCCATCGCCCGGCTGGGCGTGCCCTCGATCACCAATGCCAGTCGCGTACTCGCGGCACTGGGCGCACTGCTGTTCGTCAGCTCCGACGCGATGATCGGCGTGAACCGATTCGTCGCCGCCTTCGACGGATCCTCCTACGCGATCATGCTCACCTACTGGCTCGGCCAGTTCGGCATCGCCGCCTCGGTGACGAGTCGTCATATCGATCTGCCATACTCTTCGGGACAACCAAACTCCCGAGCCTGACATGCTGCGACTCGCTTCACCGGCCCTGCTCCTCTGTTCGGCGCTGGCCAGCGCCGAACCCCTGCGCCTGGCCGGCGACGACTGGTGTCCCTACCTCTGCCCGGACGATCCGCAAAAGCCCGGATTCCTCCTCGAAGCCCTCGCCCAGGTATTGCCGCAGAAGCCCCTGTTCGAACCGCTGCCCTGGCCGCGCGCCCTGCAGATGGCCCGTGAAGGCCTGGTGGATGGCGTGATCGGCGCCTACAGCGAAGAGTCCAATGAGCTGCTGATCGGCCGCGAACCCATCGGCTGGGTGACCATGCGTTTCTACGTCCGCGCCGACAATCCCTGGACCTGGAACGGCCCCGCCTCGCTGAACAGCCAATCCATCGGACTTGCCCAGGGCTATTCCTATGGCACGGAACTGGACAGCTGGCGCGACGGGCACCTGGCGAACCACGAGCAGGTGCAGATCCTCAGCGGCGAGAAGGTGCTGGAGCGGAACATCCAGAAACTGCTGCTGGGGCGTATCACGGTACTGCTTGAGGACAGCCAGATCGTCGAGCACTATCTGCACCGCGAAGGCTTGTCCGGGCGTATTCAAGCAGCCGGCGAACTGGCCGATAAACGTCCCATGTACGTCGCGCTGAACCCTCGCCTGGATGGCGTGCAGGAGCGTCTCGCCGACCTCGACGAAGGCCTGCGCGAACTGCGTCGCAACGACCAATGGCGACCGCTGATGCAGGGATACGGCATCGCTGTCGATTAGCCCCGCAACAGTACAAGAAAAGTCCTGCAGAGCCTTCTGCCATCGGCTATAGATCAATCATAAGAGACTGCGAAAAGGGGAGCTCCATGCGTGCAGTAGTTCGCTCGATGTTGTTGCTGGGAGCCTGCCTGACGCTCTCGGCCTGTGGCAGCTTGTTGCCCAGCGAACGCGCGGAAGTGCAGTCACCATTCCTGGACTACCAGGATGCACAGAGCCGTTACAACCAGGTCGATCCCGGCAGAACCACCAAGTCCCAGCTTTACGCGCTGGGCTTCGATCCGCTGTCACAGGGCAACGCGAAGATGCTCTCGTTCATCGACGTCCGCCTGCTCTTCGTCCAGCCCAACATCCCCATCGATTACCTGCCTGACGGCCTGGTGACCTGCCTGCAGGCCAAGGACCGCTGCGTCGGCTACGCCTTCGATTTCAGCAAGACCGACAGCCAGCGCGTCGGCAGTTTCTGGGCCGACATCTTCAACTTCCGCAAGCGCCGCGAGGTGCAGGGCTGGTCGTTCCGCCCAGTGTTCGTGCTGATCGACGACGTCGTGGTGCACAAGACCAGCAACGGCGAGCCAAACATCCGCCGCATGGAAGACAAGAAAAATCCGCTCGGCCCACTGCAAGGCGCTGGCGAGTACTTCTCCGACCAGCTCAAGTGACCCTTATCGGCTGAAGCTTGGGCGCACTGGGCGCCTCGGCTACAATGCGCGCCCCGGCACACCGGGCGCGCCGCGCCTGGCTGCCTGTTCAGCGTAACGAGGCCCCATCCAGCGTGAGCGAATCCGACCGCATCTTCGCCCAGCCGCAAGCCCAGGTTCCCGACTTCACCTTCAACGAGGACGTGGTGCGCGTCTTCCCGGACATGATCAAGCGATCGGTCCCGGGCTACCCCACCATCGTCGAGAACATCGGTGTGCTCGGCGCGCGCTTCGCCGCCCCGAACAGCGTGCTCTATGACCTCGGCTGCTCGCTGGGCGCCGTGACCCAGGCGCTTCGCCGCCATGTGAAGACCGAAGGCTGCCGCGTGATCGGTGTGGACAATTCCGCGCCGATGATCGAGCGCTGCGGCGAATACCTGCGCGCCCAGGATGCCATGCACCAGGAACTGCTGCCGGTCGAGCTGATCGAGGCGGACATCCTGAACCTGGAGCTCAAGCCCTGCTCGCTGATCGCCCTGAACTTCACCCTGCAATTCATCGCCCCCGAACAACGCCTGGAACTGCTCACCCGCCTGCATGACAGCCTGCTGCCGGGCGGCGCACTGATCCTTTCGGAAAAACTGCGCTTCGCCGATGAGCAGGAGCACGAACTACTCACCGACCTGCACATCGACTTCAAGCGCGCCAATGGCTACAGCGAACTGGAAATCGCCCAGAAGCGCACCGCCATCGAGAACGTCATGCGCCCCGACACCCTGGACACCCATCGCGAGCGCCTGCTGGCCGCCGGTTTCTCCAAGGTCGTGCCCTGGTTCCAATGCCTCAACTTCGCTTCCCTGATTGCCCTGCCATGATCGAACGCTTCGACCTCGACCGCCTCAGCCTTGAACTGGCCGGCACGCCACTGGACTCCTGGGCCGCCTCGCTGCCCGCGCAACTGGCCGCCAAGGTCGACGACGGCCATGGCGACCTCGAACGCTGGCTGGCGGCGGTGGATCGCCTGCCCGAACTGCAAGCCGCCGCCATCGAGCTGCGTGAGCGCTTCAACCTGGAAGGCGCGTGCGACGAAGCCACTCGCGACCAGCTCAAGCTGGCGCTGCAAGGGCTGATCCCCTGGCGCAAGGGGCCGTTCCACCTGTTCGGCGTGCACATCGACACCGAATGGCGCTCGGACTGGAAATGGCAGCGTGTCTCGCCGCACCTCGACCTGGCCGGCAAGCGCGTGCTGGATGTCGGCTGCGGCAACGGTTACTACCAATGGCGCATGCTCGGCGCAGGCGCGCGCAGCGTGGTGGGTGTCGACCCGAACTGGCTGTTCTTCTGCCAGTTCCTCGCCATGAAGCGGTACCTGCCGGACCTGCCGGCGTGGCATCTGCCCTTCGCCCTGGAAGACCTGCCCGAGAAGCTGGAAGGCTTCGACACCGTGTTCTCCATGGGCGTGCTCTACCACCGACGCTCACCCATCGACCACCTGCTCGCGCTCAAGGACTGCCTGCGCAAGGGGGGCGAACTGGTGCTGGAGACCCTGGTGGTGGAAGGCGACGTGAACACAGTGCTGGTGCCCGAGGACCGCTACGCGCAGATGCGCAACGTCTGGTTCCTGCCGTCGGTGCCGGCGCTGGAGCTGTGGCTGCGCCGCGCGGGCTTTACCGATGTGCACAGCGTAGACATCAGCCGCACCTCGGTGGAAGAGCAGCGTGCGACGGAGTGGATGCGCTATCAGTCGCTGCCGGACTTCCTCGACCCGGACGACCACAGCCGCACCATCGAGGGCCTGCCGGCGCCGCTGCGCGCCACGCTTGTGGCGCGCAAGCCCTGAGCGCTGCCGAGGTCGAATCAGAACGTAGGGCGCATAACGCCCGAGGCGTTATCCGCCGTGATGGCGGATAACCCGTTCCGGGTTATCCGCCCTACGGTTTCTAAGCAGATGGCGATCAGCGGTTAGCCGCCGCCACGATCAGCGCCTTCATCTCCGCCACCGCCTGCTTGAAGCCCACGAACAGCGCATGGGCGACGATGGCGTGGCCGATATTCAGCTCGTTGATCCCGGCAATCGCCGCCACCGGCTCGGCATTGTGGTAATGCAACCCGTGGCCGGCATTGACGATCAGTCCGTGGGACAGGCCGAACTCCACGCCATCACGGATACGCGCCAGTTCATGGGCGGCTTCGGCGGGGTTGTGCGCGTCGGCATAGCGACCAGTGTGCAGCTCGACAGCCGGCGCGCCGATACGCGCGGAGGCTTCGATCTGACGCTGGTCCGGATCGATGAACAACGACACCTCGCAACCGGCGGCGGCCAGGCGCTGCACCGCCTCGCGGATGCGCGCTTCCTGGCCGGCGACGTCCAGGCCGCCTTCGGTGGTCAGCTCCTGGCGGGTTTCTGGCACCAGGCAGACGTGAGCCGGACGGATGATCTCGGCGAACTTCATCATCTCCTCGGTGACGCCCATCTCGAAGTTCATGCGGGTCTGCAGCACTTCGGCCAGCACGCGCACATCGCGATCCTGGATGTGCCGGCGATCTTCGCGCAGGTGCACGGTAATACCGTCGGCGCCGGCTTCCTCGGCATCCAGGGCAGCTTTTACCGGATCGGGATAACGGGTGCCGCGGGCCTGGCGCAGGGTGGCGACGTGGTCGATGTTCACGCCGAGCAGGATACGGTTGGCTTCAGTCACGGGAGTTGTCCTTGCGATTCATGAAGAGCTCGCGGCTGACCAGCGGTCGGCCGCCAAGATGGGGCGCCAGGGCCTGGCGCATCAGGCGCTTGGCCGCTGCCAGGGCGCCGGGGGCGCTCCAGTCGGCTTCGGCCATGGCCAGCAGGTCGGCGCCGTGGAACAGGCCCGGCTGCAGGCTGCCGACCGGCTCCAGGCCCGAGTCCGGCAACAGGCGATAGAGACCGTCCGGCGCAATGCCCTGGCCGACGATATCGGTGTCCAGGGAAAAACCATAGCCCAGGTCGTCCAGCAGCCGCCATTCGAAGGAGCGCAGCAAAGGCTCAAGCGGGCTGCCGGCGGCCAGCAGCGGCAGCGTCGCGCGGTAGTGCTCGAACAGCGCGGGGTGCGGGTCTTCGGCGGGCAGCAGGCGGACCATCAGTTCGTTCAGGTACAGGCCGCTGAACAGCGCCTCGCCACTGAGCAGATTGGGAATGCCATTGGCTTCCAGGCGAACGACGTTCTTCAGGTCGCTGCGTCCGCGGAACTCGGCTTCCAACGGGACGAACGGCCGTGCCAGCGCGCCAGCCTTGCCCCGCGCGCCACGCAGCACGGCGCGCAAGCGGCCCTGCGGGGTGAAGAAATCCACCAGCGCGCTGGTTTCCTTGTAGGCCCGGCTGTGCAGGACGAAGGCGGCTTGGGCGGGAGAAGCGAGGCTCATGGCGCTGCGCCTGGATCAGAAATGGGGATCGGAACGCACTGCAGCGTCCGGGAGCGCCCCGCGAACGGCTCGCGGGGCATTATGCGTCAGAGGTCGCCGTAACCCAGCGAACGCAGCGCGCGCTCGTCGTCGGACCAGCCACCCTTCACTTTCACCCAGAGGTTGAGCATGACCTTGGAGTCGAACAGCACTTCCATGTCCTTGCGGGCATTCTGGCCGATGCTTTTGATGCGCTCGCCCTTCTCGCCGATGATGATCTTCTTCTGGCCGTCGCGTTCCACGAGGATCAGCGCGTGGATGTGCAGGATCGGACCGTCCTGCTTGAACTCTTCGATCTCCACGGTGACCTGGTACGGCAGCTCCGCGCCCAGCTGGCGCATGATCTTCTCGCGCACCAGTTCGGCGGCAAGGAAGCGGCTGCTGCGGTCGGTGATCTGGTCTTCCGGGAAGAAGTGCTCGCTCTCCGGCAGACGCTCGGCCACCAGGCCTTCCAGTACGTCGAGGTTCTGTCCGTGCTGCGCGGAGATCGGCACGACCTCGGCGTTGGGCAGCTGTTCGGCCAGCCACTGCAGGTGCGGCAGCAGGTCGCCCTTGTCTTCCATGCGGTCGACCTTGTTCACCGCCAGCAGAACCGGGCAGCTCACGTACTTGACCTTGTCGTAGACCATCTGGTCTTCGTCGGTCCAGCGGTTGCGGTCGACGACGAAGATCACCACGTCGACGTCCTTCAGCGCGGCGCTGGCCGAACGGTTCATGTAGCGGTTGAGCGCCTTGTCGTTGTCCTTGTGCAGGCCGGGGGTATCGACATACACCGCCTGCACATCACCCTCGGTCTTGATGCCCAGCAGGGTGTGACGGGTGGTCTGAGGCTTGCGCGAGGTGATCGCCAGCTTCTGCCCGAGGATATGGTTGAGCAAGGTCGACTTGCCGACGTTGGGGCGGCCGACGATCGCGACATAGCCGCAACGAACGACTCCTGCTTCATCGTGCTCGGATTGATCGTGCTGGTCTTGCTCGTGCTCACTCATGGCCATTCTCCACGCCCAGGGCTGCCAGAGCGGCGGCGGCGGCCACCTGCTCGGCGATGCGGCGGCTGCCGCCGTGACCATGGGTCTTGTCATTCAGCAGGGCAACCTCGCACTCGACGAAGAAAGTGCGGCAATGCGGCTCGCCCTGGATATCCACCACATCGTAGCGCGGCAGGTCGCACCCGCGGGACTGCAGGAATTCCTGCAGGCGGGTCTTGGGGTCCTTGTTGGTATCCACCGGGGTCAGCTCGCGCAGTTGCGGGCCGAGCCAGGCCATGATCCGCTCGCGGGCGGAGTCCATGCCGGTATCCAGATAGATGGCGCCGATCAGCGCCTCCATGGCGTCGGCCAG
The DNA here is from genome assembly GCF_016919445.1 of Pseudomonas sp. PDNC002. NCBI lineage: Bacteria > Pseudomonadati > Pseudomonadota > Gammaproteobacteria > Pseudomonadales > Pseudomonadaceae > Pseudomonas > Pseudomonas sp. PDNC002. The sequence goes on along the minus strand of NZ_CP070356.1, from coordinate 2,595,787 downwards.
GATCGACTCGCGGCGATAACCGCCGCTCTTCAGCTCGCCCGAACCCAGTCGCAGGTAATCCCCGATTTCGAAACCGCGGGCCAGCAGGGCCAGGGTTTCGCCTTTCACCAGTCGCGCACGCAGACGTGACAGCTGGCCTTCGCGGGCCTGGGGAAAATGGGTGAACAGGGCTTCGCCGATGACGAAGTTGAGGATGGCATCCCCCAGGAACTCCAGGCGCTCGTTATTGCGCCCGGCGAAACTGCGATGGGTCAGCGCCAGGACCATCAGGTCCTGGTCGCGGAAGGTATAGCCAAGCTTGCGCTCGAGTCGATCCAGACTGTTACTCACGGCATTCGTACACGGAATTCTTTGTCAAAGTGGACCACCAGGTCGACGTTCTGGACCAGTGGCTCGCGTTTTTCGTACTTCAGGTGGGCGCGGAACTCGTTGTTCTCGAGTTGTACGTCCAGTGCATCTTCCAGCTTGAGGTCGCGGATATTGTTGATGATCAGCGCCTTGTTCACGTAAGCGTAGAACTCGGGAACGGTACGCACTTCGGCGGCCTTGTCGGTTTCCACCGAGGTGATGGCCTTCTCGATCGAGTAGTAATCGAGGTAGTGCGGAATGATCTTGAACGCGGTGCTGGCGAGGAACGCCACAACGGCGAGCACAACCAGCCAGCCCAACAACGACATCCCCTTCTGCGAACGTGCGTACGTCATATCGACCTCATGTCGGTATCGTTCTTATTTGCCCGCCAACCTCGGCGGTTCCAAGTGCAAGCGGGGCTGCACCACTCCCCGCGTGCAGCCCCGCCCGGATTTCTAGCACCGTTCTCGGCCCTGGAGCTTCGAACGTCTCACAAGTTTAGTGAATCACGCCGACTCGCGAGAAATTCGGCAGGTTGCGCATTTTCGGATCCGGCCAGCTCATCCAGACCGCGAACGCCTTACCGACGATGTTGTGGTCCGGAACCATGCCCAGCAGGTCTTTCGGGATCTTCGGGTCGTTCCAGTAGCGGCTGTCGTTGGAGTTGTCGCGGTTGTCGCCCATCATGAAGTAATGGTCGGCAGGCACTTTCCACTGCTTGCCCGGCTCGATGCGGAAGCGGGTCATTTCCTTGCGGATCATGTGCTCCACGGCGCCCAGCTTTTCCTGGTACAGGGTCACGCTGCCCAGGGTGCCCGGCTCTTCGCCCACCAGGCTCTCGGCCACCAGCTGGTCGTTGATGTACAGGCGCTTGTCGCTGGTGTAGCGAATGCTGTCGCCCGGTACGCCGACGACGCGCTTGATGTAGTTGATGTTCGGATCGCTCGGGTAGCGGAACACCATGACATCACCGCGTTGCGGATCGCCCACCGGGATCACCTTGGTGTCCAGCACCGGCAGGCGGATGCCGTAGGCGAACTTGTTCACCAGGATGAAATCGCCCACTTCCAGGGTCGGCTTCATCGAGCCGGACGGAATCTGGAAGGGCTCGACGAGGAACGAGCGCAGCACCAGCACGATGAACAGCACCGGGAAGAACGACTTGCCGTACTCGACCAGCACCGGTTCCTTGTTCAGTTTTTCCAGCACTTCCGGATCAGGCTCGCCGACCGTGCCTTCATAGGCGGAAATGGCCGCCCGGCGGCGCGGCGCGAACAGCACCAGGTCCACCAGGGCGAGAACGCCGCATACCGCAACGGCAATCACCAGCAACAGCGGGAAATTCAGGGTCATAGGGTTCAACTGTCCACTTTGAGCACAGCGAGGAAGGCTTCCTGCGGGATCTCCACGCTACCGACCTGCTTCATCCTTTTCTTACCGGCCTTCTGCTTCTCGAGCAGCTTGCGCTTACGGCTCACATCACCACCATAGCACTTGGCCAGCACGTTCTTCCTGAGCGCCTTGACCGTCGAGCGGGCGATGATCTGCCCACCGATGGCCGCCTGAATCGCGACGTCGAACATCTGCCGCGGGATCAGTTCCTTCATCTTCTCCACCAGCTGGCGACCCTTGTACGGGGCGTTGTCGCGGTGGACGATCAGAGCGAGGGCATCCACCTTCTCGCCGTTGATCAGTACGTCGAGACGGACCAGGTTGGCCGGTTCGAAACGATCGAAGCTGTAATCGAGGGAAGCGTAGCCACGGCTGGTCGACTTCAGTCGGTCGAAGAAGTCCAGCACCACTTCGTTCATCGGCAGGTCATAGATCACCTGGACCTGGCCGCTGAGGAAGTGCATGTCGCGCTGTACGCCGCGCTTCTCGATGCACAAGGTAATGACGTTGCCCAGGTGCTCCTGAGGCACAAGAATGGTTGCGCGACAGATCGGCTCACGCATTTCGTCGATGGACGAAAGGTCGGGCAGCTTGGACGGGTTGTCGACATAGAGGATGTCGCCGTTCTTCTGCACGATCTCGAAGATCACGGTCGGCGCGGTGGTGATCAGGTCCAGGTCGTATTCGCGCTCCAGGCGCTCCTGGATGATCTCCATGTGCAGCATGCCGAGGAAGCCGATGCGGAAGCCAAAGCCCAGGGCCTCGGAGCTTTCCGGCTCGTATTGCAGCGCGGCATCGTTCAGGGTCAGCTTCTGCAGGGCTTCGCGGAAGTCCTCGAAGTCATCGGAGCTGACCGGGAACAGGCCGGCGTAGACCTGCGGCTTGATGCGCTTGAAGCCCGGCAGCACGTCCACGTCGGGCGTGTTGTTCAGGGTCAGCGTATCGCCGACCGGAGCACCGAGAATCTCCTTGATGCCGGCAATGATGAAGCCTACTTCGCCAGCCTTGAGATCAGGGGTCTCGGTGTGTTTCGGAGTGAAGACGCCGACGCTGTCCACCTGGTGGACCTTGCCGGTGGACTTCACCAGAATCTTGTCGCCTTTCTTGACCCGACCATGCTTGACGCGCACCAGGGAAACCACGCCCAGGTAGTTGTCGAACCAGGAGTCGATGATCAGGGCTTGCAGCGGCGCATCGATATTGCCTTCCGGAGCCGGAATGGTGGCAACCAGTCGCTCCAGCACTTCATCGACGCCCATACCACTTTTCGCCGAGCAGGCGACGGCGTCGGTGGCGTCGATGCCGATGATGCTTTCGATCTCGTCCTTCACGCGGTCCGGATCGGCCTGCGGCAGGTCCATCTTGTTCAGCACGGGCATGACTTCCAGGCCCTGCTCGATGGCGGTATAGCAGTTGGCGACCGACTGCGCCTCCACGCCCTGGCCGGCGTCTACCACCAGCAGCGCGCCCTCGCAGGCGGCCAGCGAGCGACTGACTTCATAGGTGAAGTCGACGTGGCCGGGGGTATCGATGAAGTTCAGCTGGTAGGTCTTGCCGTCCTTCGCCTTGTAGTGAAGGGTGACGCTGTGCGCCTTGATGGTGATGCCGCGCTCACGCTCCAGGTCCATGGAGTCCAGCACCTGGGCCTCCATCTCGCGGTCGGACAGGCCGCCGCACATCTGGATGAAGCGGTCTGCCAGCGTCGACTTGCCATGGTCGATGTGGGCGATGATGGAGAAATTGCGGATATGACTAAGGTCACTCACGGCTGAACACACTCGGAAGGCTGAAGGCGGCGGTCCGCCGAAAAATAGCCGGGGAGTTTACCTGAATACAGCCAGGGGCGTCACGCCGCGCCGGACGGTCAGGCATGAAAAAGGGCGGTCGAAACCGCCCTTTTTCAGTGCACCAACCTTACTCGGTCAGTTTGAATGTGATGAAGCTCGCACGTCCCTGGCGCAGCACGCGCATGGAGATCGAGCGATCCTTCGGCAGCTCCTTGGCAATTTCGGTGAAGGTCTTGGAGGAATCCACCGCGCGGTTGTTCAGGTGCGTGATGACGTCACCCGGACGCAGGCCGATCATGGCCGCCGGACCGCCCTGTACTTCCTTGATCACCACACCGCCCTTGATATCCATGGACTTGCGCTGCTCGCTGGTCAGCTCCGCCACGGTCACACCCAGGCGGTTGCTGCTGCGCTCGGCGCCCTTGCCTTCGACGGCGGCGACTTCCTCATCGTCGTCCGGCAGGCTGCCAATGGACATGTTCAGGGTCTTGCGACTGCCATCGCGGATGACTTCCAGGGACGCCTTGTCACCCGGCTTCATATTCCCCACCAGGTGCGGCAAATCGGCGGACTCGTTGATGGTCTGGCCATTCAGGCTCAGGATCACATCACCCACCTGCAGGCCGCCCTTGGCAGCCGGACCATCTTCAACCAACTGCGCAACCAGGGCGCCGGACGGCTTGTCGAGGCCGAACGACTCGGCCAGGTCCTTGTTAACTTCCTGAATCACCACACCCAGCCAGCCGCGGCTGACTTTGCCTTCTTTTTTCAGCTGATCGGCGACGTTCAGCGCCACATCGATCGGAATCGCGAAGGACAGCCCCATGAAACCGCCGGAGCGCGTGAATATCTGCGAGTTGATACCCACCACTTCGCCCTGCAGGTTCAGCAGCGGACCACCGGAGTTGCCCGGGTTGATCGCCACGTCAGTCTGGATGAACGGTACGTAATTCTCGTTCGGCAGGCTACGCCCCTTGGCGCTGACGATACCGGCGGTCACCGAATGGTCGAAACCGAACGGCGAACCGATGGCCAGCACCCACTCACCCACCTTCAGCTTGTCGGAATCGCCCAGCTTCAGGGTCGGCAGGCCTTTCGCCTCGATCTTCAGCACAGCCACATCGCTGCGCGGGTCTGCCCCAACCAGCTTGGCCTTGTGCTCGCTGCGGTCGGACAGACGGACCAGAATCTCGTCAGCGTCGGCCACCACATGGTTGTTGGTAAGGATGTAGCCATCATCGGAAATGATGAAGCCCGAGCCCAGGGACTGAGCCTCGCGCTGCTGGCCACGGGGAGCCTGCCCCTGACCGCCCTGGCCACGGGGAATGCTGCGCTCGAAGAACTCGCGCAGGCCCGGCGGCAGGCCGTCGAGGTCCGGAATGCCCATCTGGGCATTCGAGCGATCAGGAAGCTTCTGGGTGGTACTGATGTTGACCACCGCCGGCGAGGCTTTCTCGACCAGCGGGGTGAAGTCCGGTAATTCAGCCCGCGCAGTGACCGACAGGCTCAAGGCCAGCAGGGCGAACAGCGCAGCCATGCTGCGTTTCAGGGTTTGCATTGACTACAGCTCCCGTGATGTTGATTGGGAAGATCACTAAACAGGGCCGGGCGGCCCGCCGACCAGCGCACGCAGCACAACCGGTTGCATCGCCGGATCATCCATATAGCGCCGCGCGAAGCGACGCACGAGTAGCCAGGCCAGCAGGAATCCCGCCATTCCGGCCACAATGATGAAAGGTTCTCCCAGGCCGATCCGCGCCGCCAGCAAGGCCAGTGCGAACAACCCAAGCAAAGGGGATAGATAGAAAAACAGAGCGCTTTTCAGCAGAAGGTCTTCGTCCACTCCCAGCACGACTTCGTCGCCGGGAGCCAGCTTCAGCGAAGACAGGGCGCGCACATGGCCGCGGCCCTTGGCAACGCCCAGTCGCCCCAGGATGCCCTGGCCGCAACCGGCGTTTGCAGAACAAGCTGAGCAGGTGGAGCGGCGCAGCGTTTCGACCTGGACAGAACCAGACTCGACCGCTACCACCCTCCCCTGCTCTTCGATCACTGTGGCTGGGCTCCTGATGGCCGCATGGACAATGCCACGCGCTCGGCCGTGCCACTGGGTATCTCACCCACCACCGTCACCATGGTGCCGCCATCTTCGCTGGCGAGTCGCCTCGATACCACGGTGGTCGGGCCCAGCTGGGTCCGCGCATCGTCAACCTTCGCGCCGTGCAGCGGCTCGAGGAAGACCGAGAAGCGCGCCAAGCCGTCACCATAGGCGAGGCAGACAACCTGGTCATTGGAGACAGCGCTGCGCTGCTGCATCGTACTGTTCAAGGTGAACCCCGGAGGCACCCACTCCGAATGCCAGGCAGTCTTGACGGCAGCGGTCTTCAGCTCCTTCACCGGCTGACAGGCCGAACTGGGCTGCAACTCGCCGTCCTCGGGCGCCGATAGATCGATCCGGGTGAACTGCAGCCGCTCGATGATTTGCCCTTTGTCGTTAAGCAAGAGCGACTTCAGCGGCAAGCCGGTTTCCTTGTCCAGGTGCAATTCGAAGCCATAGCGATGCTGGTCTCGCGGAATGACGGCCAACACCACCGCGGGACGGTCGGCGATACGCGACTCCCCAGCGATCCGGACGTCATACCAGGAAGCCAGTTCGGCGGGATTGAGCTTGCGCGCCGGCCACAGTTCGCCGCTCGCCATCTGCCCAGCCATGCCACCGCCGACGCAGCGGGTGGCACCATCGACCCGCACCACTTCCTGGCGCGGCCCGTCGACCTGGACCAGATGCTCGCGCACGGAACCGTCGCTCTCCACACGATGCCAGACATCGTGAGTGGAGAAAGCTCCGCTGCGTTCGTAGATGAAGGTACCCTGGAAATTCTGCTGCCGATCAGCCTCGGAGAGGCGTTTGATCCAGTCCAACGCATCGGCGGCCTGGACTGGCAATGCCAGCAGACCGCCGAGGAAGAACAACAGTGCTGTCGTAGCGCGCATGTCGCTCCTTAAGGTCGCAAATCAGCGGCTTTCCAGGCTCGCGGCGCGTGCATAAGGCAGGGCGCTATCGGTGCCGCTGACAGCGGACTGCTGCGCATGCTGACGCAGGTAACCCGGAAGACGCTGCTCATGCCAGGTGGTCTGCCCACCTTGGGCATTGGTGATCACCTGCGGCGCCTCGTCCTGAGTGTAGCCTGCCAGCACCGCCGGACCCTGCACTTGCGGCAGCGCGATCTGCGGAGTGGCGCCTTGCTGGGCAAGACCGTTGGCCACACTGTCATCCTGATGATACAGGCGCACACCGGCCAGCACGGCCAGGGTCACCGAAGCGGCGACCGCCAGGCGACCGACGTTGCGCCACGGATTGCGGCTACGCGGTGCCGGTGCGACCTCATCGGCCAGTGCGGCAGACACGGCGGCGGCGATGTCCAGCTTGGGCATTGCCGGCTCGCGGTGCATCACTGCACGGGCCAGTTGGTAACGGGACCAGGTGGCCCGCAATTCGGCGTCCTCGCCGCAGGCTGCAAGCACACGCCGCAGCTCCAGCTCATCCGCTTCGTTATCCATAACAGCGGACAGCGACTCCTGCAGGGCTTCACGACTCATAGCGGTACCTCTCTTGGCTTCTGCCGCTGTATCAGACTTCTTCATGCAACAAAGGCTGCAAAGCTTTGTCGATCGCTTCCCGCGCACGGAAGATCCGTGAGCGGACGGTTCCCACCGGACACTGCATCACGGTGGCGATATCTTCGTAACTCAGCCCTTCGAACTCGCGCAGGGTCAATGCCGTGCGCAGATCATCGGGCAGTTGCTGGATGGTTCGATGGACGGTTTCCTCGATCTCATCCCGCAGCATTGCTCTTTCCGGCGACTCGATGTCCTTGAGGGCGTGATCGCCATCGAAGAACTCCGCGTCCTCTGCCGTAACATCGCTGTCTGGCGGTCGCCGACCCCGCGCAACCAGATGGTTTTTCGCGGTGTTGATGGCGATTCGGTACAGCCAGGTATAAAAGGCACTGTCACCGCGGAAGTTGCCCAAGGCGCGATAGGCCTTGATGAACGCTTCCTGAGCGACATCCTGGGCTTCCTGCGCGTCATGCACGAAACGCACGATCAGTCCCAGAATCTTGTGCTGGTACTTCAGCACCAGCAGATCGAATGCCCGTTTATCTCCGCGCTGTACGCGCTCGACCAGTTGCTGATCCTCTTCCTGGGTTAGCATGAATGCTCCTCTACGAACCTGGAGGAGCTTCGAGCACCCTGGTGAATCGTCCTGCCAAGATAGACTCGGGCCTTTTGCAAAAGTTCTCCCCTCCAAGCATGCGCCGCACAGTTTTTTTACTTTCGCGGCAACCGGACCCCGACATGCGTCCGAAGCCCGTTGAATTCAACTGTACCGGGCGAAACACCCGCGCCCCTTCCGCGCAATGTCAATCTGCGCGAAAAGTAGATTAGGTATTCCGCGTTCGAACCGGAACGCCTGAAAAAGTTCCGGCTATTTGCTGCGATCCTTCACCGTCTTCCACGACACCCATACCGCCCTGGCGAGCCGGCTTGAGCGAGATAAACCACTTCCCGCCCTGCGGCTGCCGCCCCGCCGGAAACGATCCCGGTGTCATCGGTTCGCCAGTATTGTGCCGCGCCCCCCTTCTATATACTAGGGCGCCATTTTGTGGAGCCGGGTATGAGTCAGCATTTCCAGCACGATGTCCTTGTGATTGGCAGCGGGGCCGCCGGCCTGACGCTGGCCCTGACGCTGCCCGCCCACCTCAGAATCGCCGTGCTGAGCAAGGGCGAACTGTCCCAGGGCTCCACTTTCTGGGCCCAGGGCGGGGTTGCCGCCGTGCTGGACGACACCGATACCGTCGAGTCCCACGTCGAGGACACCCTGGTTGCCGGTGCCGGTCTGTGCCGCGAAGACGCGGTGAAGTTCACCGTGGAACATAGTCGCGAAGCCATCGAATGGCTGATCGAACAGGGCGTCCCCTTCACCCGCGACCACGAGCCGGGCCGCGAAGACGGCAGCTTCGAGTTCCACCTGACGCGCGAAGGCGGCCATAGCCATCGCCGCATCATCCACGCCGCGGACGCCACTGGCGCAGCCATCTTCAATACCTTGCTGGAGCAGGCCCGCCTGCGGCCGAACATCGAGTTGCTGTCGCAACGAGTCGCCGTAGACCTGATCACCGAGCGAAAACTGGGGATGAACGGCCAACGCTGCCTGGGCGCCTACGTGCTCGACCGCACGACCGGCGAGGTGGACACCTTCAGCGCCCGCTTCACCGTGCTCGCCTCCGGCGGCGCCAGCAAGGTCTACCTCTATACCAGCAACCCGGATGGCAACTCAGGCGACGGCATCGCCATGGCCTGGCGCGCCGGCTGCCGGGTCGGCAACCTGGAATTCAATCAGTTCCACCCGACCTGCCTGTACCATCCGCAGGCCAAGAGCTTCCTGATCACCGAGGCGCTGCGCGGCGAAGGCGCCCTGCTGCGCCTGCCCAATGGCGAGCGCTTCATGCAGCGCTTCCATACCCTGGCCGAGCTGGCCCCACGCGACGTGGTGGCCCGCGCCATCGACCACGAGATGAAGCGCCTGGGCATCGACTACGTCTACCTGGACATCAGCCACAAGCCGGCCGAGTTCATCCGCGAGCATTTCCCCACGGTCTATGAGCGCTGCCTGGACTTCGGCATCGACATCACCTGCGAGCCCATCCCGGTGGTGCCGGCGGCGCACTACACCTGTGGCGGCGTGATGATTGACGAAAACGGCCGCACCGATGTGCCGAACCTCTACGCCATCGGCGAGACCACCTTCACCGGCCTGCATGGCGCCAACCGCATGGCCAGCAACTCGCTGCTGGAATGCTTCGTCTACGCCCGTTCCGCCGCCGCCGACATCCTCGCCGAGCTGCCCAAGGCGCAGACGCTCGCGGCCCTGCCCAGCTGGGACGCCAGCCAGGTGACCGACTCCGACGAGGACGTGATCATCGCGCACAACTGGGACGAGCTGCGGCGCTTCATGTGGGACTACGTGGGCATCGTGCGCACCAACAAGCGCCTGGCGCGCGCCCAGCACCGGGTGCGCCTGCTACTGGACGAGATCGACGAGTTCTACTCGAACTACAAGGTCAGCCGCGACCTGATCGAGCTGCGCAACCTGGCGCAGGTGGCCGAGCTGATCATTCTGTCCGCCATGCAGCGCCGCGAGAGCCGCGGCCTGCACTACACGCTGGACTATCCGGACCTGCTGCCCGAGGCCCGCGACACTATCCTGGCACCGTCCACCTACTGCGGCTGAAACGCAGTCGCACGCGCAAGCGCCGGTGCAACTCCGGCGCCATGGCATCGGCAGGGATGCAGACGCTGCGCGCCAGCCAATCGCCCGGGCGGCGAAAGCGCAGCACGATCAGCGACGGCAGCGCGAGGCTGTCCGGCAGCAACCGCACCGCCTGGAAGCCTTCCCGCTCGCTCCACAGCTGCCAACCCTCGGCGTTGTGGCGCAGCGCACGCACGGAGGACGGCCCGCGCAATAGAATCTGGCGCGGCACGACGAGGCATGCGTGCAACAGGCAGAGGCTCAGGCCCAGCGTTGTCCAGTGGAGCGGAACATCGGCGAGCAGCAGGGCCAGGATGGCAACGGACTGTGCGGCGAGATAGGCCGCCAGCAAACCGATGGACGGTCGCCAGCGGCACTCGAAGGGGTCACTTCGGCTGGACACGGTCCAGGATCATGCGAACGATGATGCGCAGGTCGGCATCTTCCGGCTCGCCGCGCTGCATGAACCAGCCAAACATATCCTGGTCCTCGCACTCGAGCAGCTTGCGGAAGCGCGCCTTGTCATCGGCTTCGAGGCCTGGGTACACCTCCTGGACGAAAGGCACCAGCAGCACGTCCAGCTCCAGCATGCCGCGGCGGCTGTGCCAGAAAAGGCGTTTGAGTTCGATTTCGTCGGTCATCTGCGGGTTACCTCGAGTTACAGCGGGCGTATGCGTCTGGTCGCTCGCGCAGTCGACGGACGGCGCGAACCGAGCGGCATTATACGCATGCTGCGAAGGGCCCGGCACCCGCTGACAAGGCACGGTCCGAGCTCTATCATGAGGCCCCTAACTTTCTTCCAGCGAATCGTGATGACCGACTCTGCTTTCTTCACCGAACTCAATCACGAAGGGATTCTCGCCGTCCGTGGCGCGGACGCCGCCAAATTCCTCCAGGGCCAGCTGACCTGCAACCTCAATTACCTCAACGCCGACTACTCCAGCCTCGGCGGCCGCTGCACGCCCAAGGGGCGCATGACCTCCAGCTTCCGCATCCTCGCCGAGGGTGACGGCTACTTGCTGGCCATGGCGAGCGAGCTGCTGGAAAGCCAGCTGGCCGATCTGAAGAAATACGCGGTGTTCTCCAAGGTCACTCTGTCCGATGACAGCGCACAGTGGGCGCGCTTCGGCCTGAGCGGCGCGGATGCGCTGCTCGTCGATCTGGGTCTGTCGCTCGATGGCGCAGCCGACCAGGTGGCGCGTGCCGACGGCCTGATCGCCATCGGCCTGGGCCAGGGTCGTGTCGAACTCTGGGTGCCGGCCGAACGTGCCGCCGCCGTCGTCGACCTGTTGCAGGCCCGCCTGCCCCACGCCGAGCTCAATGACTGGCTGCTCGGCCAGGTGCGCGCCGGCATCGGCCAGGTCTTCGGCGCCACCCGCGAGCTGTTCATCCCGCAGATGATCAACCTGCAGGCCGTCGGTGGCGTGAGCTTCAAGAAGGGCTGCTACACCGGCCAGGAAATCGTCGCGCGCATGCAATACCTCGGCCGTCTGAAACGCCGCCTGCAACGCCTGGTGCTCGATGGCAACGACCTGCCTGAGCCCGGCCGCGAGCTGTTCTCGCCGGTGCACTCCAGCAGCGTTGGCGAAGTGGTACTGGCCGCCCGCGCGGGCGAAGGCGTGGAACTGCTGGCCGTGCTGCAGGACGACGCAGCCGCCGACGGCCAGGTGCGCCTCGGCGAGGCCGAGGGCACGCCGCTGCGCCTACTGGATCTGCCCTACGTTCTGGACAGCGATCGCGAAATCCAGCGCTGAATTCCGTGCCGGGTGGGGAGCCCGGCGTCCCTCTCAAGGAAATGCCATGAGCAAGCTTGCCGAAAAAGTACAACAGGAACTGCTGCGGGCCATCGATAACGACGAGCTGGTGCTGCCAACGCTGCCGGAAGTCGCCTTGCGCGTGCGCGAAGCGGCGGAAGACCCGGACATCAGCATCCAGGATCTGGCCAAGGTGATCGGCAACGACGCCGCGCTGACAGCGCGCATCATCAAGGTGGTGAACAGCCCGCTGCTGCGCACCAACAAGGAAATCAACGACCTGCAGATGGCGATCAGCCGCCTGGGGATCAACTACACCTGCAACCTGGCCACCGGCCTGGCGATGGAGCAGATGTTCCAGGCCACCTCCGACGTGGTCGACCGCAAGATGCGCGAGGTGTGGACCAAGAGCACCGAGATCGCCGGCATCTGCCATGCGCTGTGCCGCCACTACACGCGCCTGGCGCCGGACCAGGCGACCCTCGCAGGCCTCGTGCACCAGATCGGCGTGCTGCCGATCCTCACCTATGCCGAGGAACACAGTGAGTTGCTGGCCGACTCCATCAGCCTCAACCACGTGATCGAGCGCATCCACCCGATCATCGGCGACCGCATCCTCAAGGCCTGGGACTTCCCGGCGCCGATCGCCGCCGTGCCGGGCCAGCACCTGGACTTCAGCCGCGACTCGGCCAAGGTCGACTACGTGGACATCGTCCAGGTCGCCACCCTGCAGAGCTACCTGGGCAGCCAGCACCCCTACACCGAGCTGGACTGGGCGACCATCCCGGCCTTCTCCAAGCTGGGCCTGGATCCGAAAGCGGACTACAAGGAAGACGAAGACCTCTCCGCCGCCATGGAAGCGGCCATGAGCATGCTTCAGTAGTAACGGCGGACAATTAATTGCACCGCCGGTGATCGATCGCGGACGGAGTCCGCTCCTACGCATCGGGAAAATCCGTATCCAGGACATTCCCTCACTCCTCTCCCATAGGGAGAGGGGCCGTCTGTGCCGGCTGACGCAATGCTTTCCGCATGCACCGACCGGTCCCCTCTCCCGCCTGCGGGAGAGGGTCAGGGTAAGGGGCTTTTGCCCTCGCAGGAGCGGACTCCGTCCGCGATGTCCACGCCCAGCACCGAAACCCGCCCTGACCGGCGGGTTTCGCGCTTCTGGTTCAGGGGCTTTCCGTCGGGAAGGTTACCCGCACCCGCAAGCCGCCCAGACCGCCCTGTCCAAGCTCTATCTGGGCGCGGTGGGCGCTGCAGATCTCGCCAACGATGGCCAACCCCAGGCCGGTACCCTGCTGGCGGCGGCGGTAGAAGCGGCGGAAAACCTTGTCGCGCTCCTCCGGCGGGATGCCAGGCCCGTCGTCCTCGACTTCCAGCACGGCGGGCGCCAGCAGGCGGATGACCACGTTACCTTCCTTGGGAGCGTGGGCGATGGCGTTGTCCACCAGGTTGCTCAGCAGTTCGTTGAGCAGCATCGGGTCGCCCCGCACCCAGACGGACTCATCGGCCTCCAGCGCCAGCGCCACACCGCGCGAATAAGCCAGGGGGGCCAGCGCCATTCCGAGCTCACGGGCAAGCTGGCTCAGTTCGATGCGCTCCCCCGCCCCTTCAGCGATCGCGCGTGCGCCGCTTTCGACGCGTGCCAGCGACAGCAACTGGTTGGCCAGCCCGGTCACCCGGTCGGTGTTCTGCACCGCGTCGACCAACGTCGCGCGCCATAGCTGCGGGTCCTGCTCGCGCAGCCCCAGCTCCAGGCGCGCCTTGAGCGCCGCCAGCGGTGTACGCAATTCGTGGGACGCCTCGGCGATGAACTGCGACTGCCGCTCGAACAGCCCGCGCAGGCGCACGGTGAAATGGTTGAGCGCCGCCACCAGCGGGCGCAGCTCCTTCTGAACACGGACTTCCGGCAGCGGCCGCAGGTCATCCGGCTGGCGCTCCTCCACCGCCTGGCGCAGGCGGTCGAGGGGGCGCAGACCGGCACTCACCGCGTACCAGACCATCATCAGCGCGGCGACAGCGGACAGCGCGAGATTGAGCAGCGTATCGGCGAGCAGGCTGCGCGCGAGCCGCTCGCGGGCGCCCATGGTCTCCGCCACGCGAATTTCCGCCATACCGCTCACCGTCGGCTGGCTGACCGGCTGGAGCAGGCTGACAACCCGCACTCCCTGGCCCTTGTAGGTCGCGTCGTAGAACTTGGCCAGCGCCGGGTAATCATCGGTACGCGGTGTGGTCGGCAGCGGCGCGGGCAGGTTTTCGTAGCCGGACACCATGTTCCCCTGCGGATCGATCACCTGGTAAAAGATGCGCCCGGCGCTGTCGTACTCGAAGCTGTCCAGCGCCACGTAGGGCACATTGGCGCGCAGGGTACCGTCGCTGGCATAGAGGCCATCGGCGATATCCCGCGCCGAGGCCAGCAAGGTGCGGTCGTAGGCGATATCGGCGGCATTGCGGGCGCGCCAGTAGGTCGCCGCGCTACCGATCAGCAGCAGCACCAGCAGCAGTCCGCCGAGGCGCCAGAGCAGGCGCCCGCGCAGACTGCCCGCGCCAAGGAATCCCCAGCGGCGCTCAGGCATCCTTGGCCTCGAGCAGGTAGCCCAGGCCGCGGAAGGTGACGATGCGCACCGAGCTGCCCTCCAGTTTCTTGCGCAAGCGGTGCACATAGATCTCGATGGCGTCGGCACTGGCGTCCTGGTCCAGACCGAAGACCTGCGCCGCCAACTGCTCCTTGCTCATCACCCGGCCGGGCCGCGCGATCAGCGCTTCCAGCACGGCCTGTTCGCGAGAGGTCAGGGTCATCGCCTGCTCGGCCAGGGTGAAACGCCGCACGCCGAGGTCATAGACCAGCTCGCCGCAACGCTGCTGCTGTTCGCCACCGAGCACGCTGCGGCGCAGCAGGGCTTTCACCCGCGCTTCCAGCTCGCTCAGCTCGAAAGGTTTGGCCAGGTAATCGTCGGCGCCCAGGTTCAGGCCATGCACACGGTCACGCACTTCGCCACGGGCGGTGAGCATCAGCACCGGCAGGGTCTTGCCGCGCTCGCGCAGGCGCGCCAGCACCTGGAAACCGTCGAGGCGTGGCAGGCCGACATCGAGGATCGCCAGGGCGTAGTCCTCGCTCGCGAGGGCGAGGTCGGCGGCTACGCCGTCCTGCAGCAGATCCACGGTCCAGCCGGCCCCCTTGAGCGCCTGGAGCACGCTTTCGCCGAGTTGCGGATGGTCTTCAACCAGGAGGATTCGCACGCGTTCTACTCCTTTCGGGACGACAGATCGGGCGGGCAGTTTACCCATCCGCAGGCCGCTGTGAATGGGGGAAATTCGCTGAAATCACTGCGAAAGCGGATTGAAAGCCTGGCGAAAGCTTAGCCCGTTAGCATCGCCCCAGAGCCGTCCCCCAAACTCGTTTTACGTGCCTTCTGCCCAGGCACGACGAAGGGGGAACAGCGGACTCGCCGACGGCAAAGACCGTCAACAGAGCGAAAGGCGGCGTGGTGCCCTTTCGCGACAACAACAAGAATGGAGACCACAAAATGCCTACCGCCCAGCCTATGGCTGCACAGGCTTGTCGAAAGCCTTCGTCCAGTCGACTGACGCCCGCCCACGCCGGCGCCCTGATCGCTTTCGCCGGGGTCGCGCCACTGTGCGACGCCGCCGGATTCATCGAAGACAGCAGCGCCCGCCTCAGTACCCAGAACATCTATTTCAACCGCGACTTTCGTGACGGCACCGGCCAGTCCAAGCGCGAAGAATGGGCCCAGGGCTTCATCCTCGATTTCCAGTCCGGCTACACGCCCGGCACCATTGGCGTCGGCCTCGACGCCATGGGCATGCTCGGCCTCAAGCTCGACTCGGCGCCCGACCGCACCGGCACCGGCCTGTTGCCGACCCACAGCGACGGCCGCGCCGCCGACGAGTACAGCAAGCTGGGTCTGACCGCAAAATTCAAGGCCTCCGAGACCGAGCTGAAGATCGGCAACCTGATTCCCGACCTGCCCACCCTGCAGCCCAATGACAGCCGCCTGTTCCCGCAGACCTTCGAAGGCGGCCTGCTCAACTCCACCGACCTGCCGGGCCTCGACTTCACCGGCGGCCGCCTGGAGAAGGTCAAGGACCGCGACTCCACCGACTGGCAGGACCTGGCGCTGAACAACAAGAACCGCCGTTTCTCCGGCGGCAACGCCGAAGGCAAGCACTACGACCTGGCCGGCGGCGACTACAAGCTCACCGACAACCTCACCGGTCGCTACCACTACGCCGTGCTCGACGATGTCTATCGCCAGCACTTCGTCGGCCTGCTCGCCGCCTACCCGCTCGGCCCCGGCAAATTCACCGCCGACGTGCGCCTGGCAATCAGCGACGACCAGGGCGAGGCGCGCGGCGGCAAAATCGACAACCGCGCCTTCAACAGCATGTTCGGCTACACCCTGGGCGCCAACAAGTTCAGCTTCGGCTGGCAGCAGATGAACGGCGACAGCGCTTTCCCCTACATCGATGGCAGCAATCCCTACCTGGTGAACTTCGTCCAGGTCGGCGACTTCGCCGACGCCGACGAACGCTCCTGGCAGGTACGCCATGACTACGACTTCGCCGGCCTCGGGATTCCCGGCCTGACTCTGATGAACCGCTATATCAGCGGTGACAATGCCAAAATCAACGGCATGGACGGTCGGGGTCAGGAGTGGGAACGCAACACAGACATCAAGTACGTGATCCAGAGTGGCCCGCTGAAGGACGTGGCGGTGCGCGTGCGCAACGCCACCTACCGTTCGAACTTCGCGCGGGACGCCGACGAGACGCGTATCTACCTCAGTTACTCCCTGGCGATCTGGTAAACCAAAGAACAACAAGAGAGGAATTGCCCCATGCCCACTGTCCTGCGCAACCTGACCCTGGCCGGCGCCACGCTGCTGGCTGCCAGCCAACTGATGGCCGAGCCCTCGCGCCCGGAGTGCATCGCACCGGCCGCCCCCGGCGGCGGCTTCGACCTCACCTGCAAACTGGCGCAAAGCGCCCTGCTGGATGAGAAGCTGCTGTCCAAACCGATGCGCGTCACCTACATGCCCGGCGGCGTCGGCGCCGTCGCCTATAACGCCGTGGTCGCCCAGCGACCGGCCGATGGCAACACCATTACCGCCTTCTCCAGCGGTTCGCTGCTGAACCTGGCCCAGGGCAAGTTCGGTCGCTTCGACGAGAGCGCGGTGAAATGGCTGGCGGCAGTCGGCACCAGCTACGGCGCCATCGCCGTACCGGCGGATTCGCCCTACAAGAACCTCGGCGACCTGGTCGCCGCCCTGAAGGCCGATCCGGGCAAGGTGGTGATCGGCTCCGGCGGCACCGTCGGCAGCCAGGACTGGATGCAGACCGCCCTGATCGCCAAGGCCGCTGGCATCGATCCCAAGCAACTGCGCTATGTCGCCCTGGAAGGCGGCGGCGAGATCGCCACGGCGCTGCTGGGCGGGCACATCCAGGTCGGCAGCACCGATATCTCCGACTCCATGCCGCATATACGCGCCGGCAAGATGCGTCTGCTCGCGGTGTTCTCCGAAGAACGCCTGAAGGACGAAGGCATGACCGACATCCCCACCGCCAAGGAACAGGGCTTCGACATTGTCTGGCCGGTGGTGCGTGGCTTCTACGTCGGGCCGAAGGTCAGCGACGAGGACTATGCGTTCTGGAAGGCGTCCTTCGACAAGCTGCTGGCCTCCGAGGAGTTCGCCAAGCTGCGTGACCAGCGCGAGCTGTTCCCCTTCGCCATGACCGGCCCGGAACTGGACGCCTACGTGAAGCAGCAGGTCGCCCAGTACAAGCAGCTGGCCCGCGAGTTCGGCCTCATCCAGTAACGCCCCGTGCGGCGCCGCCTTCAGCGAAGGCGGCGCCAGGAGACTTCCCATGTCCCAGACCAGCCTCTTCCAGCGGCTGTTCGCCGGCGCCTGGCTGCTCGCCTGCGTCGCCTTCGCCCTGATCGCCTGGCATCTCCAGGCGCCCTTCTCCTACGAGCCAGTCGGCCCGCGCGCCTATCCGCTGCTCTGCCTGGGCCTGATGGCCGCGGGGCTCGCCTGGTTGATCGTGCGCCCCACACCGATCAAGCGCGAAGACGACGAGCCTGCGCTGGAAGGCGCGCTGCTCGCCAAGGTCGCGCTCTGCATCGTGCTGCTGGCGGTGTACGCCGGGCTGTTCGAGCCGCTGGGTTTCATTCCGGCCAGCGCCCTGGTCGGCACCTTCCTCGCGCTGATCTACGGCGGCCGCCCGGTGACCAGTGTGACCACCGCCAGCCTGCTCGCCATCGGCCTGTACGTGCTGTTCGACCGAACCCTGGATGTGCCGCTGCCACTGGGCATTCTCGAACCCCTGCTCTGAGGATTCTGTGATGGAAACGTTGAGCTACCTCGGCCAGGGCTTCGGTGTTGCCCTGACCCCATACAACCTGATCACCGCGCTGATCGGCACCCTGATCGGCACCGTCGTCGGCCTGCTGCCGGGCCTAGGCCCGATCAACGGCGTGGCCCTGCTGATCCCGGTGGCCTTCGCCCTCGGCCTGCCGCCGGAATCGGCGCTGATCCTGCTGGCCGCCGTGTACCTGGGCTGCGAGTACGGCGGGCGGATTTCCTCGATCCTGCTGAACATTCCCGGCGAAGCCTCCACCGTGATGACCACCCTCGACGGCTACCCCATGGCACGCAACGGCCTGGCCGGCGTGGCGCTGTCGCTGTCGGCCTGGAGCTCATTCATTGGCGCCTTCATCGCCACCTGCGGCATGGTGCTGTTCGCCCCGCTGCTGGCGAAATGGGCAATTGCCTTCGGCCCGGCGGAATACTTCGTGCTGATGGTCTTCGCCATCGTCGCCCTGGGCGGGCTGGCCGGCGACCGGCCGCTGAAGACGCTGCTGGCCGCGCTGCTCGGGCTGTTCCTCTCCAGCGTCGGGATCGACGCCAACAGCGGCGTGTACCGTTTCACCTTCGACAATATCCACGTCTCCGATGGCATCCAGTTCGTGGTGCTTGTGCTGGGGCTGTTCTCGGTGAGCGAAATCCTCCTGCTGCTGGAGAAGACCCACCATGGCCACAAGATGGTCGAAGCCAGCGGGCGCATGCTGTTCAACATGAAGGAAGCGACGGCGGTGGCGGTGGTCAATCTGCGCTGCGGCCTGCTCGGCTTCATCATGGGCGTATTGCCCGGCGCCGGCGCGACCCTCGCCAGCGCGGTGGCCTACATGACCGAGAAGAAGATGGCCGGCGAATCGGGCAAGTTCGGCAAGGGCGACCTGCGCGGCCTCGCCGCTCCGGAAACCGCCATCGGCGCCTCCGCCTGTGGAGCCCTGGTGCCGATGCTGACCCTCGGCGTCCCCGGCTCGGGCACCACCGCGGTGATGATCGGCGCGCTCAGCCTGTACAACATCACCCCCGGCCCGCTGCTGTTCCAGGAGCAACCGAACATCGTCTGGGGCCTGATCGCCTCGCTGTTCATCGCCAACGTCATGCTGATCATCCTCAACGTGCCGATGGTCCGGGTATTCACCCGCATCCTCTCGGTGCCGAACTGGGCGCTGGTTCCGGGCATCGCGATCATCACCGCCATCGGCGTCTACGCCGTACACGCCACCACCTTCGACCTGTTCCTGATGGTCGCCATCGGCATCCTCGGCTACGTCCTGCGCAAGCTGGACTTCCCGCTCTCGCCGCTGCTGCTGGGCTTCATCCTCGGCGGACTGATGGAGCAGAACCTGCGCCGCGCGCTGTCCATCTCCAACGGCGAACTGGGCATCCTCTGGTCCAGCCCCATTGCCATCGGCACCTGGGCGCTGGTCGCGGTCATGCTCGGCTTGCCGCTGTACCGCGCCTGGCGCAAACGTGTCCGCCGTACCCGCGAGGCGCTGGCTGACGCCGCGTAAAGCAACCACGCTCGCCGCGTCAGAGACACGCGGCGATTTTCAGGCCCGCCTTCGTGCGGGCCTCTTTTTTGGTGGTTTCAGGAAGGATGGAAGACGCGCAACGGGACCGACCAGCGTTCACCACTGACGGGCCTGGCGCAGGAGACTTCGACGACCTGGCGGGTGATTTCGCGGCCATTCTGCGCAAAGAGTCGGATCGCGCGCCAGCGGGTCGTCAGCGGTACCGAGCAGCGCGTCACCAGGATCTTGAGATTGGGCTCGGTGACGACCCAATCAGTCTGGTTCCGGGCATTCTCGATGGCCACGAAGGCACGGGCCGCCTGATCGATCTCGTACAGCCCGTGGAAGGCGTCGGTGGAGCGCTGCCTCTCGAGTAAGGACTCGGCCGCAAGGCTGCTGCCGGCGAACACCAGCCCCGCAAGAATCGCCAGCCATCCGCGCCGGTTCATGACGATCAGACCGGCGGAAGCGACCAGTCGATAGGCGTCAGACCGCTCTGTTCGAGAAACTTGTTGGTGCGGCTGAAGTGGCCGTTACCGAGGAAGCCACGGTAGGCCGAGAGCGGCGACGGATGCGCGGACTTGAGCACCAGGTGCTTCTGCGCGTCGATCAGCTTCTGCTTGCTCTGCGCATGGGAGCCCCAGAGCAGGAACACCAGGCGGTCGCAGCGCTGGCTGACCACCTCGATCACCTTGTCGGTGAACGGGCCCCAGCCCGCCTGGGCATGGGAGCCGGCACGGGCCTGCTCGACGGTCAGCGAGGTGTTGAGCAGCAGCACGCCCTGCTCGGCCCAGTGCTGCAGGTAACCGTGATTCGGGATCGGGATGTTCAGGTCACGCTGCAGCTCTTTATAGATGTTCTGCAACGACGGCGGCGTCGGCACGCCCGGCTGTACCGAGAAGCACAGGCCGTGGGCCTGGCCGGGGCCGTGGTATGGGTCCTGGCCGATGATCACGACCTTGATGCGCTCCAGCGGCGTGGTATTCAGCGCATTGAAGATCAGCGGACCGGGCGGGAAGATCACCTTGCCGGCGGCCTTCTCCGCACGCAGGAACTCGCCCAGCTGCTTCATGTAGGGCTTCTCGAATTCTTCGTGGAGCGCTTCTTTCCAGCTGGGTTCCAGCTTGATCCGGTCGTCGTTGGTCATGGTGCGTCTGCCTGGTGAAACGAACCGGCACGCTAAGCAAGCGCCCCGGTCAAGTCAAGGCGACTTGTGCCGCACAACCGGCACTCCCGGCAGGCGCGGCGCGCCAGTACCCAAGCCGGCCAGCACCCAGGCCGTCACAGCAACCCCTAGCGCCAGGTGGAATAGCTCGCGGCGCGCTATGCCGGCCCACTCGCCACGGGTGCCGATCAGCAGGCCGGCGCCGATGAACAGCAGCGCGCCAAGCAGGGCCAGTGGATAACGCCGGGAGCGTCCCGGCCAGGCGATCACCAGCAGAGCGACCAGGTTGCCGAGCAGGCTGAGCTGGGATGGCAGCAGCACCAGGGCGACACAGACCAGCAGCACCAGCGCATGCCTGATCGCTGCGCCGTTGATTCGCCCCAGCGCAATCAGCGGCAGGCTTACCGCGCCGGACAGCACGCTCGCCTGGTGGTGCAACTCGACCAGCCCAGTGAACCCGCCATACTCCAGCGCCCCGAGAAAAGCCGCGACTCCCATCGACAGGAAACCCAGCGCCCGCCAGCCCGCCCGCTCGCGCAGGGCGAGCCCGGCGGCGACGGCGCAGGCCAGGGTCAGCAGCAGTTCGGCGATCACGGGCAGCATGGGGAATCCTTCTTCTTGTCGTCGCAGCAGACTAGCGAGCCGTGTATCGCTGTGCACGGTGGCACACGCCAGCGGGGGCGACGCCGCGCGCCAATGTCAGGCGTCGGAGAGTTGCTCGTCGTCGACCGGGTACTTCACTCGCACTCGGTTGCAGTAAATGCAGGCGCGCTCCAGCAGGGTTCCTTGCTGGCCTTTTTCGTGGACATCACGCCAGATCTCGTTCTCCCGAATAACGCCTGCGCCAGACCTCAGGAATCGATGGTTGCGCTGGTAGACGTGATAACGGACGGGACGTTCGGCGCTGCACAGCAGTATGCCTTCCAACTGGTGCTCCGCGACCCGCAGATCGAACTGGAACGTCTGCTGTGTCGGATTGAACAGCACCAGATCAACGAAGTTGTAGAAGATCGCCGCGCCCGAACCAAAAGGCAGGACCCTGCCGTCGTCGGGGAACGGGTCGAAACTGTGGTTGGCACGCTCCACAACCTTCAACGGCGAGTGCAGCGCCATCCAGTGAAGCAAGTTGCTGAGCTGACAGACGCCACCGCCGACGCCTTGCCGCGCTTCGCCAAACGACAACTCCATGCCCTCGACGAAGCCTCGCCGTCGGGTCGGCCGGCCGAGCAGGCGGCAAAAGGAGAAGTATTCCCCCGGCCCGATTCGAACGCCGTCCATGCATTCAACCGCCAGGCGCAGGTTGATGACCTTGCCGTGCTGCAACGCCAGGTCGCTATTGCCCAGCCGCCGAATCAGCTTGGAAGTGTGCTTGATGTACCGAAAGGGCAAGCGGTCCTTATCCGCCGTCTGCTCCACATAATGGCGACCAGACAATGCCCACTGGCAACGACGAAACAGCCGCCGCTGCCAGACGCGAAGCGCATAGAGCCACGGATGGTAAAGAGAAAGCGGTTTACGCACGGCGAATACTGTCCCTGGGCCCGAACAATCCTTGATGTCACGACCGGCGGCAATCCGCCGGCCCTGGTGTAGGTCGCGAAATTTTCGGGCATACCCGGAAACGTCGGCAACCAGAAAACACCCACGCTGGAGTCGGCACTTTCATGCGACCAAAGACCAATGGGCCTGACTCGTCGGACTGTGCACAGTCCCCTCTTCGCTTTACCCGCCAATAAAAACAACAGGGAACGAACATGCGCTTTCTGACTGCCGCACTCTCGCTGGTGGCTGCCTTCAGCTGCCTGGCGCACGCCGCCGAGCCGATCAACCTCGGTCTCAACTACCCCCGCACCGGCTCCTACAAGGAAGAAGGCCTCGCGCAGATGCGCGGCGCGCTGCTGGCCATCGACGAGATCAACACCCAGGGTGGCGTGCTCGGCCGGCCGCTGCACCTGCTGAGCAAGGACGATGCCTCGCGCCCGGAGAAGGCCCTGCGCAATATCGACGCGATGGCCGCCGACGGCGCGGCGATGTTCTTCGGCGGCGCCTCCAGCGCGGTGGCCATCGCCGCCGGCGAACGAGCGGCGCAAAAGAAGCTGCTGTACTTCGGCACCCTCACCTACTCCAACGACACCACCGGCAAGGACGGCCAGCGCTACATGTTCCGCGAGTGCAACAGCGCGTGGATGAGCGCCCGCGCCCTGGGCAGCTACCTGGGCCGCACATTGCCGGGCAAGCGCTACTTCTACGTCACCGCCAACTACACCTGGGGCCTGACTACCGAAAGCTCGCTGCGCCACTACACCGGCACCGAAGATGCCGCCCGGCATCCGTCGATCAAGGTGCCCTTCCCCGGCGCGCGTCTCTCCGATTACCGCAACGCCTTGACCCAGGCAGCGGCGAGCAAGGCCGATGTACTGGTGCTGGCGCTGTTCGGCGAGGACCTGGTGCACGCCATGCGCATCGCCGACGAACTGGGGCTGACGCGCAACCACCAGATCATCGCGCCCAACCTCACCCAAAGCATGGTCGAGCTGGCCGGGCCCGGCCTGATGCAGGGCGTGATCGGCACCGAGCCCTGGACCTGGCAGGTGCCCGAGCGCGAGGGCTCGGCGCGCGGCCAGGCCTTCGTGCGCGACTTCACCGAGCGCTATGGGGTCTATCCCGCGAGCTCCGCCGCCTCTGCCTACAGCATCGTCTACCAGTGGGCCGACGCCGCCAAACGCAGCGGCAGCCTGGACAGCGACGCGCTGGTCAAGGCGCTGGAGGGCCATCGCTACAGCCTGCTCAAGGGCGAACAGCAATGGCGCGGCTTCGATCACCAGAACATCCAGCGCGTCTATGTGGTGAAGGTGAAACCGCGCGATGAAGTCCTGCGCGACCCGCTGCATCAGGACTACTTCGAGATCGTCGAGCACATGGACGGCCCCGAAGCGGCCCCGACCCTCGCCGAGTGGCAGGCCGAACGCAGCGCCGCAGGCAAGCCGCTGACGCTGCAATAGCTCAGCCGGTATGCAGCGCCCGGTAATGACTGGGCGCCATGCCCACCACGCTCTTGAACAGCCGCGAGAAATAGTACGGATCGGCGTAGCCCAGTTGCTCGGCGACCTGGCGCACTTCGAGATTGCCCTGGTCGAGCAGGCGGCAGGCGTGGGTCATCTTCAGCCGGATGAAATCCTGGATCGGCGCCTGGCCGGTCAGCGCGCGGTAGGTCTTGGCGAAGTGGAAGCGCGACAGGCGGAACTGCGCGGCCAGCTCGTCGAGGTTCAGCGCGTCGTGCAGGTGTTCGCGCATCATCGCCTGCACCGCCTCCACGTCCAACACGCGACCGGACTTCAGCCGAGCCCGCGCCGGGCGCAGCGCCAAGGAGGTCAGCAGGCTTTGCAACAAATGCGCGGCATGGATGAAGTGCGGCAGGCTCAGGCCCTGGCGGCGCAGCGCCAACAGCGCATCGAACTCACCGAGAATCCGCGGCTGTACGCCTACACGCAGGCGCGGCGACTTGCCCAGCGGGCGCAGGAAGTCCTCGGCCAGCCGCCCCTCAAGGTGCACCCAGAAGATCGACCACGGGCGCTGCGGGTCGGCGCCATAGGCGTGGGCAAGGCCCTTGGGTAGCACCAGCAGGTCGCCACCGGCGACCTCGAATCGTCCATCCGCCGTTTCCAGCCAGCCATGTCCGGCGCTGCAGTAGATCAGCAGATGATCGTCCGGGCTTTCCCGCTCCATGCGATGCCCCACCGCCGCCGGGTAGTAGCCCAGGGCCAGCGGATAGCACGCCTGGCCGAGCGGGTGGCGGTCCAGCGCACGTCGCAGACGCGGAGGCGTGATGAAGCGGACGCCCTGCTGGGGCAGCGGCCAGGTGGAAATCAGCGGACGGGACATGGGCAGTATTCCGGTGACGGCAACACCAAGATCGTCCATCCACGGCACAAGATCGTCAATCCACAGCCGGAGGCGCAAAGGCTATAACCAGAACACTCTCTACCCAAGAGAAAGGCGCCACGAGCGCGAAGCGGTAGCCGACAAGAACAAACAGAGGTAGCTGCATGCATTTCGATCTGTCCGAAGAACAACGCCTGCTGGTGGATAGCGCCCGCGCCTTTGCCAGCCGCGAACTGGCGCCCCACGCCGCCGACTGGGACCGCCAGCACCACTTCCCGGTGGAGGTGATCCGCCGCGCCGCCGAGCAGGGCTACCTGGGCCTGTACATCGCCGAGGAAGACGGCGGCCTCGGCCTGTCGCGGCTGTCCGCCTCGCTGATCTTCGAGCAACTGGCCGCCGGCTGCGTCGCCACCACCGCCTACATGACCATCCACAACATGGCCAGCTGGATGCTCGCCAGCTTCGGCGACGCCGCACTCAAGGAGCAGTGGCTGCCGGGGCTGATCGGCGGAGAACTGCTGGCTTCCTACTGCCTCACCGAGCCGGATGCCGGCTCTGACGCCGCCCGCCTGCGCACCCGCGCCAAACGCGAAGGTGACGACTACGTACTGGATGGCGCCAAGACCTTCATCTCTGGCGCCGGCTCCACCGACGTGCTGATCGTCATGGCGCGCACCGGCGAGGAAGGCGCCAAGGGCATTTCCTGCTTCCTGGTGCCGGCCAACGCCGAGGGCATCCGCTACGGCCGCAACGAGGACAAGATGGGCTGGAAGGCCCAGCCGACGCGCACCATTACCTTCGAAGGCGTGCGCATTCCCGCCGGCAACCGCATCGGCCCGGAAGGTCAGGGCTTCGTCTACGCCATGAAAGGTCTGGACGGCGGCCGCCTGAACATCGCCAGTTGCTCCCTCGGCGCTGCCCAGGCGGCACTGGAGCAATCGCTGCGCTACGTCGAGGAGCGCAAGCAGTTCGGCAAGGCGCTGGCGGAATTCCAGGCCCTGCAGTTCAAACTCGCCGACATGCTCACCGACCTCACCGCCAGCCGACAGATGGTGCGCCTGGCCGCGCACAAGCTGGACCACAAGGACGGCGAGGCAACGCTGTACTGCGCCATGGCCAAGCGCTTCGCCACCGACCGTTGCTTCTCCCTGTGCAACGAGGCGCTGCAACTGCACGGCGGCTACGGCTACCTCAACGACTACCCGCTGGAGCGCTGGGTGCGCGACAGCCGGGTGCACCAGATCCTGGAAGGCACCAACGAGATCATGCGGGTGATCGTCGCCCGCCGCCTGCTGGAACAGGGTGGGATGCTGGACCGCCTGCTCTGAAATCAAATGGCCGAACCGTAGGGCGCATAACCTGGAACAGGTTATGCGCCGGCCCCTGGATGGCGCATAACGCTGACGCGTTATGCGCCCTACATGAAGCGCCAACGGTTGTGGTCCGCAGTGGAATCACTGGAAAAACCGCCCGCCTGCGCGGGCGCAATCGAACAGATCGGACATGGACGCGCCCCGCCGCACGCACCTAGAGTCCATGCCCATACGCCCGCCCAACGGCGGCACCGACAAGGAGATGCCCATGAGCAACGCCCTCGAGCCCTACAAGCCCGGAGTCTTCGACCTGACCCACAAGCTGACGGTGGAAAAGCACGGCCACACCGCGCTGATCACCATCAACCATCCACCGGCCAACACCTGGGACCGCGACTCGCTGATCGGCCTGCGCCAGGTGATCGAGCACCTGAACCGCGACGACGATATCTACGCCCTGGTGGTGACCGGCCAGGGCCCGAAATTCTTCTCCGCTGGTGCCGACCTGAACATGTTCGCCGACGGTGACAAGGCCCGCGCCCGCGAGATGGCCCGCCGCTTCGGCGAGGCCTTCGAGGCGCTGC
This sequence comes from Pseudomonas sp. PDNC002, assembly GCF_016919445.1. Lineage (NCBI taxonomy): Bacteria > Pseudomonadati > Pseudomonadota > Gammaproteobacteria > Pseudomonadales > Pseudomonadaceae > Pseudomonas > Pseudomonas sp. PDNC002. The sequence continues at coordinate 2,569,361 of NZ_CP070356.1, read as the reverse complement.
GTGACTTCCGTGGCGTCTCCATCGCGGCGATCAACGGCTACGCCATGGGCGGCGGCCTGGAATGTGCCCTGGCCTGCGACATCCGCATCGCCGAGCGTCAGGCGCAGATGGCCCTGCCCGAAGCCGCGGTCGGCCTGCTGCCCTGCGCCGGCGGCACCCAGGCGCTGCCGTGGCTGGTTGGCGAAGGCTGGGCCAAGCGCATGATCCTCTGCGGCGAGCGTGTCGATGCCGACACCGCGCTGCGCATCGGTCTGGTCGAGCAGGTCGTCGATACCGGCGAAGCACGCGGCACCGCCCTGCTGCTGGCCGCCAAGGTCGCACGGCAGAGCCCGGTGGCGGTGCGCACCATCAAACCGCTGATCCAGGGCGCCCGCGAACGCGGTCCGACCACCTGGCTGCCGGAGGAGCGCGAGCGCTTCGTCGACCTGTTCGACGCCGACGACACCCGCGAGGGCGTGAATGCCTTCCTGGAGAAACGCGATCCGCACTGGCGCAACCAATAAGGCCCTGACCATGAATGTGATGTTCGAGGAACGCCCCGGCCTGCACGGCTTCCGTATCGGCGTGGTGACGCTGGACGCGGAGAAGAGCCTGAACGCCCTGAGCCTGCCGATGATCGAGGCGATGAACCACCAACTGCGCGTCTGGCAGGACGACCCGCAGATCGCCTGCGTGGTGCTGCGTGGTAACGGTGGCAAGGCCTTCTGCGCAGGCGGCGACGTGCGCAAGCTGGTGGACGCCTGCCGGGAGAAACCCGGAGAGGTGCCGGAGTTGGCCCGTCGCTTCTTCGCTGACGAGTATCGTCTGGACTACCTCATCCACACCTACTCCAAACCGCTGATCTGCTGGGCCCACGGCTACGTGATGGGCGGTGGCATGGGCCTGATGCAGGGCGCCGGCGTGCGCATTGTCACCCCGAGCAGCCGCCTGGCCATGCCGGAAGTGAATATCGGCCTGTACCCGGATGTCGGCGCGAGCTGGTTCCTTGCCCGCCTGCCCGGCCGTCTCGGCCTGTTCCTCGGCCTGACCGCCACCCAGATGAACGCCCGCGACGCGCTGGACCTGGACCTCGCCGACCGTTTCCTGCTCGACACCCAGCAGGAAGACCTGATCGACGGCCTGGTGCAACTGAACTGGCGCGAACAGACCGACGTGCAATTGCACAGCCTGCTGCAGGCGCTGGAGCACGAAGCCCGCGGCGAGATGCCCGACGCCCAGTTGCTGCCGCGCCGCGAGCGCCTGGATGCGGTGCTGGACTGCGCCAACATCGCCGAGGCCTGGCAGGCACTGACTGCGCTGACCAATGACGAGGATGCGCTGATCGCCCGGGGGGCCAAGACCCTCGCCTCGGGCTGCCCGCTGACCGCTCATCTGGTCTGGGAACAGATCCGCCGCGCTCGCCATCTGTCGACCGCCGAAGTCTTCCGCATGGAATACGCGATGAGCCTGAACTGCTGCCGCCACCCGGAATTCCCGGAGGGCGTGCGGGCCCGGCTGATCGACAAGGACAACACCCCGCACTGGCACTGGCCGGATATCGCTGCCATACCTGATGCTGTGGTGAATGCGCACTTCGACGCGACCTGGGAGGGCGAGCATCCGCTGGCGGATCTGTAACCGCCCCTGCCGTCCCCTGAGCCGCGTAGGGCGCATAACCTGGAACAGGTTATCCGCCGCCGACTGAGCGGCGGATAACGCTGGCGCGTTATACGCCCTACGAGAACCGCTACCCGCCTCGGATTAGGAATACTGTCTGCTGGCGCTGGCGTGTCCTGCGGTCCAACAGGAGGAAACCAGCATGCAAACCATCGCCTTCATCGGCCTCGGCCACATGGGCGCCCCCATGGCCGCCAACCTGATCAAGGCCGGCTACCTGCTGCGCGTGTTCGACCTGGTGCAGAGCGCCATCGACGGCCTGGTCGCCCAGGGCGCGAGCGCGGCCCGTAGCGCCCACGATGCGGTGGACGGCGCCGACGTGGTGGTCACCATGCTGCCGGCCAGCGGGCACGTCGAAGGGCTCTATCTCGGCAACGAAGGCCTGCTGGCGCACATCACTCCCGGCACGCTGGTGCTGGAATGTTCCACCATCGCCCCCGCTTCGGCGCGCAAAGTCCACCAGGCCGCCGCCGAACTCAAGATCCCCATGCTCGACGCCCCGGTCTCCGGCGGCACCGGCGGCGCCATCGCCGGCACCCTGACCTTCATGGTCGGCGGCGACGCCGAGGTGCTGGAGCGTGCTCGCCCGGTATTCAGCGCCATGGGACGGAACATCTTCCACGCCGGCGGCGACGGCGCCGGGCAAGTGGCCAAGGTGTGCAACAACCAGTTGCTCGCCGTTCTCATGATCGGCACCGCCGAATCGCTGGCGCTCGGTGCCGCCAACGGTCTGGACCCGGTAGTCCTCTCGGAGATCATGCGCCGCAGCTCCGGTGGCAACTGGGCGCTGGAGGTCTACAACCCATGGCCGGGCGTGATGGAGAACGCCCCCGCGTCGCGCGGCTACACCGGCGGCTTCATGGCCAACCTGATGGTCAAGGACCTCGGCCTCGCCCTGGAGACCGCCCAGGTCAGCGGCAACAGCACGCCCATGGGCAGCCTGGCACTGGCGCTGTACCGCCTGCTGGCGAAACAGGGCCACGGAGAACAGGATTTTTCCGTCGTGCAGAAACTATTCGATTCCTAGTCCGGGGCATAGAACTCCGACTGCGACCAGGACCAGACTGACAGGCCCCACTCCCGCGCCCATCAGCTGCCATCTTGAAAAATTTCCTGTCGCACTATCGCTTCCGCCTCCTGCTCAACAGCGTGCTGTTGGTGCTGCTGGTACTGTCGATCCCGTCACCACCCAAGCTGCTGGAGCTGGGCAGCCTGCTGCTGATGGTGCTGGCGGGGATCAACACCGTGCGCAGCCGCAGCAAGGGCTTCCATCTGGTCTGCGTGATGGGCACGCTCAACCTGTGCATGTCGTTCGTGCCCGACGACTGGCCGATCCATCCCGTTCTCATGCGCGGCATCCCGCAGATTGCCTTCATCCTGCTGATGGTCGTCAGCATCTTTCACCGGGTTACCCAGCAGCGGCCGGTGACGCGCGAACTCGGCTACGGCCTGTGCGCGCTGTACCTGAACTTCGTCCTGTCCTTCGCGCTGACCTACAACCTGATCGAACACCTCGCCCCCCACAGCTTCCAGACCACCGATGGGCCGCTGGACATGGCCAGCTTCGTCTACTTCAGCATGATCACCCTGACCACCATCGGCTATGGCGACATCGTCCCCGTGCACCCATTGGCGCGCCTGCTGGCCGGTAGCGAGGCGATCATGGGGGCGCTCTTCATCGCCCTGGCAGTGGCACGGGGGCTGAGCCTGATGAACGACGACGTCAAACAGTGATTGTGAAGGCAGGCTTACGAGTGCATGCCGCCAGCCCGTCTTTATCGCTGCCGACGCAAAGCCCAGGATGAGCTACCCGCCGCGCTCATGCGGCATCCCACAGAAGGTCATGCCATGAACATTGCCCTGATCGGCGCCACCGGCCACGTCGGCCACTACTTCCTCGAAGAGGCCCTGAGTCGCGGCCATCACGTCACCGCGCTGGTACGCGATCCCACCAAACTGACGGCAAGTGAACAGCTCAAGGTGGTACAGGCGGATGTCGGCGATGCTGCCCAGGTCGCCCGCGCCGTAGCCGGCCACGATGTGGTGATCAGCGCGTTCAACGCCGGCTGGGGCAATCCGGATATTCGTGGCGCCCACGCCCGTGGCAGCCGCGCCATCGTCAACGGCGTGAAAGCCGCCGGAGTGAAACGCCTGCTGGTGCTCGGCGGCGCCGGCAGCCTGGAAATCGCACCCGGCCAGCGCCTGGTGGACAGCCCGGAATTCCCCGAACAGTGGAAGCAGGGCGCGCTGGGCGCCGCCGATGCGCTGGACCAGCTGCGCGCGGAAAGCGAACTGGACTGGGCCTTCCTCAGCCCGGCGATGCTGCTCGAGGGCGAAACCCGCACCGGCAGCTTCCGCGTTGGCGGCGACCAGGTGTTGTTCGATGGCAACGGCGAGAGCCGCATTTCCCTGCCGGACCTGGCGGTGGCGATGCTCGATGAGGCCGAGCAGGCCAATCATCATCAGCAGCGGTTTACCGTGGCGTATTGATCTGACCGGCAGAAAGAAAAAGGGCCACCCGATGGGGTGGCCCTTTTTTGTGTAGGCACTCTCGATTTACCGTTCCCGCAGCGCCTCCGCCTTGGCCCGCAGGATGGGCTTGAGCAGGTAGCTCAGGATGCTCTTCTTGCCCGTGATGATGTCCACCGTGGCAACCATGCCGGGGATGATCAGCAGCGGCTTGTCATCGGTCCCGAGGTGGCTTTTGCGGGTGCGTAGCTTGATCAGGTAGAAGCTGTTGCCGTCCTCGTCGGTGACGGTGTCGGCGCCGATCTGTTCCAGGTCCGCCTGCAGCCCGCCGTAGATGGTGTAGTCGTAGGCGGTGAACTTGACCATGGCGTGCTGGCCCGGCCGCAGGAAGGCGATGTCCTGCGGACGGATGCGCGCTTCCACCAGCAGGGTGTCGTCCAGCGGAACGATCTCGATCAGGTCGCTGCCCGGCTGGATCACACCGCCGATGGTATTCACCAGCATCTGCTTGACGATGCCTCGCACCGGCGAGGTGACCAGGGTACGGCTGACGCGATCCTCCAGTGCCTTGCCCGTGGCTGTCGCCTTGCTCAGTTCGGTGCGTGCCTCGTTGAGTTCCTTCAGCGCGTCGCTGCGGAAGCGCGACTGGGTCTCGGCGACCTTGCGTTCCACTTCCTTCACCGCCGCCTCGGCACGCGGGATCGCCAGGGTGGTAGCGTCCAGCTGGCCACGGATTTCCACTTCCGAGCGCTTCAGACGCAGCAACTCGACCTGGGACATCGCGCCCTGGGCCACCAATGGCTCGGACATGGAGATTTCCTGGCGCAGCAGCCCGAGGCTGTTACGGTATTGCGCCTGCTTGGAGCCGAACTCGCGCAACTCCTGCTGCTTCTGCACCAGTTGCTGCTGCAGGCCATCGGTCTCGTCTTTCAGCTGCTGCTGGCGGCTGTGGAACAGCGCCTCTTCGCTGCTGGCCTGGCCAGGGGCCTTGGCGCGCACGTCATCGGGAATATCGAGCGGACGAGCGTCCACTTCGGCGGATAGTCGCTCCACGCGCAGGAACATCGCCACGCGGTCGGCTTCGGTTTCGCCGACGTTGGACTGGAAGCGCGTCGGGTCCAGGCGCATCAGTTGCTCGCCGGCCTGCACCACCTGCCCTTCGTGGACGAAGATCTGCGAGACGATGCCGCCTTCGAGGTTCTGGATCTTCTGCACCTTGGACGAGGGAATCGCCTTGCCCTCGCCACGGGTGACCTCGTCGATCTGCGCGAAATGCGCCCAGAGCAGGAGGAAGGCGACGAAGCCGATCAGCACCCAGATGGTCAGCCGCACCACCCGTGGCGCGTCTTCGACCAGGGCCTTGCTGACTTCCGGGAGCGGCTGGCCGGAGAGATTGTCGCCGCCCTTGAAATAGCCACGGACAGAGTGGCGGATACTGCCCAGAGGATTAAGCGACACTGATCTGCCCCTTCTTCAGCGCATCCATCACCACGTCCTTCGGACCGTCGGCGATGATGCGTCCCTTGTCGACGATCACCAGGCGATCCACCAGGCTGAGCATGGAGGCGCGGTGGGTGACCAGCAGCAACGTCTTGTCGCCCATGATCGAATGCAGGCGCTGTTTCAACCGCTCCTCACCGGCGTTGTCCATCGCACTGGTGGGTTCGTCCAGCAGCAGGATCGGCGGGTTGAGCAGCAGCGCGCGAGCCAGGGCGACGTTCTGCCGCTGGCCGCCGGAAAGGTTGTGGCCACGCTCGCCAACCTGCAGCTCGTAGCCCTGCGGGTGGAGGCGGACGAACTCGTTCACCCCGGTCAGCTCGGCGACTTCGAGCACGCGCTCGTCATCGACATAGCGCGCGCCGGCCACCAGGTTGTCGCGCAAGGTACCGCTGAACAGACTGATGTCCTGCGGTACGTAGCCGATGTTGTGGCGCAGCTCGCTGATGTCGAGCTGGCGCACATCGGCACCATCGACCAGCAGGTTGCCGTTGTCCGGTTGATAGAGGCCGACGATCAGCTTGGCCAGCGAGCTCTTGCCCGAGCCGCTGCGGCCGATGATGCCGATCTTTTCGCCAGCGCGGATCTGCAGGTTGATGCCGTGCAGCGCCGCGACCTGCTGGTTCGGGTAGGCGAAGTCGAGCGCGCGCATCTCGATGCCGCCGCGCAACTGCGAGCGGGTCAGCGGACGCTCGTCGGCGTTGCGCTCCTGCGGCAGCGCCATCATCTGGTTGGTGGTGTCCATGGACAGGCGCGCCTGCTGGTAGCGCTGGATCAGCCCGGAGAGCTGGGTCAGCGGACCGAGCGCGCGGCCGTTGAGCATGTAGCAGGCGATCAGGCCGCCCATGGAGAGGTCGCCGGCGATGATCAGGTAGACGCCGCCGATGATCATGATGACCCCGGCCAGCGCCTGGATCAGTACGGTCATGTTCATCGCCAGGGACGACAACAGCTTCACCCGCAGCTCCAGGCGGCTGAGGGTGCCGATGGTCTGCTCCCACAGGTACTGGCGTTCGCTCTCGGCGTTGTTGACCTTCACCGCGTCGAGGCTGGCGAGGGTCTCGATCAGGCTCGACTGGCGCTCGGCGGCCAACGCCATGGTGCGGTTCATCGTTTCCACCAGCGGCTTCTGCAGGAGCCAGCCCAGGCCCGCGGCCAGCGGGAAGGCAACCAGCGGGACGAACACCAGCGGTCCGCCGATGATGCCGATCACCAACAGGATCAGCAGCGTGAACGGCAGGTCGATCAGGGTGGTCAGCGTCAGCGAGTTGAGGAAGTCGCGCAGCGTCTGGAACTCATGGATGTTCTGCGCGAACGAGCCGACCCGCGTGGGGCGGAACTTCATGCTCATGCCGACGATGCGTTCGAACAGGGTCGCCGAGATGATCAGGTCGGTCTTCTTGCCGGCCAGGTCCAGGCACAGGCCGCGCATGGTCTTGAGCAGCAGGTCGAACAGGTAGGCGCCGCTGATGCCGACGGCCAGCACCCAGAGGGTGGCGGCGGCCTGGTTGGGTACCACGCGGTCGTAGACGTTCATCACGAACAGCGGCGCGGCCAGGGCGATCAGGTTGATCAGCAGGCTCGCGGCCACGGCGTCGACATACAGCCAGCGCGAACGCTTGAGGGTGTCGCGGAACCAGTGCCGGGCACGGGGAATCAACTCGCCGTGCTGTAGGTCGAACTTGTGCTGCGGCTGGGCGAAGAAGGCCTGGCCGATATAGTCCTCGCCCAGCAGCTCGCGGGTGACCCGCACCTCGCCGCCGTCGCTCTCGGAGAGCAGCAGGCGTGCATCACCGTTGCTCTCCCAGCCCAGCAATACCGCGCAGCGTCCTTCGCGCAGCAGCAGCATGGCCGGCATGGCGAGGGATGGAATCTGTTCCAACTTGCGCTGCAGCAGGCGCCCCTGCAGACCGGCGCGAGCCGCCGCACGGGGCAGCAACTCGGCGGACAGGCGCTGCCCGGGTAGCGGCAGGCCGCTGGTGAGCATGGCGCGGCTGGCCGGCTTCTGGTGCAGCTGACAGAGCGTCAGCAGGCTGTCCAGCAGCGGGTCGTCGAGCAGACCGCGCGGATCGTGGCTTAGGGGTACTGCACTGACTTCTTGATCCACGCGGATGCTCTCTCGGGCAGGTTAGTTAAGGCCTGGCAGCTGGACTTTCGGCTTGATGTCTTCGGAGGCCACCGACGCCATCGGCGCCACCACACCCTGGCTCTTGAGCAGTTCGCCCAGGGTGGCCTTGATGCGGTACTGGGTGAACAGCTCGGTGTACTTCAGGTCGACCAGGCGGCGCGAAGCGTTGAACAGTTCGTTCTCGCTGTCCAGCAGGTCGAGCAGGGTGCGCTCGCCGATGGTGAACTGCTTCTGGTAGGCCTCGCGCACGCGGGTGCTGTAGTCCACGTACTGGCGGGCGATCGGCAGCTGGTCACGGGCGTTGGCCAGGGCGTTCCAGGACAATCCGAGTTCCTCGTTCAACTGACGCAGGGCGTTGTTGCGGATATCCAGGGCCTGGTTCGCCTCGTAGGACTTGGCTTCCAGCTCGGCCTTGTTGCTGCCACCAGCGAACAGGTTGTAGCGCATGCGCAGCATGGCCTGCCATTCGTTGTTGTGGCCCTCTTCTCCGTCGAGATTGTTATCGGCACCACGGGAGAGTTCTGCATCGAATCTCGGATAGAAGGTCGATTTCGCCGCGTCGTACTGCTTCTCGGCGGCCGCCACGTCCGATTCCGCGGAGCGCAGCACCGGGCTGTTCTCGACCAGTTGCCGACGAGCGGCTTGCAGATCGTCCGGTAGCTGGCCGGCAAGACCGGTCGGATCGGTCAGCTCGGCCGGATCGCTGCCCACCACGCTGTAGTAGTTGGTGCGCGCGTCGGCCAGGTTGGTTTTCTCGGTCATGAGGTTGTTCTGCGCCTGGGCCAGACGGGCTTCCGCCTGGTCCTGGTCAGCCAGGCGACCCACGCCACGGGAGCTGCGCAGGCTGATCTGGTCGTAGACGCGCTGGTGGCTCTTCAGGTTTTCCTCGGCAAGCCGAACCATTTCCTGACGGCGCAGCACTTCGATGTACACCTGGGCAACGTCCAGCGCGGTGCGCTCGGAGGTGCCGAGCAGCGCATAGGCGCGGGAGTTGACGTTGGCCTGCTGGCGGCCGACCTCGCTGGAAGTGGCGAAGCCATCGAACACCATCTGCCGCAGGCTCAGGGCCGACTCGCCTCGATTCAGGGTCTGCCAGGAGTGGTCGCCTTCGCCACGGGTGGTGGTGTTGTCGGAGCCTTCGCGGCCATAACCGGCGGTCAGGTCGACGGATGGCAGGTAGCCACCTTTCGCCGCGCGCAGCTGCTTGTCGGCAGCCAGGCGGGAATTCACGCCGGCCTGGATTTCCGGGTGGTAGTCCATGGCCTTCTGCATGGCCTGGGTGAGGGTGTCGGCCTGCACCGACGAAGTAACAGGCAGCACGAATGCCAGGGCGAAGGGCACTACGGAAGCGAATCGCATGCGCATGGAAAACATCCTTATCAGTGAGATAGCCGCAGCGATTCGATTGGCGCAAATAGCGTCAAAAGACCGGCGAATGCGCTGCAAGGAAAGCATCGAAAAGCGTGATGAATTTCACGCTAAATTTTTTTGAGCCCGCATCCGATATCAAAGTGACATCGATTTGCCAATTGTTTAGGATGGCAGTCGAATGGTCAATACATTGGCATATGGGTAATTTCGAAGCGCTATAAGCCGATTTTTTGACGCCAAGTTTTTTGCTCTAACAAAGACAAGGGAATGCCCCTGAGCCGATCTGCATGCGGCCGGTCGGCAACCAGGCAAGCCTCACCAGGAGAAGTGCATGAGCAGCGTCGTCGCGGTCGTAAAAAGCATCATCGGCCAAGTGATTGCGGTATCCCCCGAGGGCGTCCAGCGCGTCCTGATCGAGGGTGATCGTGTCTATCAGGGCGAACAGCTGCTCACCGGCGCGGCCGGTGCAGTGAGCCTGGATGTGGGGGGCGGCAAGCTGGTCGACCTGGGCCGTGACAGCCAGTGGAGCAGCGCCGACCTGCCGGTATCCGAGCAGGCCCGTGCACCGCACACCGAGGCGCCGAGCACCGCCGACCTGCAGAAAGCCATCGCTGCCGGTCTCGACCCGACCCAGGCGCTTGCCCCCACCGCCGCGGGCCCGGGCGCTGGCGCATCCAGCGGTGGTTCCGGCGTTGCCGGTGGCAGCCACAGTTTCGTGATGCTCAATGAGACCGCTGGCCGGGTAGATCCGAACATCGGCTACACCACCGCCGGCCCGGCCAATGGTGGCGCCGCCGGTGACGAACGGCAGAGCGACCTGACCCCGAACCTGGCCCCCGAATTCACCGAGGGCAGGAACGGCGTGCTGGAACTCACCACCGCCGAAGACACCCTGCTCAATGGCGCCTTCGCCGCGCGCGACCCGAATGGCGACACCATCCGCTACAGCGTCGGCCAGGGCCCGGCCAACGGCCAGCTGGTGCTCGATCCGAACGGCACCTGGCAATACCTGCCGAATGCCGACTACAACGGCGCCGACAGCTTCACCGTGGTCGTCACCGACAGCCGCGGCGCGTCCAGCACCCTGACCGTCAACCTCGGCATCACCCCGGTGAACGACGCTCCGGTCGCCTCCGGCACCTACACCGCCAGCGTGACCGACACCGCCGCCAACGACAGCTTTGCCGACATCAAGGGTCAATTGACCGCCACCGATGTCGACGACCGCAACCTGACCTGGACCGGCAGCGCCAAGGGCGCCTATGGCGAACTGACCGTCAATGCCGACGGCAGCTACACCTACGTCGTCGACGCCAACGCGGTGAACGCCCTGCCCCAGGGCCAGAATCCGCAGGAAAGCTTCACCGTCACGGTGACCGATGCGTCCGGCGCCACCGACACCCGCGTCATCACCATCAACATCCAGGGTGCCAACGACACCCCGGTCGCCCTCCCTGGCGCAGCCAGCGGTAGCGAAGACACAGTGATCGGCGGGCAGCTCGTGGCCACCGACCGCGACAGCGGCAGCACCCTCAGCTTCACCGTCAACGGCAATCCGCCGGCAGGCTTCACCCTGAAACCGGACGGCAGTTGGACCCTCGACGCCAAGGACCCGGCCTACCAGCACCTGAGCGAAGGCCAGACCCTGGTGGTGCAGGTGCCCTACACCGTCACCGACGAGCACGGCGCCAGCAGCACCTCCACCATCACCGTTACCCTGACCGGCACCAACGACGCGCCGGTCGCCGCCGCCGGCAGCGCGAGCACCGAAGAGAACACCGTACTCAACGGCCAGGTGCCGGTCGCCACCGATGTCGACGGCAGCGTCGTCGGCTACCAGCTGACCACCGGTGTCGGCAACGGCAATGGCTCGCTGACCTTCAACGCCGATGGCAGCTACGTCTTCAATCCAGGCAAGGACTTCGACAATCTGGCCGACGGCCAGAGCCGCGACGTCACCTTCACCTACCAGGCGAAGGACAACGACGGCGCCCTGAGCGATCCGCAGACCATCACCATCACCGTCACCGGCAGCAACGACGCGCCGGTCGCCAGCGCCACCAGCGGCGCCGTCAACGAAGACGCCCAGATCAGCGGCCAGCTCGCCGCCAGCGACGCCGACGATGGCGCCGTGCTGACCTACACCCTGGACAAGGCCGCCCCGGCTGGCTTCACCGTCGGCGCCGACGGCAAATGGAGCTTCGACGCCGGCAATGCCGCGTACCAACACCTCAAGGCCGGTGCGACCCAGGTCATCAACATCGACTTCACCGTCACCGACGAGCACGGCGCGCAAAGCGCCAGCAGCTTGACCATCACCGTCACCGGCACCAACGATGCGCCCATCGCCAATGCCGCCAGCGCCAACGTCAGCGAAGACAAGCTGAGCTTCGGCAAGCTGACTGCCAGCGACATCGACGACGGCGCCAAGCTGAGCTTCAGCCTGAATGACAAGGCCCCGGCCGGCTTCGCGCTCGGCAAGGACGGCAGCTGGGTCTTCAACGGCCTCGATCCGGCCTATGCCAGCCTCGCCGCTGGCGAGACCAAGGTCCTGAGCATCGACTACACCGTCACCGACGACCAGGGCGCCACCAGCACCAACACCCTGACGCTCACCGTCACCGGCACCAACGACACGCCGATCGCCCTGCCCTCGCTGATCAACCCGGTGAAGGAAGACGCGCAGATCAGCGGCACGCTGAAGGCCATCGACCCGGACAACGGCGCGCAACTGACCTTCACCACCGGCAAGCTGCCGGCCGGCCTGACCGTCGGCAGCGACGGCCAGTGGAACTTCAACGCCGGCGACGCCGCCTACCAGCACCTCAAGGCCGGCGCCACGCAGATCATCAGCGTGCCCTTCACCGTGACCGACGAGCACGGCGCGAAAACCAGCAGCCTGCTGGTGATCACCGTCACCGGCACCAACGATGCTCCGATTGCCAACGCGGCCAGCGCCGGTGTCAGCGAAGACCAGCTCAGCAAGGGCCAGCTCACCGCCAGCGACGTGGACGACGGCGCCAAGCTGAGCTTCAGCGTCGACGGCACCCCGCCGGCCGGTTTCACCCTGAAGACCGACGGCAGCTGGACCTTCGACGGCAACAACGCCGCCTACCAGAGCCTGGCCAAGGACGAAACCCAGGACATCCAGGTCAAGTTCATCGTCACCGACCAGTTCGGCGCCACCGATACCAAGACCCTGACCCTCACCGTGACCGGCACCAACGACGCCCCGGTGGCTTCCGCCGCCAGCGACTCGGTCAAGGAAGATGCGTCCATCTCCGGCCAGCTCAGCGCCACCGATGTCGACCACGGTGCGACCCTGAACTTCAGCCTCGACCAGCAGGCCCCCGCCGGCTTCACCCTGAACCCGGACGGCAGCTGGACCTTCGATGCCGCCGACCCGGCCTACGCGCACCTGGCCCAGGATGCGACCCAGGTCATCAACATCGGCTTCACCGTCACCGACGAACACGGCGCCACCGACAGCAAGGTCCTGACCCTGACCGTCACCGGCACCAATGACGCGCCGGTCGCCAGCGCCACCGTGGGCGCAGTGAAAGAAGATGCGCAGATCAGCGGCCAGCTCGCCGCCACCGACGCCGACGACGGCGCCAAGCTGACCTACGCCCTGGACAAGGCCGCCCCGGCCGGTTTCAGCGTCGACGCCGACGGCAAGTGGAGCTTCGATGCCAGCGACGCTGCCTATCAGCACCTGAAAGCCGGCGCTACCCAGGTCATCAGCGTGCCCTTCACCGTCACCGATGAACACGGCGCCACCAGCTCCAGCACCCTGACCATCACCATCACCGGCACCAACGACGCGCCGGTCGCCGATGCCATCAGCGCCAACGCCAGCGAAGACAAGCTCAGCACCGGCAAGCTCACCGCCAGCGACGTCGACGACGGCGCCAAGCTCAGCTTCAGCTTGAACGACAAGGCCCCGGACGGCTTCACCCTGGCCAAGAACGGCAGCTGGCTGTTCAACGGCCTCGATCCGGCCTATGCCAGTCTCGCCGCCGGCGAGACCAAGGTCCTGAGCATCGACTACACCGTCACCGACGAACACGGCGCCACCAGCACCAACACCCTGACGCTCACCGTCACCGGCACCAACGACACGCCGATCGCCCTGCCCTCGCTGCTCAACCCGGTGAAGGAAGACGCGCAGATCAGCGGCACGCTGAAGGCCATCGACCCGGACAACGGCGCACAGCTCACCTTCACCACCGGCAAGCTGCCGGCGGGCCTGACCGTCGGCAGCGACGGCCAGTGGAACTTCAACGCCGGCGACGCCGCCTACCAGCACCTCAAGGCCGGCGCCACGCAGATCATCAGCGTGCCCTTCACCGTGACCGACGAGCACGGCGCGAAAACCAGCAGCCTGCTGGTGATCACCGTCACCGGTACCAACGACGCGCCGATTGCCAACGCGGCCACCGCCGCTGTCAGCGAAGACCAGCTCAGCAAGGGCCAGCTCACCGCCACCGACGTCGACGACGGCGCCAAGCTGAGCTTCAGCGTCGACGGCACCCCGCCGGCCGGCTTCACCCTCAAGACCGATGGCAGCTGGACCTTCGACGGCAACAACGCCGCCTACCAGAGCCTGGCCCAGAACGAAACCCAGGACATCCAGGTCAAGCTCATCGTCACCGACGAGTTCGGCGCGACCGATACCAAGACTCTGACCATTACCGTCACCGGCACCAACGACGCCCCGGTGGCTTCCGCCGCCAGCGACTCGGTCAAGGAAGATGCGTCCATCTCCGGCCAGCTCAGCGCCACCGACGTCGACCACGGTGCGACCCTGAACTTCAGCCTCGACCAGCAGGCCCCTGCCGGCTTCACCCTGAACCCGGACGGCAGCTGGACCTTCGATGCCGCCGACCCGGCCTACGCGCACCTGGCCCAGGACGCGACCCAGGTCATCAACATCGGCTTCACCGTCACCGACGAACATGGCGCCACCGACAGCAAGGTCCTGACCCTGACCGTCACCGGCACCAATGACGCGCCGGTCGCCAGCGCCACCCAGGCCACGGTGGCCGAAGACGCCACCCTCACCGGCCAGCTCGATGGCAAGGACGCGGACAATGGCGCGCAATTGACCTACAGCACCACCGGCACCTTGCCGGTGGGCTTCTCCGTCGGCACCGACGGCCAGTGGAGCTTCAATGCCGCTCAGCCGGTCTACCAGCACCTCGCGGTTGGGGCCACCGAGACCTTCACCGTTAACTTCACCGTCACCGACCAGTTTGGCGCGAAGAGCTCCAGCACCCTGACCCTGACCGTCGTCGGCACCAACGACGCGCCGGTGGCCTACGCCGCCAGCTCCGCAGTGAACGAAGACCAGATCAGCAGCGGCCAGCTCACCTCCTCCGACGTCGACGACGGCCACGCCGCCTACTACAGCCTCAAGGATGCCGCCCCGGCCGGCTTCACCCTCAACCAGGACGGTTCCTGGAGCTTCGACGGCAACAACGCCGCCTACCAGAAGCTCGCTGAAGGTGAAACCCAGGAGCTGCAAATCAAGTTCATCGTCACCGACGACAAGGGCGCCACCGGCGAGAACGTGCTGACCCTGACCGTCACCGGCAGCAACGACGCCGCCGTCATCGGCGGCGCCAAGGTTGCCAACGTCTACGAGACCGACAGCGCGGTGAACACCGGCGGCCAACTGACCATCAGCGACGTCGACGGCCCCGCCAGCTTCCAGCCGCAGACCGACACCCTCGGCCAGTACGGCAAGTTCAGCATCGACGCCAGCGGCAAGTGGACCTTCTACGCCCAGGGCGCCTACAACGAGCTGAAGGTCGGCGAAGTCCTCACCGACACCTTCACCGTGAAGGCCGCCGATGGCACTACCTCCAGCGTCACGGTGAACATCGTCGGTACCAACGACGCGCCGTTCGCCATCCCCGCCAGCGCCAGCGCGGTGGAAGGCGGCGTGGCCCTGCCGAGCCTGGTGGACAATGCCGCCGAAGGCTCGGCCCTCACCCTGACCGTGACCACCACCCACGCCGGCGAAGCCGTGAGCTTCAACTGGAACTTCGCCACCAACGACTACGGGCAGTACAACGACTTCGCCTACCTGCTGATCAACGGCCAAGCAGTGAAACTGTCCGACGTCGCCACCGTGGGCGATGGCGGCAGCTCCGGGCAGCAGCTGTTCAGCCATGTGTTCGGCCAGCCGGGCACCTACACCATCGTCATCGGCGTCGCCGACAACGGCGACAAGGGCATCGACTCCAGCCTGGTGCTGAGCAACCTCTCCAGCCAGATCACCGTCAGCCAGTCGGTGGGCAGCGTCAACCTGAGCAACGGCCAGTGGACCCTGACCACCAACGGCGCCAGCCAGCAGACCCTGCAGGAACTCAACAAGACCGGCCAGGCCGTCACCGGCCAGTTGCAGGCCAGCGACATCGACCATGACGCCCTGCTGACCTTCAGCCTGAAGAACGCCGCCCCCGCCGGCTTCACGCTCAACAGCGATGGCAGCTGGACCTTCGACCCGACCTCGGCCGCCTACGACAGCCTCGCGGCGGGCGAGAAACAGGTCCTGACCATCGACTACGTCGTCACCGACGAGCACAACGCCAGCAGCACCAGCACCCTCACCCTGACCATCACCGGTACCAACGACGCGCCGGTCGCCACTGCGGCCCAGTTCACCGTCAACGAAGACCAGACCGCTACCGGCAACATCGGCGCCACCGACGTCGACCACAACAGCACCCTGACCTACGCCGCCATGGGCAACCTGCCGGCCGGCGTCACCCTGCGCGGCGACGGCAACTGGGCCTTCAACGGCAACAACAGCGCCTACCAGCACCTGGCCGAAGGCGAGAAGCTGAACCTGCAGATCGCCTACAAGGTCACCGACGAGCACGGCGCCACCAGCTACGGCACCCTGACCCTGACCGTGGTTGGCGCGAACGACGCCGCCATCCTCGGCAGCGCCGACGTGACCCTGCAGGAAACCAACGCCGTACTGACCACCGGCGGCCAACTGAGCATCAGCGACGTCGACAGCCCGGCCACCTTCCAGGTGCAGAACAACACCGTGGGCCAATACGGCACGTTCAGCATCGACGCTGCCGGCCACTGGACCTTCGTCGCCAACTCGGCCCTCGACAGCCTGTCCGCCGGGCAGGTCGCCCAGGACACCTTCGTGGTGAAGAGCGCCGATGGCACCGCGACCTCGGTGAAAGTCACCATCATCGGTACCAACGACGCCGCCGTGATCGGCAGCACCAGCGTGACGCTGCAGGAAACCGACGCGCCGCTGACCGCCAATGGCCACCTCAGCATCAGCGATGTCGACAGCCCCGCCACCTTCCAGGTGCAGACCGACAAGGTCGGCACGCTGGGCAACTTCAGCATCGACAGCGCCGGCAACTGGAGCTTCGTCGCCAACTCCGCGTACGACCACCTGGCCCAGGGCAAGACCCTGACCGAAGTGTTCGACGTGAAGAGCGCCGACGGCACCCTCGGCAGCGTTACCGTGACCATCTCCGGCACCAACGATGCGCCGATCGCCAGCAACAGCTCCGCCAACGTCAACGAAGACGTGCAGAGCCAGGGCCAGCTCAGCGCCACCGACGTCGACGACGGCGCCCAACTGCAATACGCGGTGGTCGGCAACGCCCCGGCAGGCTTCGTGCTCAACGCCAACGGCAGCTGGACCTTCGATGGCAGCAATCCGGCGTACCAGTCCCTGAAGGCCGGACAGGTCCTCGAGATCGAGGTCAAGTACAGCGTCAGCGACGAGCACCAGGCCAGCGATGATGGTGTGCTCAAGCTCATCGTCACCGGCGCCAACGACGGCCCGACCGCCGTGGCCGACAGCGCCCAGGCGCAGGAAGACACCACGCTGAAGATCGATGTGCTGGGCAACGACACCGATCCGGACGGCGACGCACTGTTCGTCACCTCCGCCAGCGCCGGCAACGGCACCGTGGTGATCAATCAGGACGGAACCCTGAGCTACACGCCGAAGGCCAACTTCAGCGGCAACGACACCATCACGTACAGCATCAGCGACGGCAAGGGCGGCACCTCCACGTCCACCGTCAGCGTGGCCATCGCCGCCGTGGCGGACCAACCCAACCTGTCCCTGGACGGCCACCTGAACGCCACCGGCCTGACCCTGCAGACCTGGACCGGCCTCGCCCTGGGCAATGGCGGCAATGGCGCCGCGCCGAGCGACCTGCAGAGCAAGATCGACGCCGCCGGCACCCCGGCGACCAGCGAATCCACCAACACCGTCAAGGACACCGACGTCCCCGCCGGCACCGCCAGCAAGGTCAGCGGCCTGATCTTCCTCGAAGCCGGTCACACCTATACCTTCAGCGGCACCGGTGACGACAGCGTGCGCCTGGTCATCGGCGGCACCAACGTGGCCGAGGCCACCTGGGGCGGCAGCAGCGGCAAGTACAGCGGCACCTTCACCCCGACCGAAAGCGGCTACTACACCCTGGCGCTCTACCAGCACAACCAGAGCGGCCCGGGCAATTTCGACCTGAAGATCTCCGACAACGGCAGCACGCCGACACTGGTGGGCACCGACAGCGCGCTGGTCTACCACAACGTCGGCGAACTGGCCGCCGGTGGCGAGAACCTGACCGCGCACCTGGGCGGCAACGGCCAGGGCTACTACACCACCGCTCCGCTCAACCAGGGCAACGAAGACAGCGCCATTGCGCTGTCGAAGATCCACGCTTCCCTGGTCGATACCGACGGTTCCGAGAGCCTGTCGATCAGCGTCGGCAAGATCCCGGCCGGCGCCATCCTGAGCGACGGCACGCACACCTTCACCGCCGATGCCACCCATGACAGCACCACCCTCACCGGCTGGAACCTGCAGACCCTGACGCTGACGCCGCCGGCGAACTTCAACGGCACCATCACGCTGGAAGTCACCGCCACCGCGACCGAGAGCAGCAACCAGGATGCGGCCACCCGCACCCTTGACCTGACCGTCACCGTCAACCCGGTGAACGATGCGCCGACCGTTTCCGGCACGCAGAACCTCTCCACCGACGAAGACACCCCGGTCAACGGCCAGATCCACGCCAACGATGTCGACGGCGACAGCTTGAGCTACGCCGTGAAGAACGGCAGCGGCCCGGCCAACGGCAGCGTCACCTTCGGCAGCGACGGCCACTACACCTACACCCCGGCGCCCAACTACAACGGCAGCGACAGCTTCACCGTGGTGGTCAGCGATGGCCATGGCGGCAGCGTGGAGCAGGTCGTCACCGTCGGCATCAAACCGGTGAACGACGTACCGACCACCGCCGACCAGCAGAAGACCATCGCCGAGGACGCCTCGCTGAGCGGCAAGATCGTCGCCAGCGATGTGGACGGCGATACGCTTACCTACAGCTTCAACTTCAACGCACTGCCGCAGCACATGCAGTGGCTATCGCTGAACAATTCGACAGGCGAGTACACCTACCAGCCGGCCGCCAACTACCACGGCACGGACTCCTTCACCATCACCATCAGCGACGGCAAGGGCGGCGTGACCTATTCGACGGTCACCATCACCATCACCCCGGTGAACGACCTGCCGGTGTTCGACACTCCGACCAACACCACCACGGCCGAGGACACCGCGCTGGTCAGCTCGGTACACGCCACCGACGTCGACGGCGACAGCCTCACCTACAGCCTCAAGACCGGCCCCGCGCACGGCACTCTGACGCTGCAGGCCGATGGCAACTACACCTACACGCCGAACGCCAACTACCACGGCAGCGACAGCTTCACCGTGACGGTCAACGACGGCAACGGCGGTATCGACCAGGCGGTGACCCTCACCGTCACCCCGGTGAACGATGCGCCGACCACCGCCGACCAGTCCAAGAACACCCTCGAGGACGCCTCGGTCACCGGCAAGATCGTCGCCAGCGACGTTGATGGCGACACGCTGAGCTACGCCGTGAAGAGCGGCGTAGCCCACGGCACCCTGGTGCTCAACGCCACCACCGGCGACTACACCTACACCCCGGCAGCCAACTACAACGGCACCGACAGCTTCACGGTGCGCGTCAGCGATGGCCAGGGCGGCTATGCCGACTCCGTGGTGAGCATCAATGTCACTGCGGTCAACGATTTGCCAGTGTTCAACGCGCCGAGCAACACCAGCGGCGCCGAAGATACCGTGCTCACCGGCAAGGTCAGCGCCACCGATGTGGATGGCGACACCCTGACCTACACCCTGAAGAGTGGGCCGACCCACGGCAGCATCGTGGTCGACGCCGCCGGCAACTACAGCTACACGCCGAGCACGGACTACAACGGCGGCGACAGCTTCGTCGTCACCGTCAACGACGGCCACGGCGGCGTGGTGGACCAGACCGTCAACCTCACCATCACCCCGGTGAACGACGCACCGACCACCGCCAACCAGACCAAGTCCGTCGCTGAAGACACCCCGCTGACCGGCAAGATCGTCGCCAGCGACGTCGACGGCGATACCCTGAGCTACGCCGTGAAAAGCGGCACCGCCCACGGCACCCTGGTGCTCAACACCACCACCGGTGACTACACCTATACCCCGGCAGCCAACTACAACGGCAGCGACAGCTTCACTGTCACTGTCAGCGACGGCCACGGCGGCACCGTCGACTCCGTGGTGAGCATTACCGTCACTGCGGTCAACGATTTGCCGGTATTCAACGCACCGAGCAACACCACCACCGCCGAAGACAGCGTGCTCATCGGCAAGGTCAGTGCCACCGATGTCGATGGCGACAGCCTGAGCTACAACCTGAAGACGGCGCCGACCCACGGCACCATCGTGATCGATGCCGCCGGCAACTACACCTACACGCCGAGCAAGGACTACAACGGCGGCGACAGCTTCATCGTCACCGTCAACGATGGTCATGGCGGCGTGGTGGACCAGACCGTCAACCTCACCATCACCCCGGTGAACGACGCGCCGGTATTCACCAGTGGCGCGACCCTGACCACTGCCGAAGACAACGCGAAGATCGGCCAGCTCACCGCCACCGACGTCGAGAACGACAGCGTCAGCTTCAACCTGAAGGCCGGTGGCCAGGCCCTGCACGGCACCGTGGTGGTCAACGCCAACGGCAGCTACACCTACACCCCGGCGGCCAACTACAACGGCACGGACAGCTTCACCGTGCAGGCCAACGACGGACACGGCGGCATCACCGACCAGGTCATCAACGTCACCGTCACCCCGGTGAACGATGCGCCCAACGGCACCGACAACACCATCACCCTGGGCGAGGACAGCAGCCGCAGCTTCGCCGTGGCCGACTTCGGCTTCACCGACGTGGATACCGGTGACACCCTCAGCGCCGTCCGCATCGACAGCCTGCCCACCAACGGCAGCCTGACCTACAACGGCGTTGCGGTAACCGCGGGCCAGGTCATCGCCGCGGCGGATCTGGGCAAGCTCGCCTTCACTCCGGCGGCCAATGCCAACGGCAACAACTACGCCAGCTTCACCTTCTCGGTGAAGGACAGTGCCGGCGCGTTCGACGCCACGCCGAACAAGATCACCCTGAACGTCACTCCGGTGAACGACAACCCGGTGGCAGTGAACGACTCCTTCACCGTCTCCGGCCTGCAGGGCAACTACTGGGGCTACCGCGAAGGCCCGGACGGCGCCAACCTGACCAACCTCAGCCAGGTCGTCGCCTTCATTGCCGGCAAAGCGGCCGCCGCCACCTTCACCGCCACCTCGCTGAACTACAACCTCAGCGGCGGCGACCTGGGCGGCGACGGTAACCTGCAGAAGTTCCTCGGCAACGACGCGGGGTCGCTCAATACCGATCCGGCGAACACTTCCGACGCCATCGTCCAGCTCACCGGCGCGATCAACCTCAACGCCGGCAACTACCAGCTGCGGGTCAACGCCGACGACGGTTTCAGCATCAAGATCGACGGTGTGGAAGTCTTCAAGTACGACGCCATCCAGAGTCCCACCGGCCGTGAATCGGCGGTGTTCAACATCGCCCAGAGCGGCAACCACACCATCGAGATCATCTACTGGGATCAGGGTGGCCAGGCGCAGCTGCAGGTCGAGATGCGCCCGCAAGGGGGCACCTACGCCACCGTTGGCGGTGCCGCGCTGACCCACGCCGTGGGCGAGCTGGTGACCAACGAGGACACCGCGCTGACCATCGCGCCGAAGACCCTGCTGGGCAACGACAGCGACGTGGACGGCGACAGCCTGACGATCATCAGCGTGCAGGGCGCCGTGAACGGCACCGTGAAGCTGGAGAACGGCAACGTCGTCTTCACCCCGAGCAAGGACGTCAACGGCACCGGCAGCTTCACCTACACCGTCAGCGATGGCCACGGCGGCACCAGCACCGCGACCGTCACCGTCGGCATCACCGCCGTCAACGACGCGCCGACCCTCGTCGCCGATACCGCCAGCACCAAGGAAGACACGGCGGTGAAGATCGACGTGCTGGCCAACGACAGCGACGTGGACGGCGACAAGCTCACCCTGAGCACCGCCACCGCCAGCAACGGCACCGTGGTCATCAACGCCGACGGCACCCTGACCTACACGCCGAAATCCAACTTCAGCGGCAGCGACACCATCAGCTACACCGTCAGCGACGGCCATGGCGGCACCGCCACCAGCACCGTCGCGGTCAATGTCAGCCCGGTCGCCGATGCGCCGCTGCTGAGCAGCGGCAGCATCTTCGTGCTCAACCCTGGCGCGGTGAGCATCAGCACCACCCAGGAAGTCACCCGCGCGGTGCTGGAGCAGGAAACCGGCCTGGCCAACAACGCCCTCAACGGTATCGACCCGCCCAAGGGCGCGCTCAACGACCCGGGCAATGTCACCGTCATCGACGGCGCGCTGACCAGCTCCGACTACAGCCTCACCGCCGGCAGCAAGATCAACTTCACCTGGGCCTTCACCAACGGCGAGAACACCGTCAGCGAGATCCAGGACGGCTTCAACGATATCGTCGCCCTGGTCGTCACCGATCCCACCGGCGCCAAGCAGGTCATCCAGGTGACCTCTTCGGAGCAACTGGGCGCCAGCGTGAACGGCAATGGCATCCAGAGCTTCACCGCCAGCATGAACGGCAACTACCACTTCGACTGGCTGGTGCTCAACGGTGGCGACAACGGCAAGGACTCCACCCTGGCCATCAACAACACCACCGTGACCTTCGGCGGCAAGACCTACGGTTCGGCCGTGGACATCGCCCTGACCACCGGCCTGGTCGACACCGACGGCTCCGAGAGCCTGAGCGTGAAGATCAGCGGTGTGCCGGCCGATGCCGCGTTCACCGCCGGCACCAAGGGCAGCGACGGCGTCTGGACCTTCACCGAAGCGCAACTGCATGACCTGCAGCTGCTGACCGCGGTGAACTACACCGGCACCCTGAACCTGAATGTCACCGCCATCGCCACCGAGTCCGACGGCAGCACCGCCAGCAGCACCGGCACCCTGGCCGTCACCGTCGCCACCACCACCAGCACCATGGTCAGCAGCAACAACGACCTGCTGCACGGCCTGGATGGCGCCGACACGATCAGCGGCGGCAACGGCCACGACATCATCTACGGCGGTACCGGCAACGACACCCTCAACGGTGGCAACGGCAACGACTCACTCTACGGCGGCCTGGGCAACGACACGCTCAACGGCGATGCCGGCAACGACCTGCTGGTAGGCAACGAAGGCAACGACATCCTCAATGGCGGGGCTGGCGACGACATCCTGATCGGCGGCAAGGGCAACGATACCCTCACCGGCGGTGCGGGTGCCGACACCTTCACCTGGCGTGCGGGCGACACCGGCAGCGACACCATCACCGACTTCAAGGCCAGCGAAGGCGATCGCATCGACCTCAGCGACCTGCTGCCCGATGCCGCGCACAACGACATCCTCAGCTACCTGAAGGTGGACACCGCGACCTCGACCCTGCAGGTGAGCACCACCGGCCAGGTCAACAGCAGCGCGGACGTCACCATCAAGCTGACCGGCGTCGATCTCAGCGCCTACGGCACGACCTCGTCGGAGATCGTCAACAAGCTGGTGGCGGGCGCCGATCCGGTGGTCAAGACTGAGCATCACTGATCCGAGGTTGCCGCGAGGCGACCGAAGGGCCAGGCTCTGACACGACGACGGCGGAGTCATCCCACGGGATGGCTCCGCCGCCGCTCCTTCACACACGACAAAACGGGGACGGGCCGATGCTGTACATCCAGCGCAATGCCGAGGGAAAAGTGGCGCGCGTCGAGGACGCCGAGTTCGAGGGCGCCACCGGCACGCTGCCGGCGGACCATCCGGACATCCAGGCCTGGGCCGCCGAGAGCAGCCTGCTGCAGCTCAAGCAGAGCGACCTGGACATGATCCGGGTACTGGAAGACCTGATCTCGGTGTTGATCACCAAGGGCGTGATCCGCATTACCGACCTGCCGCCGGCGGCGCGTTCCAAGCTGCTCAACCGGACCCAGGCGCGGGAAGCCCTGGGCGGACTGACGCGATTGATCAACGACGACGAGGAAACGGGGCTGATCTGAGCCCCGTTTTTTTTGCTCGATGGCCGCACGGCGCCCCTGTAGGAGCGGACCTTGTCCGCGAAGCCCATCAGCGGCTGGGAAACATCGCGGACAAGGTCCGCTCCTACGAAAAGCGCCGCGCCCGGACGTGGATCACCAGGGCGCCGGCCCACCGAACAACTGCCTCTGCACGCCCTGGATGCCCATCTCTTTCAACACACGGAGTTCCCCGGCAGTCTCGACGCGCTCCGCGATCAAGGGCAGGTCGATGCTGTGGGCCGCCCGCTGCATCGCCTCGAGGAAACGGGGCTGATCTGAGCCCCGTTTTTTTGCTCGATGGCCGCACGGCCGCCCCTGTAGGAGCGGACCTTGTCCGCGAAGCCCATCAGCGGCTGGGAAACATCGCGGACAAGGTCCGCTCCTACGAAAAGCGCCGCGCCCGGACGTCGATCACCAGGGCGCCGGCCCACCGAACAACTGCCCCTGCACGCCCTGGATGCCCATCTCCTTCAGCACGCGGAACTCTCCGGCAGTCTCGAAGCGCTCCGCGATCAAGGGCAGATCGATGCTGTGGGCCGCCCGTTGCATCGCTTCGAGGAAACGGGGCTGATCTGAGCCCCGTTTTCTTTTGCTCGATGGCCGCACGGCAGCCCCTGTAGGAGCGGACCTTGTCCGCGAAGCCCATCAGCGGCTGGGAAACATCGCGGACAAGGTCCGCTCCTACGAAAAGCGCCTCGCCCGGGACATCAATCACCAGGTCGCCGGCCCACCGAACAACTGCCCCTGCACGCCCTGGATGCCCATCTCTTTCAACACACGGAATTCCCCGGCAGTCTCGACGCGCTCCGCGATCAAGGGCAGGTCGATGCTGTGGGCCGCCCGTTGCATCGCTTCGAGGAAACGGGGCTGATCTGAGCCCCGTTTTTTTTTGCTCGATGGCCGCACGGCGCCCCTGTAGGAGCGGACCTTGTCCGCGAAGCCCATCAGCGGCTGGGAAACATCGCGGACAAGGTCCGCTCCTACGAAAAACGCCTCGCCCGGACGTCGATCACCAGGGCGCCGGGCCACCGAACAACTGCCCCTGCACGCCCTGGATGCCCATCTCTTTCAACACACGGAACTCCCCGGCAGTCTCGACGCGCTCCGCGATCAAGGGCAGATCGATGCTGTGGGCCGCCCGTTGCATCGCCTCGATGAACAGGCGCTTGTCGTTCTCCTGATCGATGTGGCGAATGTGGCTGCCGTCCACCTTGAGATAAGCCAGGCCCAAACGAGCCAGGTTGCCGATCATGCTGAAGCGCCCGCCGAAGTGCTGCAGGCTCAGGCGATAACCCAGCTCGCCGAGGCGACGGGTCAGGGCCTCCAGCACCGGTTGGGCCGGCAACTGGTCTTCCTCCAGCTCCAGGGTCAGGCGCCCGGCAAACTGCGGGTGCTGACGCAACAGATCGAATACCCGGCTGGTCGCCCACTCATCCCGCAACAGTGCAGCAGACAGGTTCAGCGCCAGCGGACGGTTGTGCTTCGCCATGTCGGCCAGCACGCTTTCGAGCATCAGCAGGTCCAGCCGCGCCGTCCAGCCGAAGCGATCCAGCCAGGGCAGGAAGCGCCCGGCGGCGATGCTGCCACCCTGCCCGTCCGGCAGACGTGAAAGCACCTTGTAGTGCAGTACCTGCTGAGGATCGGCACAGGACACCACCGCCTGGAAATGCAGCTGGAAGCGCTTGTGCACCAGCGCCTCGTCCAGCAGCTGGTGCCAACTGTGACGCTCCTCCGCGACCGGTTTCGCCCCTCCCTGGAGGAAGGCCCAGCAGCTGTCGTTCTGCCGCTCGGCCTGTGCCAATGCCTCGTCGGCACGCTGCAGCAGAACCTGCGCCGGCTCGCCGGAAACGAAGGGCACCAGGCCCAGGCACGCCACGGGGCTGACATCGCTGGCCCCGGTGGTGACCAGCGCGGCCAGCATGCCTTCCAGGCGCATCGCCAGGGCCGGCGCATCCTCGGGCATCAGCCCCGGCGCCAGCATCACGAACTCGCCGCCGCGGCTGCGCGCCAGGGTCAGGCCGGCCCCCAGGCCTTGCCCGGCAAGACGCAGCTGATCAGCCACGGCCTTGAGCAACTGGTCGACACGCTGGCCGCCCAGGCGCTGGTTCAATCCGGCCAGGTCGTTGACCCGCAGCACCAGCAGCACACCGCTGCTGACCTGGTCCTCGGCGCTCAGTCGGTTGTGCAGTTGCATATCGAAGAAGCGCCGGTTGCCCAGCCCGGTCAGGCTGTCCTGGTAGGCCTCATCGCGCAGGCGTTCGCTGCGCTGGGCCTGTTCCTGGAACAGCGCCTTGAGCTTCTCCACCATCTGGTTCATCGCCTGCACCACACGGCGCAGCTCGGGGGTGCGCGGCAGTTCCGGCAGGCTGAGGAATTCGCGGCGGGCGATGGCGTGGGACTGCTCGACCATGTAGTCCAGCGGTTTCAACTGGCGGCGCAACAGGATGGCGCCGAGCACAGCGCTGGCGATGCCGCACAGCACCAGCCAGAGCAGGCTGCCCAGGGCGCTCTGCCAGAGTTTGGCGATGGCGAACATCGGGTGGCTGAGCACCTCGACCCGTGCGGCCTGGGTCCAGCCGCGGCTGACGATGGCGTCGCCGCCGGCCGAGTGCAGGTCGATCAGCGAGATGAACCACTGCGGCACCTTGGCCGCCACGGCATCCGGCACGCCGGTGCGCTCGACGATGACCTTGCCGGTGGCCAGGTCGATCACCCGGATGCTCTCGAAATAGCCACTGTCGAAGATCGAGCTGACCATCAGCTCGACCATCGCCGGATCGTCGATGTTCGGCGTCAGCGACAGGCCCAGCGCGGTGGCCGCGTCCTGGGCGTGGGAGCGCAGCTGGTTGCCATACTGCTCGCGCGAGCTTTCCAGGCCGACCATGAAGCTGCCGCTGAAGGCGACCACCAGGAACAGGCAGATGGCGATCAACAACTGTTTGAACAGGGACATCGTGTCTCCAGGCTCCCTCGACGGAGCAATTCGTATCGGTGCAGCTATTCGTTCAGAGGAAAGCCTTCAGCTTTCATTTTCTTCAGCAGGTCCTGCCACCGCGACAGCCGCTTGCTGTCGCCCACCTGCTTGCCGCCGCCGGCGCCAGTGCCGGCGAGCCACAGGCCTTCGCCGTTGAACGCGTAGACCGGCTGCAGGTCGCTGCGCTGGCTGGCCGGCAGGATGCTGCCGATCAGGTTGTCCAGCACCAGCGGCACGGCATCGGGCCTCGGGTAGTAAGTCAGCACCATATGCGCCTGGTTCAACCGCAATGCCTTGACGTAGGTAATGCGCAGCTTCTGCGCCGGCACGCCCAGGTGTCGCAGGCTGATGTACTTGGCGATGGCGAAGTCCTCGCAGTCGCCGGCGCCCTTGAGCAACGCCTCCACCGGCGTGGCCCAGTAGTCCACTTCGTGCCAGAGGCTCAAGTCATCGGTGAAGCGCAGTTGATCGTTGAAGAAGCGATTGACCGCCTGCAATTGATCGCGCTCGCCTGCCGCGGCCTGCTGCACGAGCAGCTTCTGCCAGGCATCGATGCGCACCTGACCTTCGCCCAGCGGACCGTAGAGCCGCGCCGACTGCTGGCTGATCAGCTTGAAGTCCCACTCGGCCTGCTGCGCCCCCGCCAGGACGCCGAGCGAAGCCGCCAGCACCAGGACCAACGGCCCCGGCCAGCAACGACGCCACACCCTGGAACAACGGCTGAACACGATCGCGACTACTCGACTGCGAGCGCCAGCAACCAGCTGCGGGCGCAGGGTTGGCATGGTGCAGACTGGCCGCGAAAAAAACAATGGCACAATGCAATCACTGCATTGTGCCATCAGCGGATGACGCGGCCTTGAGGGGTATCAGCCGCGCCGGACGCAGGAGAGCGTTCAGCTCTTCTCGGGCGGGGTCACGATGTCGAACCAGAAGTTGAAGTCTTCGAGCATGCCGAACAGCTTCGCCAACAGCAGCGGATTGCCCGAACTCTTGAGCTTGCCCTCGAATACCAGGCGCACCGGCGAGACTTCCTTGAGCATCAGACGGTTGAGGTCGGCGCGGTCGATGGTCACGGTCTGCCCGGCGTTCTCGCTCTGCACACCCTTGATGTTGTTCAGGTGCGAGTTCTTCAGCTCCAGCAGGTACTGCTCATTCTTGTCCGGCAGCACCAGGTTGATGCTGAAATCTTCGCCCTCGGCCTTCTCCGCGCTCAGGCGTACGCCGAGGTAGTCGAACAGCAAGCCGGTATCCATGGCCGCCAGCGCATCGGGGTTGGCTACGCGCAGCGAAGGCAGGTCGCGCGGCACGCCGTTGCGCAGCTCCTGCGCGGCGACCAGGTAGCTGTTGCGCCAGCCGGCGTTCTCCGCCTGGTAGCCGAGCTGCTCCAGGGCATCGGCCTGCAGGTTGCGTGCGGCCTGGTTGGTCGGGTCGGCGAAGACCAGCTTGTTCACCACTTCCACGACCCAGCGGTATTCACCCTTGTCGAAGGATGCCTTGGCCATCTGCAGCAGGTGATCTGCGCCGCCCATGAACTCCACGTACTTCACCGCCGAATCCTCCGGCGCCAGCGGGTTCAGGGTTGCCGGGTTGCTGTCGTAGTAGCCCAGGTACTTGTTCACCACCGCGCGCACGTTGTGGCTGACGCTGCCGTGGTAGCCGCGGTTGAACCACTCGTTGGCCAGCTCCGGCGGCACCTTCAGGCGCTCGTGGATCTGATTGATGGTCACCCCGTTGTTGGCCAGGTGCAGGGTCTGGTCATTCAGGTAGCCGTACATGTCGCGCTGCTTCTCCAGGGTATGGACGATGTCCTCGTGCCCCCAGCGCGGCCAGTTGTGCACGGCGAACATCACCTCGGCCTTGTCGCCGAAACGGTGCAGCGCCTCGTTGATGTACTTGCTCCAGCCCAGCGGATCGCGCGTCTCGGCGCCGCGCAGGGTGTAAAGGTTGTGCAGCGTGGCGGTGACGTTCTCGGCCATCAGCAGCGCTTTCTGCTGCGGCAGCCAGACGTTCATTTCCGCCGGGGATTCGGTGCCCGGGGTGTTCTGGAAGGTGAAGGGAACGCCGTCGATTTCCAGGTCCTGCAGCTCCCCCTCGATCAGCTTGGTCGGCGCGATGATGCTCAGCGGGCCGTGCGCCACGCCCTTGCCGATCGCCATGTCGACCTGACCATTCGGCCCCTTCGGCAGCACAGTGCCGTACTGGTAGGTGGCACGACGGATCATGGCGTTGCCGGCCATGACGTTCTCCTTGATCGCCGCTTCCATGAAGCCCTTGGGCGCGATGATCTGCACCTCGCCCTTGTCCACCTGCTCCTGGCTGACCAACCCCTTCACCCCACCGAAATGGTCGGCGTGGGCGTGGCTGTAGATGATCGCGCGGATCGGCTTCTGCCCCAGCTCCTGGCTCACCAGGGCGTAGGCAGCCTTGGAGGTCGCCGGGGTGGTCAGGGTGTCGATGACGATCCAGCCGGTCTTGCCTTCGATGAAGGTGGTGTTGGCCAGATCGTAGCCACGCACCTGATAGATGCCGTCGGTGACCTTGAACAGGCCGTAACTGAGGTTCAGCTGCGCCTGGCGCATCAGGCTCGGGTTGACGCTGGCGATGTCCTTGGCGGCCTTGATGAAGTCGTAGTCGCCCAGTTGCCAGGCGACGCTGCCGTCATCGTTCTTGATCACCAGGTTCTCGGGGCGTTTGATCAGCCCCTTCTCCACCCGGTCGAAGTCGGCGCGGTCACCGAAGGGCAGTGACTGGCGCACCTGCTCCTGGGCGGCCTGGGTAAAGGAAGTCGCTGGCTTGGGCTGTTCGGCGGCGACCAGCAGGCCGGGACAGAGACTGGCCAGGAGAACGGCAGCGGAAAGACGGGACATCGGAAGGCTCCGGTATTTGTTGTTGTGCTCGCACTATGCCGGCCGTCGCGCTAATAATTCCAATGCATTCCAAAATCACTATCAATGCAGGAAGCGCATGAGCGATCTTCGCCAGCTACGCCACTTCGTCGCCCTCGCCGAGCACGGTCACTTCGCCCGCGCCGCCGATGCGGTGAATCTTAGTCAACCCGCCCTGTCGCGCAGCATCCAGGCGCTGGAAGGCCAGCTGGACTGCCAGTTGGTGGACCGCAATCCACGCGGCATCACCCTCACTGCGCACGGCAAGCTGGTGCTGGAACACGCCCGCCGCCTGCTGGCCGGCGACCGCGCGCTGAAGAATGCCGTGCTGCAACTGGCCGACCTGGAAACCGGCGAGCTGCGCCTGGGCGCCGGCCCCTTCCCTGGCGCGCGGCTGATGCCGCAGGTACTGGCGCGCTACAGCAGTGCGCATCCGAAGGTGTCGATCCTGCTGTCCATCGAGAACTGGGGCGAGCTGCAGCAGCGCCTGCTGGATGACGAACTGGAGCTGTTCGTCGCCGACTACCGCGAACTGGAAGGCGACAGCCGCCTCGACATCCTGCCGCTACGGGAACATCGCGGCGTGCTGTTCTGCCGGCCGGAGCATCCGCTGATGGCCAGCCAACCCTCGCTCGACAGCGTGCTCAGCCATCCGCTGGCGGGGCCGCGCCTGCCCCGCGACGCCCATGAGGGACTCTCGCGCATCCTGGGCCGCGCGCAACCGTTGAGCGTGCAGTGCGATGACGTGCTGATGCTCAAGGAACTGGTGAAGGGCAGCGACGTGCTCTGCCTTGCCACCTGGGACGTGGTTGCCGCCGATGTCCAGGCCGGTAGTCTCGCCGTGCTGCCCTGGCCCAACGGCGAGGTGGCCGGGCGCGGCTCTGCCTACGCGCTGGTGCGGCACGCCGGCCGCAGCCTGTCGCCGGCGGCCAGCCAGTTCGTCGAGCTGTTGCTGGAGGAAGACGCGGCGTTCAACGCCGCGCCCTGAATGGGGCCGCACACGACAAGACGCCACTTCGTTGAAGGTTCAGTGCTGGGGTTCCCCTCAGGCTGCGCGCCCCGCTCCCAAGGGAGAGGGAGCCGTCCGTGCCGGCTGAAACATAGGCTTCCTCCTGCACCGAACGGTCCCCTCTCCCGCTTGCGGGAGAGGGTTAGGGTGAGGGGCTCTGGCCCTGCCTTGAACGTCACCGGTGCCAGCCCTGGTAGGGGCCGCCGTAGTAAGCCGGCGGTGGCGGCGCGGGGCGATAGTAGTGCGGGCGGTCGCGCCAGCCTCCATGGTCATGCTCGTAGACCACGCAACCGGTCAACGGAAGGATCATCAGTACAGCAGCGAAGAGTCGACGCATGGCGCCTCCATCGAGCGAGCCGGCTGCCCCGCGGGAGTGCGGGGCGACAGTTCTTCCGGTCTCGCAAGATCAGACATGTCTGTCAGAAGGCGGTGCCACAGCTAAAGGTAAAGCTTCGGTAAATCAGCCGTTTACAATTTCCAGGCGACGAAGCTTGCGGCTTTGCAGATGCAGCACACCGAACAGCAGCACCTGCACCTTCTCGGTGACCGAACGCCGACGCGCCAGCAACAGCACCTCACCGACGTGCACCAGCAGGATGGCGGCGGACAGCCACAGCAGCGGACGGTGCAGCTCACCGAACGGGTAGATCAGGTTGAGCACGGCGGCGAGCCAGAACATGGCCAGCGCGCCCTTGGCGAAGCTCAGCAACTCGGACATGGCGATGGATTCCTCAAGGTGAATGTCGCTTCAGTCTGCCGCCCGGTACACCTGGCACGCTCCTGCCTTTCGACTGGCCCGCGCACCAGGAAGCGGCGCCACGCTTCATTTGAGGGCAGGCGAACGCCCTCGCGTGCACCGAAATATCCGCTCCGATTCGCCGCAGCCCTTCTGCCCCGGCACTTTCGCCAACTTGGCACGCCGCTCGCTATATCCGAGTCGTGCAGGAGCCATCCGCCACAGCGGAAAGCAGCACCACAATTCGACAATGGATGACTAGGGTTCCGGCTCGCCAAGCGAGTGACTGGTCCGAGAGTCATCGACCTCCAGCGAGGTTACACGGCGGGACAAAAGCCCGGGAGACGAGAGCGACACGTGCCGCCCGACTCCTGCCTGCCCGCCAATCGACTGGAGATGCTCCATGCGCAAGCCCCTTCTGACCGCCCTGTTCGCCGCCGGCCTCGCCGCCTTCAGCCTCTCAGCCTCCGCCGCCGCGAAGAACAGCTTCAACCTCTGCTGGACCATCTATGCCGGCTGGATGCCCTGGGAATACGCGGCCAGCCACGGCATCGTCGACAAGTGGGCGAAGAAGTACGGCATCGAGATCAAGGTCACCCAGCTCAACGACTACATCGAGTCGATCAACCAGTACACCGCCGGCCAGTTCGATGGCTGCACCATGACCAACATGGACGCCCTGACCATCCCCGCCGCCGGCGGCGTCGACTCCACCGCGCTGATCGTCAGCGACTTCTCCAACGGCAACGACGGCATCGTCATCAAGGGTGAAGGCAAGACCCTGGCCGACCTCAAGGGTGTGGACGTCAACCTGGTGGAGCTCTCGGTCTCCCACTACCTGCTCGCCCGCGCGCTGGAAAGCGCCCGCCTGAGCGAGAAGGACGTGAAGACGGTGAACACCTCCGACGCCGACATCGCCGCCGCCTTCAACACCGACGACGTGCAGGCCGTGACCACCTGGAACCCGATGCTCGCCGAGGCCCGCGCCAAGCCGGGCACCACCGAGGTGTTCAACTCCAGCCAGATCCCCGGCGAGATCATGGACATGATGGTGGTCAACAGCTCCGTGCTCAAAGACAACCCCGCCCTGGGCAAGGCGCTGACCGGCGCCTGGTTCGAAACCGTCGCGCTGATGCAGGGCGACAGCGCCGAAACCCGTGCCGCGCTGGAACACATGGCCAAGGCCTCGGGTACCGACCTCGCCGGCTACCAGAGCCAGCTCGCCACCACCAAGCTGTTCGCCACGCCGAAGGAGGCGCTGGCCTTCGCCACCAGCCCGAAACTGCCGGCGACCATGGACAAGGTCGCGGCCTTCTCCTTCGCCCACGGCCTGCTCGGTGAAGGCGCGAAAAGTGCCGACGCGGTCGGCATGAGCTTCGCGGGCGGGCTGTCCACCGGTGACGCGAAGAACCTCAAGCTGCGCTTCGACCCGAGCTACGTGCAGATGGCAGCCGAAGGCAAGCTCTGACCTGTAGGAGCGGACCTTGTCCGCGAAAGCCGCAGACGTCGGCGCGATTCGCGGATGAGATCCGCTCCTACGAGAGCCGCTCTCCCTGCCCCTCCGTTCTGTCCAGGAAGGCGCCACGGCGCCAGCCGGCACGGACCGCCCCCTCTCCCCCTGGGAGAGGGCTGGGGTGAGGGAAAGCATCGGCACGAAATCACGCGACGAAGTTACCGGCCCCCAGGGCCCGCAATAAACAGGTACGAAGCATGCGCCTGATCAACCGAACCCCCGACCGCAGCGGCCGCCTGTTCCTGGTACTGCTGCCCTTCGCCCTGCTGCTGTTCGCCTACTTCGCGGGCTCCACCTCGCGGCTGGCGGAGAACCCCAACGACAAGCTGCTACCCAGCGCCGCGCAGATGGCCGACGCGGTGAACCGCCTGGCTTTCAACGAAGACAAGCGCACCGGCGAAGTGCTGTTCTGGCAGGACACCGGCGCCAGCCTGCAACGTCTCGGCATGGGTCTTGGCATCGCCGCCCTGCTCGGCCTGGTGCTGGGCATCGCCGCCGGCAGCGTGCCGCTGTTCGGCGCGCCGCTGTCACCGTTGCTCACCGTGCTGTCGATGATTCCGCCGCTGGCGATCCTGCCGGTGCTGTTCATCGTCTTCGGCCTCGGCGAGTTGTCCAAGGTGGTGCTGATCGTCATCGGCGTCGCCCCCTGCATCGCCCGTGACATCGAACAGCGCGCAAGGGAAATCCCCCGCGAATTGCTGATCAAGGCGCAGACCCTGGGCGCCAGCACCTGGACGCTGATCCTGCGCGTGGTGCTGCCGCAACTGATGCCGCGCCTGCTGATTTCCCTGCGCCTGATGCTCGGCTCGGCCTGGCTGTTCCTCATCGCCGCCGAAGCCATCGCCTCCACTGACGGCCTGGGCTACCGCATCTTCCTCGTGCGCCGCTACCTCGCCATGGACGTGATCCTGCCCTACGTGGTGTGGATCACCGCCCTGGCCTGGCTGATGGACTACGGCCTGCGCCTGCTTACCCAGCGTGCCTTCCCCTGGTACGAAGGAGGCAAGGCATGAGCTTCATTTCTGTCCGCAATGTCTGGCAGGAATACGACGGCAACGTGGTGCTCGAACGCCTCAATCTCGAGGTGAAGGAAGGCGAGTTCTGCACCCTGGTCGGCGCCTCCGGCTGCGGCAAATCCACCTTCCTGCGCCTGCTGCTCGGCCAGGAGCGCCCCAGCCGTGGCGAGCTGTTGCTCGAAGGCCAACCGCTGCCGGGCGAGCCCGACCCGAGCCGTGGCGTGGTGTTCCAGCGCTACTCGGTATTCCCGCACTTGTCCGTGCTCGACAACGTCGCCCTCGGCCTGGAATTGCCGCGCTCGCCGCTGCTCGGCCGGCTGTTCGGCAGCGCCAAGCGCGAGGCCCGCGAGCAGGCTGCCGCCCTGCTTGAGCGCGTCGGCCTCGGCCATGCGCTGAAGCAGTATCCGAGGGCCCTCTCCGGCGGCATGCAGCAACGCCTGGCCATCGCCCAGGCACTGGTGATGAAGCCACGTGTGCTGCTGCTCGACGAACCCTTCGGCGCGCTCGATCCCGGCATCCGCAAGGACATGCACGTCCTGCTGCTGGAGCTGTGGCAGGAAACCCGGCTCACCGTGTTCATGGTCACCCACGACCTCGCCGAGGGCTTCAGCCTGGGCACCCGCCTGCTGGTCTTCGACAAGGTTCGCCATGACCCGCAGGCACCCAACGCCTATGGCGCCCGTATCACCTACGACATCCCGCTCAACGCCGACCGCAAGGCCGCCCGCGCCGCCCTGCCCGAACCGCTTGCCGCGCGCCTGGAAACGGCCGCCGCCCCGCTGATCACGCCGGCCTACTAAGGAGCCCGCCATGAACGAATTGCGCACCACCCTCTACGAAGAAACCGTCCCCGGCGGCGGCCACACCTCCTTCGTCCTCAAGCGCGGCCAGGTGCTGCGCCTGACCGACATCGAAGGCGGCGGCAACATCAGCCTGCTGCTGTTCAACGCCGCCGAGAAAAGCGAGCGGCTGAACCTGCCCGACAGCCTCAAATGCCAGCACACCGCCAAGCTCACCGCCGGCCACTGCCTGTACTCGGACATGGGCCGCGTGCTCGCCGCCATCACCGCCGACAGCTGCGGCTGGCACGACAGCTTCGGCGGCGTGCTGAACGCCGCCGAAGTGCAGGAGAAATACGGCGCGGGGCGCTACCAGGAACTGCGCAACGGCTTCTACCGCAATGGCGTGGACAACCTGCTGGTGGAGATGGGCAAGTGGGACATGCGCCTGCAGGACCTGCTGATGTGCCTGAACCTGTTCAGCCGCGTGGACGTCGATGCCGACGGCTGCTTCCGCTTCGCCCAGGTCAATTCCAAGGCCGGCGACTACGTCGAGCTCTACGCGCCGATGGACACCCTGGTAGTGCTCACCGCCCTTCAACACCCCATGGACCCGAACCCGCAGTACGCGCCCAAGCCCATCGGCCTGACCTGGCAGCAGGTCGCCGCCGACGGCATCAGCGTGCTCTGCCGTACGTCCCGCCCGGAGAATGGCCGCGGCTTCCACAACACCGAACGCCAGTACCTGTAAGGAGCGCGAGCATGCCCATCGTCCCCAGCGACAAACACCCGGAAGCCTGCGTCTCGCGCACCCTGATCCCGGCCGGCGAACCCAGCCTCACCGAACTCAAGGCCGGGCAGACCCTGCGCATCCTCGACCTGGAAGGCAACCAGGCGGTGGACACGCTGTTCTTCAGCGCCGCCAACCCGCGCGAGCGTTATGACGTACAACGCACCCTGCGCAAGCAGGGGCAGGTCTACCTCAGCGCCGGCAGCGTGCTGTATTCCAACCTCGG